>NZ_JAIZRS010000003.1:0-372325 GCF_020419985.1 Burkholderia sp. AU32262
AGGGGCAGCGTACCTTCCAGCAAGTCGGCCATTTCGGTTTCCTCCGGCGGGCGGTGAACGGGCAATCCAAAGGATGCCCGTTACCCCTGATGGCTGACATTCTGCATGTACTACGGCCCGGAGTTCGCTGGTAAGGTGCTGGATGCATGGGCCTACGAAGCCGGTGTCACGCTGTCGTTCATTCGGCCTGGCAGGCCGGTGGAGAATGCCTATATCGAGAGCTTCAACGGACGGTTCCGCGATGAATGTCTGAACGAGCACTGGTTCGTCTCAATGCGCCACGCCAAGCGGCTGATTGAGGAATGGCGTATCGAGTACAACACCGAGCGGCCTCATAGCTCGCTCGGCTATCTGACGCCTGCGCAGTTCGCCCGGGCGCACGGCGCGAAGCAGCAGTTTTTAACCTCGGACTCTGACTGCAGTTCGGACTAAAACCGGGGGCAGGTCACCGCACGTTCATCACGGTGCGCATGACGCCTGGCGTCTTGCCGGCCGCCCTGGCCGCTTCAATCCGCTCCTTTTGGATCGCGCGCGGCAGGAAGCCGAAGTTGGCGATCAGCGGCTTGAACTGGTCGTCTACGTAGCCGACGATCGGCACGTCGTAGTCCTGACGGATCTGCGGCTTCCACGGCGTCCAGTGGTACAGATCCCGAAAACTGTCGATCTTGATCGCTCTGGCCCGGATCCTCGCCCGGCGCTACCTAGTTCGCGCACATCCCGGAGATACCTCCAATGATCCGTGCCTTGTTCAGTAGCGGTCATACGAGACTCGATATCAGATGGCAGCCACACGTGGCGCGATGGCCGTGACGCGCGATTGGAAGGCCGTCATCCATCATCGATCCGTCACCCTCTTCGATGACGTTGGGTGATACGTCAGGATGCCGAGGGCACGACACATAGTCGCCTTTTCGCGCGACGTAACGGCCGTCAAAAGACATTGTCGAAGAGGCTGTAATGACCTTGCCTTCGTGATCAGCGTCATCGTGAAGGCGGATTAAATTTATCATGATATTTCGTCGTGGTGAAGAAATGACTCTAATTTTCTGTTTTGCAAGAGGAGAATGAATTTGGGATGGCGACTATCTTAATATTGTCATCGAGAATGAATTTCCGCTGCCGGCACTCGGCAGGCTTTCCGTTTGATGCGTCGATATAGTATTTTGCGACAAGCATCTTGCTCTCTGCCTTGCTTAGCAATTCAGTGATATATGATCTGCCATCCTGAGTTTTGTTAGGCGCTTTGCCGTTTGACGAAAACATATCCAGGGAGTTTAAATCCCTTCCCGTCGAAAGGTCTGATAAAGTGTAGTAACGACACTCCATGCCGCAACTATGGACCCCGATGTGATATTTTCCCGCGAAATTTATTACAGGAGGCCCCACTAGCTTGCCATCATCATCCCGCCAGCCGGAATCTGTTTTTTTGTAATACTTCGGTATATGGAGGGCACCTCGATAAAGAGTGGAAGGATGATTTGCGAAATCGACATCCTGCCCCCAGCACAAGGCATGGCTCATTGCCGCAACCACAATGGCAAATTTCAGTAAAATATCGCTCTTCATTGTTCGTTTTTTATTTAATCAAATCATCAAGACCACCAACAGGAACTGCAAGATCACTATTTCCCGCTAGCTCGTCCGCCACATATTTTTCAAAATGCTCCTTCACTGATTTCATGTTGACGCCACCTTGACCATACTAATCGCCTGGCAGGCTGGCCCACTCGTTATTAGCATGATGCGTGAAGATTGCTCGCTCCAAATCAGCATTTTTCACGTCATCGAGACAATTTCTTTTGTATTTCATGATCGCAACAATATATCTATCTTGAGAAATTGGAGAGAAATCTTTAACCTTTGCCAATCTTCTGGTAAGCGCGTCACCAGCACCGTCGTGACGGAGTTATCGATTACCCCATCGATTGGTCGCGAGTCGCATCAACGCGGCGTTGGCAGCACGCAAATCGAATAGCTCCGGGTCGAATCCTGGGCCGACCCATTGACGATAGTTATCCGCTTCTTCGCTGTCAGGACTGTCGCGCAACGTGGTCAGGAACGTTTCATACCCTGGCGCACCGCCGACGTCTTCCGGTGGGCAAGCGCGAGCACCATCGATCACCCTGGACTCGCCCCACGACTCGTCTGCAATCGTCTCAACGCTTTCGACCACGATCTGGTGATCCCAGCCGTCTCCGAAGTCATAGCGGTAGAGAATGCGCGAGTCAGGTCGCAGGACTTTGTTCAGTTTGGTTTTCCGGTCGTCGAATGTCTTCGATCGATCCATGAACTCTAGTGCCGCATCGACATCGAACATGGCGTAGGTTTTCCCGTCGATCAGGAAGTCGTGCATGTGTGTGCTTTCCCACCCGAAGGCTGCTTGCAGAATGTGGTGTAACTTGCGCAGCGAGTCGGGTCCTTCGACTGTGATCCGGCGCCAGATAGGCGGTTGGATATACAGTAATTGCACGTGCAAGGTATAGCGCTGGAACGACTTGGCCATCTGATCTCCGAGGTCTGGGCATCAGTGGCATTATCCCTTCACGGCGTGGGAGGGGTCACCGTCCAGGGCAGCAGTTCGTCGATTCGGTTGATCGGGTGAGCGGCGATGCGCGCCAGGACATGACGCAGGTACGCCTCGGGATCGATACCATTGAGCTTGGCCGTGCCGATCAGGCTGTAAATCGCGGCCGCACGTTCGCCGCCAGAATCCGCGCCGGCGAACAGGTAGTTTCGTCGGCCCAGGGCAACGCCGCGCAGTGCCCGTTCGACCGGCAGATGGTCGATTTCCAATTGTCCGTCGTCACAGTAGCGAGTCAATGCTTCCCACCGGTTCAGGACATAGAGGATGGCCTGACTCGTGTCCGATTTGCGCGAGAGTGTTGCCAGCGCGGCGTTTAGCCACACATGGAACTGTTCGAGTAATGGTTTGGCGTTCGTCTGCCGGTGCGCTTGCCGCTCGTCTGGCGGTTTGCCCCGGATCGCTTCTTCGACCTCGTAGAGCGCGCCGATGCGTTCCAGCGCTTCCTTGTTCAGCGCGTTGGGCCGCGCCGCGTACAGATCGTAGAACTTGCGCCGGGCATGCGCCCAGCAAGCCGCCTCAAGTACCTTGCCGGTCTCGTAGATCTTCTGATAGCCGCCATAGGCATCGGCCTGCAGCGTCCCCTTGAACTTGGCCAGATGCATCGACCAGCGGTTGCAGTAGCTTGGCACTGTGCCCCACCCATTTCGCCAGCAACGAGCGATCCAGTTCCACGCCTTCTCGGGCGTAGATCGCCGACTGGCGGTACAACGGCAGGTGATCGTTGAACTTCGCCACGAGCACATGCGCAAGTAGTCCCGGGCCGGCCTGACCCCGTTCGATGGGGCGGCTTGGCGCTGCCGCCTGTGCGATCTGATCGCAACAGGTGCAGGCCAGTTTCGGTCGAACATGGCGAATCACGCGGAAGCTGGCCGCCACGTACTCCAGTTGCTCGGACACGTCTTCGCCGAGCGGCGTCATCGCGCCACCGCACGCCTTGCAGGTTTCGTCGGACTCCGGCAGGTACGTTCGTATGTCGCGCGGCAGATACTCCGGCAGCGGCTTGCGTTGTATCTGTTCCGGTACCGTGCGCGGTGCCTTGGGAATCTCGATGGGCGCAGCGCCTTCGTCGGCTTCGAGATCTTCCAGTTTCAGTTCGAGCTGCTCGATCTGGCGATCCAGTTTCTCGGAGCTGCGCCCGAATGCCATACGGCGCAGCTTCGCGATCAGCAGCTTCAGGTGCTCGATCTCGGCCTTGCCCGTGGCCACCACGGCTTCGTGTGATTGGACCAGATCTTCCAGATGACCGATGCGCGCATCGCGCTCAAGCAACAAGGCTTTGAGCGCTTCGATGTCGTCCGGATAGGCGTTGGCCGTGGTCATGCCCGCAGTTTACGCGGGCGCCGGTAGGTTTACAACGCCGAACTCGGCTCGGTCGTACGCACCGGCTGCCGCCAGTCGATGCCTTCGAGCAGCATCGATAACTGGGCCTGACTCAGGCAGACCACGCCGCCATCGGCGCGCGGCCAGATGAAGCGCCCACGCTCCAGGCGTTTCATCAGCAGACACATGCCGTCGCCGCTCCACCACAGCACTTTGACCAGATCGCCCCGCCGGCCACGAAACACGAACACGTGCCCCCTGAACGGATCTCGCTCCAGCACGGTCTGGACCTTAGCCGCCAGGGTGTTGAACCCGCAGCGCATGTCGGTCACGCCTGCAGCCAACCAGACGCGAGTTCGACTCGGCAAACCGATCACGCTGCCATCCCCGGCATGCCGCGCAACATGTGCAGCACCAGCGTCAACGTACTCTCGTTCGGAGCGCCTTCGATGCGGACATGGGCGTTGCCTACGTTGATCTCAATCGCGCCGGTCGGTATCGTGGTCGGCGGCGACACCGGCACCAGCGGCGTAGTCTCGGCAAGCGGCGTCTCCACTTTCACCGGTAGCAGTCCAGCCGAATCGTATTCGCCGGCCCGCAACGAACGGCGCCATTTGAACACCAGATTCGCATTCAGGCCGTGCTCCATTGCCAGGCGCGCGACCGACACGCCGGGCTCGCATGCCAGCCTGGCCATCTCGCGCCGGAATTCGAGCGGGTGATTCGGGATGCCTTTGCGGCCAATCCTCTTTGGTGCTTCTGTTGTCAAAGTAGTCCCCGCTACTTGAAGTGGTGGGGACTACTTTGGCAATTTCTGGTCAGGCCGTCGAGACGGTGCTGGAGACTCGCTTACTGCAGACCGGACGCCACACCGGATCGGGCTCGCACGCCTGCTCACGGTCCACAATCCGGCATGTAAATCCGAGCTAAGTCGATCACCGAGGTGACACTAGTCTCCGACCTGCGTAGCGGTGCTGCCAATCAACATGCAACCGCATTCGGTGTGGTGGCCATGTAGCGCGACACGCTCGCCGCCAATTGTCAATGTTGGATGTGCTTCAATGATCTTGTTAATGCCGTGCGATTTGCCATCGGGATATTTCTCTGGGCAGTCAACGAGATCATGCAGACGAGCAATCGCCTTACCTCCCATCGTATGGATATCCGAGCCGCTGATCACGCGCCCCCCATGCGATGTCATATCTCCGACCACGATGATAGCTAGTGCCATTTTGCACCTCAACAAAGTTGAGAACGAGTTTCTGCGTGTTGCCTGGACAGAGGTGCGCGCGCATCAATCACCTTCTTGATTGGATTCCTCGTCGGGATAAGACGGGTAGGTGCTTGCTATCCTACCTTTGATGTAGGCTATGCGGCCGTTATATGCTTTCATCAAACAAGCGTTATCACTACAGGAATTCCGTACTGTCTTGATCCAGTTGATTTGATTCAGTCTCACTGGATCTTGGTATGAAATTTCTTTCGAATTGGTCAGCATCATCGCAACGTAGCCACGATTGACGGTCGCATCGAGTTTAATCAGATCTGGATTCTTGCATATAAGGTGTTCGACATTCGTTGCGGCTTTACTGCAGTCGAAACTTTGCTCCGCATTTGCTGGCGCATGGGTCTGACGCGCGAAGGCGTACGCCCAAGAACCGTCGAGCAACACCATCTCGTCCTGCGATCGATAGATCATCGCGGATCGGAGGCCCGAGCAGAGCGGTGCGTCGACATCACCCAGAATATAGGTATCAGTCAGCGCCGCGCCTTTCGCATGGAACCTCGCGCTCAGAAAGGCATTGAATTTGTCTCTGGAACCGAACGAGTGAGAGATGACCGGGTCGACATAGAAGTTCATTTTCTTGTCGATCTTTACGTTGCAACTGTGCCCGGTGTAATGAAGTGCAAACGCACTGTCATCGAAAGTGAGAAAAGCTGCGGTCTGGGGATTGACCGGAAAGGGCAACTGGTGTGTGTCATGTCCTTGTTCGAACTGCGCTGCACCTATCATTCGATATATTTCCTCGGCCGATGCATGCGTCGGCCCAAAGACCACCGACATCAGGATGATTAAGCTCAGTGTGATTTTGTTCATAAAAAAAGACATCGTTCGTTTAATGGTTGGAATTGTAAGTGCCAAGGCAAAACATGTCGTGCTCTCGTTCGCGGCGCGTCTTGTTTTCGATATCCAGGAATTCGACAGGTGCTCCAGTGTAGTCACCGTTGTTCAGTTTACGACACAGACTTGGCGCTTTGCTCAGACTGCCCATGTTAAAGGCGAGCGAGACCAGTGCATCGTACTCGTGCTGGTAGAGCGGTACGCTGATCGCATTCTTGACACGACCTTCGATCACCGCGACATCGTTGTCAAAAAGTGTCTGAGCCTCAGCAACGGTTATCTTGCTCGACATTGCAATGTACCCGTTCGCCGCACAACTGCTTTCGGCAATCAGGTGACCCCAGCCAACCGTGCAGTAGCCCTTACTGTCGTTGTAATAGTAAGTATTTGCCTTCGCAGTGTCATAGTGCACACCCTCCCACCCCTTGATAAATGCCTTGCCTTGATCCGAAATTTTCAATTGCGCTATCGGGATCCGTTGACCAGTAGGCTTGAGCGGAGGGGCATCGAGAAATGTCGCCTTGTAGCCCTCCTGCAGAATCGCAAGCGAATCGATCAAGTCGCTGCGACGCTGGAACGGAGCGGCCAACGATGATCCGTTCAGTTTCGAGTGGGAATCGAATCCGAGAGCGCCCGAATACGTCTCGAAATGGAGCATCGACACATTTTCGCTTCCGACGACATGCAGCGGGGTACCGTTGCCCTTCAACAGCGGATTGGTTAAGCGCGACGAGGTCGACCGTGGAGAGCGCGATGGCGTGAGTACGGCCGAGCGTGAACGCATCAAAGCCTTGGAGCGCGAGGTCAAGGGACTGCGCCGGACCAACGAGATTCTCAAACTGGCGAGCGCGTTTTTCGCTCAGGCGGAGCTCGACCGCGTTTCAAGTCCTGAAGGCCTTCATTGATCAGCATCGCGACACCTTCGGGGTCGAGCCGATCTGCAAGGTCTTGCGGATTGCCCCGTCGGGCTACCGACGCCATGCAGCACAACTTCGCGATCCGTCGAAACGCTGCGCCCGCGCGAAACGCGATGAGCTTTTGCAACCGGAGATCAAGCTCTTGGTGTCGGATTTTACGTATGTCTCGACATGGCAAGGCTGGCTGTACGTGGCATTCGTGATCGACGTGTTCGCCCGCCGTATTGTTGGCTGGCGCGTCAGCTCGTCGATGACCACGGACTTTGTTCTGGGATGCACTTGAACAAGCGCTGTACGCCCGCCAACCGGACGAGGACGGGACTTTGATTCATCATTCCGACAGAGGGTCTCAATACGTCAGCATTCGCTACAGCGAACGGCCGGCTGAGGCCGGCATCGAGCCCTCGGTCGGCAGCCGGGGCGACAGCTACGACAATGCGCTGGCCGGAACGATCAACGGCCTGTACAAGACGGAACTGATTCATCGGCGCGCCCCTTGGAAAACGAGGGAATCCGTCGAACTGGCAACGCTGGAATGGGTCGCCTGGTACAACCATCATCGGCTGATGGAACCGCTCGGCTATATCCCACCCGCTGAAGCTGAGGCAAACTACTACAGACAACTCAGAAATGCCGCTGACGTGTCCGCATTAACTTAAACCAACCAGCCTCCACGATTCCCGGTGCGGTTCAATCGCGAGACCGCTCACCTGCGTGTCGTAGTAATACTTCCAGCCCTTCTCTGGCATCGGCAACGCTTCGATCGCCGCTTTCGTAAAATTCAGGGCCGTCCTTGCCCGCCCGCTGCTTTTTCTCGCTATCGCTCATCGTTCGATTTGGGATCAGAGAGCCACAGGTTCGACCCCTTTCGCTCCGACCAAGGAATCAAGGGGGTTCCGATTAACCACTGTAGCCCCATTTACGTTTACGGGCGCGTTTTTCCTGGCCCTCGAATCGCACACCCGTTTTCCGTGTCCGCGGCAGTACGGCCCGGCACGGACCACTGCCGCATCGACGCGCCCGCGCCTCCCCACCCAGGCCCGCGCACGGAACTTGCTGGAACACGCGATAATACGTGTGAACAACCCGCAACCGCGCATGAAAAACAACATTCTCGAAACCGCCCTGTGTGCGTCGCTACTCGTGCTTGCGACCACCGCCGGCACTGCGTCGGCGAAAGCGCTCGACGACGCGCTCGACTGCCATTCGACCGGGCACAAGTTCGTCGCGCCGCTGCTCGCCGCCGGCGACATCCAGTCGGAGCCGATGCACGTCGAATCGAATTCGGTCAATGCATTCCGCACGAACCACCCGCTGACGGCGTACGGCTTCGGCGTCTATGTCGTGCTCGGCTATCAGGCGAACGACCCGATCTTCCGTCCGGGCGACGGCACGCCGATCGGCGACTGGGCCTACGGCGTCGTTGTACGCGGCGCGAAGGGTTCGGTGGAGGAAGCCGTACGCAAGGCCGGCAGCGACGCAACCGTCAAGCAGGCGTTCCCGTTCCTGACCGCGATCGTCTGCTCGTCGGATTGAGCAAATCGGCAGCACGAACTCGTGGGCGCGCCTGACGGGCGCCGCCGCGGATCACCCATGACCACGGGACCTCGAGCGCCTTCCGGGGCCCGCTATCGCCCCTCACGCGCCGGTATACACCACCCGATACGGAATACCGACCTTCTCCCACTCCGCCGCCTCCTGGCTGAGGCTATAGTCGGTCAACGGGTTCTGCTCGACCCATGCGTTCGGCAAACGCACCTCGTACCCGCCCTTCTTCATCTGCGAAACCGAGATGTCGGGCAGCCCCGCATCGGTCCGGCGCCGGCACAGCAGCGCCGCGAGCCGCAGACAGAACAGCAGCGGCCACTCGACCTCGCGCGCCTGAGACAGCTTGCCGAGCTTGCCCGCATGGCCGAGCACGAGCGCCGCGAGCCGCGCCTGGTCGGTACGCGAAAAACCCGGCATGTCCGCATTGCTCGCGATATACGCCGAATGCTTGTGATACGCGCTGTGCGAGATCGACAGGCCGATTTCGTGCAACGCGGCCGCCCAGCCGAGGAACATCCGCCCTTCCTCGCGCGCTTCCTCGTCGCCCTCCTCGAGCTCGTCGTAGAAGCGCACGGCGAGCGCACCGATCCGCTCGGCCTGCGCGCGATCGACGCCGTAGCGGCGCGTGAAACCCTCGACGGTCACCGCCCGCATGTCCTCGTGCTGCGTCCGGCCCAGCAGGTCGTACAGCACGCCGAGGCGCAGCGCGCCGTCGGTCGTATCGACGTAGTCGACACCCAGCTCCTCGAACACCGCCAGCATGATCGCGAGGCCGCCCGCGAGCACCGGCACGCGGTCGGGCTTCAGCGCGATCAGCTTCAGCCGGTTGACATTCTCCGCCTTGATCAGCGCACGCTTGAGCCGCTCGAGGCCGCCGCGCGAAATGCCGTGCGTGATGCCCGGATCGTTGAAGCCGTTCGCCTCGACGAGCTCCGCGAGCGCGCGCGCGGTGCCGGACGAGCCGATCGCCTGGTCCCAGCCGGCCTTCTTGTACTCGCTCGAAATGATCTGGATCTCGCGCTTGGCCGCGAGTTCGGCCTGCCGCATCGTGTATTCGTCGACGTTGCCGGCCGGGAAGAACGTGCGGCTATGGCTCACGCAGCCGATATAGAGGCTTTCCATCACGATCGGCGTGTAGTGCGAGCCGATGATGAATTCGGTCGAGCCGCCGCCGATATCGACGACGAGCCGCTTGCCGGCGCTCGCCGGCACCGAGTGCGCGGCGCCCGCATAGATCAGGCGCGCTTCTTCGCGGCCCGCGATCACTTCGATCGGGAAACCGAGCGCCGCCTCGGCCTCGCCGAGAAATTCGGCGGCGTTCTTCGCGACGCGCAGCGTGTTGGTCGCCACCGCGCGCACATGGTCGGGATGGAAATCGCGCAGGCGCTCGCCGAACCGCTTGAGCGCCTCCCAGCCCCGCTCCTGCGACGCGCGGTCGAGCATCTTGTCGCTCGACAGCCCCGCGGCCAGCCGAACCGGCTCGCGCAGCGCATCGACGGGGTAGATCTGGCTGCCGGCCGGCGTTTCCTCGACGCGCCCGACGATCAGCCGGAAGCTGTTCGAGCCGAGATCCACGGCAGCCAGCAAGTGGGGAGTTGTAACCATCAGAAGGGGCTCCGTGCGCGTTCTTCCGCGGCAGCCGTTCCGGCAACCGAGGGCGGTCAATCAAAGGCGACATTTTAAGCGTGGAACGCTTGCCGTTGCCACGCTTGACGAGCATGCCCGCCGCTCGATTCCATATAGCCGAAACATTTATGCGACGAAAGGGTTACGGCGTAGAATTTCCGGATATAAAGGCATTATTGTCATCAGCACGTCATCGTACCGTGAGAGTTTCCGAGCGTCTGTTCGAATCATCGCCTGAATTACCCTCTACCCTGCCGATGTCCGTCCGTTACCCGCTTCTCAATCGTGAACTCGGCATCCTCGGTTTCAACGAGCGCGTGCTGGCCCAGGCTGCCGATCCGCATGTCCCGTTGCTCGAGCGCCTGCGTTTCATCTGCATCACCAGCAGCAATCTCGACGAATTCTTCGAAGTCCGGATGGCCGGCCTGCAGGAGCAGATTCGCGACAACCCCGGCGCGCTGACGCCCGACGGCATGTCGTTGCAGCACGCTTACGATCTCGTCGTCGAGCGCGCCCAGCGGCTCGTCCATCGACAGTACACGATGCTGCACGAAACCGTGCTGCCAGCGCTCGAACAGGAAGGCATCTACTTCCACGCGAGCGACACGTGGAACGACGAGCAGCTCGAATGGGCGCGGCGCTACTTCCTCGACGAACTGCTGCCCGTGCTGACGCCGATCGGCCTCGATCCGGCCCATCCGTTCCCGCGCGTGCTGAACAAGAGCCTGAACTTCGTCGTCGAACTCGAAGGCCGCGACGCGTTCGGCCGCCAGGCCGTGATGGGCATCGTCCAGGCGCCGCGCGCGCTGCCGCGCGTCGTGCGCATGCCGCATGCGCTGTCGGGTTTCGAGCACGGCTTCGTGCTGCTGAGCTCGTTCATGCAGCGCTTCGTCGGCGAACTCTTCCCGCAACTCGTCGTGAAGAGCTGCAATCAGTTCCGCATCACGCGCAACAGCGAGCTGTTCGTCGACGAAGACGAAATCACGAACCTGCGTGTCGCGTTGCAGGGCGAATTGCCCGCGCGCCACCTCGGCAATGCGGTGCGCCTCGAAGTGTCGGCCGACACGCCGGCGCACATCGTGCGGCGCCTGCTCGACGAAAGCGAGCTCGGCGACAAGGACTGCTATCGCGTGGCGGGATCCGTGAATCTCGTGCGCCTGATGCAGATTCCCGACCTCGTCGATCGTCCCGACCTGAAGTTCACGCCGTTCACCGCGTCGACCCCCGCGGCAATCGCGAACGCGCCGACGATGTTCGACGCGATCGACGCCGGCGACATCCTGCTGCACCACCCGTACGAGAGCTTCCAGCCCGTGCTCGAACTGCTGCAGCAGGCCGCGAGAGACCCGAGCGTCGTCGCGATCAAGCAGACGATCTACCGCACCGGCACCGACTCGCCGCTGATGGACGCGCTGATGGAAGCCGCGCGCAACGGCAAGGAAGTGACCGTCGTCGTCGAGCTGCTCGCGCGCTTCGACGAGGAAACCAACATCAACTGGGCATCGCAGCTCGAAGCGGTCGGCGCGCACGTGGTGTACGGCGTGGTCGGTCACAAGTGCCATGCGAAGATGATGCTGATCGTGCGCCGCGTCGTCGAGGGCGGCAAGGCATCGCTGCGCCGCTACGTGCACCTCGGCACCGGCAACTACCATCCGCGCACCGCACGCCTGTACACCGACTTCGGGCTGATGACGGCCGACCAGAAGATCTGCGAGGACGTTCATCACGTATTCCAGCAACTGACCGGGATCGGCGGCGAACTGACGCTGCACGAACTGTGGCAGTCGCCGTTTACGCTGCATCCGCGCATCATCGATTCGATCCGCGCGGAGATCGACAATGCGCAGGCCGGCAAGCGCGCGCGGATCGTCGCGAAAATGAACGCGCTGCTGGAGCCATCGGTGATCGCCGCGCTGTACGAAGCGTCGCAGGCAGGCGTCAAGGTCGACCTGATCGTGCGCGGCGTCTGCGCGCTGAAGCCCGGTGTGCCGGGGCTGTCGGAAAACATCACGGTGCGCTCGATCGTCGGCCGCTTCCTCGAGCACCACCGCATCTACTATTTCCACGCGGGCGGCGCCGAGGACGTCTATCTGTCGAGCGCCGACTGGATGGACCGCAACCTGTTCCGCCGCGTCGAAGTCGCGTTCCCGATCCGCGATCGCAGGCTCAAGCGTCGCGTGATCGCCGAAGGGCTGTCGGTGTGCCTGGGCGACAACCAGTCGGCCTGGCAGATGCACAGCGACGGCCACTATCGCCGCCGCCGCACCGGCAAGACGATCCGCAACGCGCAGCTCGGATTGCTCGCGAAGTTCTGTTCGTGAGCCGCCGGCGCGATGCGGGTCGCGCGTCGCGCCGGAATGAAAAAAGCAGCCGGCGGGCTGCTTTTTTCAACGCCGGGCCGCTACGCGATCATGCTTCGTAAGCGGCCGGCCGGATCGCGATGACGCGCGAGCCCGGGAACCGCGCGGTGAACGTACTGCCGCGCCCTTCCTCGCTCTGCACGTACAGATGCGCGTCGTGCCGCTGCAGCACGTGCTTGACGATCGCGAGCCCGAGGCCCGTGCCGCCCGTGTCGCGCGAACGGCTGCGATCGACCCGGTAGAAGCGCTCGGTGAGCCGCGGCAGATCGGCGGCCGGGATCCCGAAGCCGCTGTCCGTGACGGAAAACACGCCCTGCGCGCCGTCGCGCCGCCACGACACGGCGATCTTGCCGCCGTCCGGCGTATAGCGGATCGCGTTCGTGACGAGATTCGCGAACGCGCTGAACAGCTCCGTCTGCGCACCGGTGACCCCGAGCGTCTCGTCGATCGAGAACGTGATGTCGTGATGCCCGTTCGACAGCGTCCGCGCGTCTTCCTTCAGATGGTCGAACACCGCCCGCATGTCGATCGCGCGATCGACCGGCGGCTTGCTCTCGCCTTCCAGCTTCGCGAGCACCAGCAGGTCGGTCACGATGTGCCGCATCCGCGACGCCTGCTGCTCCATCATGTCGAGATAGCGCGCGCGATCCTCCTCGTTCAGCGGCAGCTCGCGCATCGTCTCCAGAAAGCCCGACAGCACGGTAAGCGGCGTCTTCAGCTCGTGCGACACGTTCGCGACGAAGTCGCGCCGCATCGCGTCGGTGCGCTCGAGCTCGGTGATGTCCTGCGTGAGCAGCAGCTTGCGGTTCTCGCCGTACGGGAACACCTGCACGGCCAGCACGTTCTGCCGCGAGTCGCCCATGCCGCGCATCAGTAGCGTGTCCTCGTAGTGCTGCGCATTCAGGTAGCGGACGAAATCGGGATGACGCACGAGGTTCGTGATGTGCTGGCGCAGGTCGCGCTTCGCATCGAGGCCGAAATGGACTTCGGCGATCGCGTTGCACCACTCGATCTGGTCGTGGTCGTCGAGCATCGCGACGCCGTTCGGCGACGCCTGGATCGCCTGGATGAAGCGCGAGTGCTGCTGTTCGACCTGCCGAACCTGCGCATGCCATTGCTTCGCGAGCTTGTGCAGCCGGTAGTAGATCTCGCCCCAGATGCCCGGCGCGCTCGGCACTTCGCCGTAGACCGGCGCATCGAGCAGCCGCCACAGACGCTGCGTATGGAAGGTGCTGAAAAAGCCCTGCGCGACCAGCATCACGACCACGAACACGAGGCCCGCAGTCGGGCCGGCGAACACGCCGACCAATACGCCGATCAGCACGAGCAGCACGAGCGACACCAGAAAGCGCGCCCAGATGATGTTCATGATTCAGCGTCCGAAAGAATGAACGGCATGCCGCGGCACACGGCACGCCCGAGTACGTTACGCGTGCTTGGCGAGGCGGTAGCCGCTGCCGCGCACGGTTTCGATCATCGCATCGCAGCCGGCCGGTTTCAAGGCCGCGCGCAATCGCTTGATGTGGACGTCGACGGTGCGCTCCTCGACGAACACGTGGTCGCCCCACACCTGATCGAGCAATTGCGTGCGGCTGTGCACGCGCTCCGGATGCGTCATGAAGAAATGCAGCAGGCGGAACTCGGTCGGGCCGAGATCGAGCTTGATCTCGCTGCCGTCCCCGTGCGCGGCGACGCGATGCGTGGCCGGATCGAGCCGCAGCCCGTTGATCGACACGACGTCCTCGGTCAGCTGCGGCGCGCGGCGGCGCAGCACGGCCTTGATGCGCGCCATCAGCTCCTTCGGCGAGAACGGCTTCGTCACGTAGTCGTCCGCGCCGATTTCGAGGCCGAGCACCTTGTCCTGCTCGTCGCCGCGGGCGGTGAGCATGATGATCGGGATGTGCTTGGTCCGTTCGTTGTTGCGCAGGTCGCGCGCGAACGCGATACCGGACTTGCCCGGCAGCATCCAGTCGAGCAGCACGAGATCGGGCAGCACGTCGCTGATCAGGTTCTGCGCCTGTTCGGCGTTGTACGCGCGGATCGGGCAGTGACCGGCGTGCTGGAGATTCACCGAGATCAGTTCGGAAATCGCGGGCTCATCTTCAACGACGAGAATGTTGCTGGGCATCGGCACCTCTGTTCTTCCTGTACGGAGTCGATTAACTGTTGGCTTCGCGATCGAGCGTGTCGCGCGGCTGGTGCCGCACGTCGGTGCCCTTCACGATGTAGATGATGAATTCGGCGATGTTCTTCGCGTGGTCGCCGATCCGTTCGATCGCCTTCGCGATGAACAGGTATTCGAGGCCGACCGAAATCGTGCGCGGATCTTCCTGCATGTACGACACGAGCTTGCGCACGAACGCACGGAATTCCTGGTCGATCTCCTTGTCGTCCTTGACGATCTGCGCGGCGGCCACCGTGTCGAGGCGCGCGAACGCGTCGAGCGCACGGCGCAGGATCGTCACGGCCATCTCGCCCGACACCTTGATCTCGGCGATGTTGACCGTGCGCGCGGCCGGTTCGTCGATCAGGCGGCGCACGCGTTTCGCGATCTTCTCCGCTTCGTCGCCGGCGCGCTCGAGGTTCGTAATCGTTTTCGAAATCGACATCAAAAGACGCAGGTCACGCGCGGCAGGCTGCCTTCGCGCGATGATGTTGCCGCATTCCTGGTCGATCTCCACTTCCATCGCGTTCAGCGTTTCCTCGGCCGCGATCACCTTCTCGGCCCGCTCGCGATCGAATTCGTTCAGCGCGTGCATCGCGCCGACGATCTGCGACTCCACGAGTCCACCCATTTCCAGCACTTTCGACGACACGGCATTCAGGTCCGCGTCGAACTGGCTCGACAGATGTTTATCCGACATGACTGTTGTTCTCCGTCATCAGCCGAAACGGCCGGTGATGTAGTCTTCCGTTTCCTTGCGCACCGGCTTGATGAAGATCTTTTCGGTTTCGCCGAACTCGATCAGCTCGCCCAGGTACATGTAGGCCGTGTAATCCGAGCAGCGCGCGGCCTGCTGCATGTTGTGCGTGACGATCACGACCGTGTAGTCGCTCTTCAGCTCCGCGATCAGCTCCTCGATGCGGCCCGTCGAGATCGGGTCGAGCGCCGAGCAAGGCTCGTCGAGCAGCAGCACTTCCGGCCGGATCGCGATGCCGCGCGCGATGCACAAGCGCTGCTGCTGGCCGCCCGACAGCCCGTAGCCGCTCTGGCCGAGCTTGTCCTTCACTTCGTTCCACAGCGCGGCCTTCGTGAGCGCCCACTCGACGCGGTCGTCCATTTCCGAACGCGTGAGCTTTTCGAACATCTTCACGCCGAACGCGATGTTGTCGTAGATCGACATCGGGAACGGGGTCGGCTTCTGGAACACCATGCCGATCCGCGCGCGCAGCAACGAGATGTCGCGCTTCGTCGTCAGCAGGTTCTCGCCGTCCATCAGGATTTCGCCTTCGGCGCGCTGCTCCGGATAGAGCGCGAACATCTTGTTGAACGTGCGCAGGAGCGTCGACTTGCCGCAGCCCGACGGGCCGATGAACGCCGTCACCTTCCCTTCGGGAATGCGCAGGTTGATGTTCTTCAGCGCGTGGAACTTGTTGTAGAAGAAGTTGAGGTTGTTGACCTCGATCTTCGCGTTCAGCGGCGCGAGCGGACGGCCGTGCGCCGCGTCTTGCGTGCCGGCGGGCGCAGCAGTGCGCTCGACGGGATTCAGGTGGCTTTCTGCCATATTCATCGGATTGCTCCGCCGTTACTTTTTCGAGAAGATCGAGCGCGCCAGGACGTTCAGTCCGAGCACCCCGAGCGTAATCAGGAACACGCCCGCCCACGCGAGCGACTGCCACTCCGCGAACGGGCTCATCGCGAACTTGTAGATCGTGACGGGCAGGTTCGCCATCGGCTGGCTCATGTCGACCGAGAAGAACTGGTTCGACAGCGCGGTGAACAGCAGCGGCGCCGTTTCGCCGGCAATCCGCGCGACCGCGAGCAGCACGCCCGTCACGATCCCGCCGACCGACGCGCGCAGCGTGATCTTCAGCACCATGCGCCACTTCGGCGTGCCGAGCGCGACGGCCGCTTCGCGCAGCGCGTTCGGCACCAGCTTCAGCATGTTCTCGGTCGTGCGGATCACGATCGGAATCTGCAGCAGCGCGAGCGCGATCACGCCGGCCCAGCCCGAGAAGCGCCCCGACTTCGCGACGACGATCGCGTACACGAACAGGCCGATGACGATCGACGGCGCCGACAGCAGGATGTCGTTGATGAAGCGGATCGTGCTCGCCAGCAGGTTCTTCTGCCCGTATTCGGCGAGATAGACGCCCGCGAGGATGCCGATCGGCGTGCCGACCAGCGTGCCGAAGCCGCACAGCAGCAGGCTGCCGACGATCGCGTTCGCGAGACCGCCGCCTTCCGTGTTCGGCGCCGGCGTCGATTCGGTGAACAGTTGCAGCGACAGGCCGCCGACGCCGAGGTGCACCGTGGTGTAGAGAATCCACACGAGCCACAGCAGGCCGAATGCCATCGCGGCGAGCGATGCGGTGAGCGCGATCGCGTTGATGGCCTTGCGCTTGCGCTGCAGGCGGTTGCGCATCGCGTCGAGCACGGCGCCGTCCGGCCCCGGGAAATTCATGATGGGCTCGCTCATTTCTTGCCCTCTCCCTTCTCGAGACGAAGCAGCAGCAGTTTGGAGATGGACAGCACGATGAACGTGATCACGAACAGGATCAGCCCGAGTTCCATCAGCGCGGACGTATGCAGCCCCGGCTGCGCTTCCGCGAATTCGTTCGCGAGCGCCGACGTGATGCTGTTGCCCGGCGCGAACAGCGACACGCTGTCGAGCAGGTTCGTGTTGCCGATCACGAAGGTCACGGCCATCGTTTCGCCGAGCGCGCGGCCGAGGCCGAGCATCACGCCGCCGATCACGCCGGTCTTCGTATAGGGCAGCACGACCTTCCACATCACTTCCCACGTCGTGCAGCCGATTCCGTATGCCGATTCCTTCAGCAGCACCGGCGTGACCTCGAACACGTCGCGCATCACCGACGCGATGTACGGGATGATCATGATCGCGAGAATCACGCCGGCCGCGAGGATGCCGATGCCGATCGGCGCGCCGGACGTCAGCGGGCCGAGCACCCACACGTCCTTGAGCAGGCGGCCGATCGGCTTCTGGAAGTATTCGGCGAAGATCGGCGCGAACACGAGCAGGCCCCACATGCCGTACACGATCGACGGGATCGCGGCGAGCAGCTCGATCGCAATGCCGAGCGGACGGCGCAGCCACACGGGCGCCAGCTCGGTGAGGAATAGCGCGATGCCGAAGCTGACGGGCACCGCGATGACGAGTGCGATCAGCGACGTCACGAGCGTGCCGTAGATCGGCACGAGTGCGCCGTAAATGTCCGAGTTGGGATCCCACTCGGATTGCCACAGGAAGCCGAGGCCGAACTTCTGGATGGTCGGCATCGACGCAATGATCAGGGAAACGATGATCCCGCCGAGCAGCAGCAGGGTCACGATCGCGGCGAGCCGCGCAAGGCCGCCGAACAGGACATCCCCGAGACGGCTCGGCGCGCGCTGCTGCGCGGTGTCGGGCGATCGTGAGGACGTGTATGAAATATCAGACATGGGTGCCTGCTTTGGATCGCCGGGCGCCGTGACGCCCGGCCTTACCGCACACACTGCCCGACCGGCGCGGCCGGGCAGCGAACCGCTGGATCGCTTACTCGACGGCGACCGGCTTGCCCGACGCGTCCGTCACCTTCGTCTTCCATTGCTTGCGGATTTCCGTCTCGACCGTCGCCGGCAGCGAGATGTAGTCGAGGCTGTCGGCAGCCTTCTCGCCGTTCTTGAACGCCCAGCTGAAGAACTTCAGCGTTTCCGCGCCCTGCTCCGGCTTGTCCTGCTTCGCGTGCAGCAGCACGAACGTCGCGCCGACGACCGGCCAGGCTTCCTTGCCCGGCTGGTTCGTCAGGATCTGGTAGAACGACTTCGACCAGTTCGCGCCTGCCGCCGCGGCCTTGAACGTTTCCGTCTTCGGCTCGACCACCGTGCCCGTCGAATTCTTCAGGGCCGTGTAGACCATGTTGTTCTTCTTCGCGTACGCCCATTCGACGTAGCCGATCGCGCCCGGCAGGCGCTGCACGAAGGCCGCGACGCCGTCGTTGCCCTTGCCGCCCGTGCCCGTCGGCCAGTTGACCGTCGTGCCTTCGCCGATCTTCGACTTCCACTCGTCGTTGACCTTCGACAGGTAGTTCGTCCAGATGAAGCTCGTGCCCGAACCGTCGGCGCGGCGGACCACGGCGATGTCCGTATCCGGCAGCTTGACCTTCGGGTTCAGCGCGGCGATCGCCGGGTCGTTCCACTTCTTGATCTTGCCGAGGTAGATGTCGCCGAGCACCGGGCCCGACAGCGTCAGTTCGCCGGCCTTCACGCCCGGCACGTTGACGACCGGCACCACGCCGCCGACCACCGTCGGGAACTGGAACAGGCCTTCCTTCGCGAGCTCTTCATCCTTCAGCGGAGCGTCCGAACCGGCAAAATCGACCGTCTTCGCGACGATCTGCTTCAGGCCGCCCGACGAACCGATGCCCTGGTAGTTGACCTTCGAACCGCCGGACTGCTGGTAGTCGGCAGCCCATTTCGTATAGATCGGCATCGCGAACGTGCTACCTGCGCCCGTGATGTCGGCAGCGTGGGCGGCGACGGCGAAAAGCGCGCCAGCCAGGCCGGCAATCGCGGTTTGCATCAATTTCATGAGACCTCCAGTGTGTGAGCGGATGACTACGGCACCGCGAAGGTTAGGGGCTGCTCATGACGGTAATGTGACAATCGATGAAACTGGCGTGACAGTAACATGACTGGTTGAAAGGGAGTATGGGGTGGCGCGCCGGCGGCGCAGCGGCGGTGATGGCGGCAAGAATTGCCTGCCTCGGAGGGCGGGACGGACGCCGTTTTCACCGGTGTGCAGGCGCGTCGTGGCGTGGCGTCAGCCGGACAGGAAGCCGGGTGCGGCGGCAGGTCGGCTTCCGGGGTCGGATACGTGATTTGAGCGGAAGACTGCGTGAGCGGGAAGGTCACCTCTATCAGTACGGCAACCCTTTGCGTCCGACAAAATCACGGCGCCCGAAGGCGCCGCACGCAAATTCGTCAGAGCCGGCGCGCGCTCGGTCGAACCGCCGCGCGCCGCTGACATGGATCAGCTCGTCGCCGCCCGCACCGCGTCGGCAATCGCCTCCGCATGGCGCGCCGCATCGGCCGCCTGCTGCGCTTCGACCATCACGCGCAGCACGGGCTCCGTGCCCGATGCGCGGATCAGCACGCGTCCGCTACCGGCAAGCGCGGCTTCGGCGGCATCGATCGCGGCGCGAATCGACGCGCTGCCCTTCCAGTCGGCGCCCGGCTTCATCCGCACGTTGATCAGCTTCTGCGGGAACAGCGTGACGCCGTCGAGCATCTGTGCGAGCGTGCGGCCGCTGCGCTTCAGCGCGGCCAGCACGAGCAGCGCCGACACGATGCCGTCGCCGGTCGAATGCCGGTCGAGCGACAGGATGTGGCCCGACCCTTCCGCGCCAAGCTGCCAGCCGTGCTCGCGCAACTGCTCGAGCACGTAGCGGTCGCCGACCGCCGCACGGACGAACTTCACGCCCTCGCGCTGCAGCGCGACTTCGACGGCGAGATTCGTCATCAGCGTGCCGACCGCGCCGTCGACCTTGCCGTCGGTCGCGATCCGATCCTTCACGAGCACGTAGAGCAGTTCGTCGCCGTTGTACAGCCGGCCGGTCGCGTCGACCACTTGCAGGCGGTCGGCATCGCCGTCGAGCGCGATGCCGAGATCGGCGTGGTTCGCCCGCACCGCGCGCACCAGCGCGTCCGGCGCGGTCGCGCCGACGCCGTCGTTGATGTTGAAGCCGTTCGGCGCCACGCCGATCGGAATGACGTCCGCGCCGAGTTCGTGGAACACGTGCGGCGCGATCTGGTACGCGGCGCCGTGCGCGCAATCGATCACGAGCTTCAGCCCGCGCAGATCGAACGCGGCCGGGAACGTGCTCTTGCAGAATTCGATGTAGCGGCCGGCCGCGTCGTCGAGGCGGCGCGCCTTGCCGAGACCGTCGGACGCCGCGCATTCGAGCGGCTTGTCGAGCCACGCTTCGATCGCGGCTTCGGTGTCGTCGGGCAGCTTGTTGCCGTCCGCCGAGAAAAACTTGATGCCGTTGTCGTGATACGGGTTGTGCGACGCGCTGATCACGACACCGGCCGACAGGCGCAGCGCGCGTGTCAGGTACGCGACGCCGGGCGTCGGCATCGGGCCGGCCAGCATCACGTCAACGCCGGCCGCCGAGAATCCGGCCTCGAGCGCGGCTTCGAGCATGTAGCCCGACACGCGCGTGTCCTTGCCGATCAGCACCGTCGGACGCGAGCCCGCCGCGACGTCGGCCGAGCCGGCCAGTACCTTGCCGGCCGCATAGCCGAGACGCAATACGAAATCCGGCGTGATGGGCGCTTCGCCCACCGTGCCGCGAATGCCGTCCGTGCCGAAATATCGACGTCCCATGGGGTCCTTCCTCCTTCGTTTTTCTGACTTGCTTATCGTTGCCGCGCGACTGCGCGCACGGCATTCCAGACTTTGAGCGCATCGACCGTCGCCGCGACGTCGTGCACGCGCACGATCGCGGCACCGCGCTCGACCGCGCACAACGCGGCCGCGACGCTCGCCGCGACGCGCTCCATCGGCGGCTTGCCGCCGATCACCGCACCGAGCATCGACTTGCGCGACATGCCCGCGAGAATCGGATAGGCGCGCCCGTCGGGGCGCGCGGGCGCCGTGTCCGGCAACGCGGCCAGCAACGCATAGTTGTCGTCGACGACCGCCTTGCCGAACCCGAAGCCGGGATCGACGCAGATGCGCTCCGCCGCCACCCCCGCGTCGCACAGCGCCTGTGCGCGCGCGGCGAGGAAATCGCGCACGTCGGTCACGACGTCGCCGTAGTCAGGTTCGCCGGCCTGCATCGTCTGCGGCTCGCCGAGCATGTGCATCGCGCACAGCCCGCTGTTGCCCTCGCGCACCGCGTCGATCGCGCCCGGCTGGCGGAACCCCCAGATGTCGTTGATCAGGTCCGCGCCGGCGGCCAGCGCCGCACGCATCACGGCCGGCTTGTAGGTATCGATCGACAGCGGCACGTTCAGCGGCCGCAGCGCCTCGACGAGCGGAATCACGCGCGCGAGCTCCTCGTCGAGCGGCACGGGTGGCGCGCCGGGGCGCGTCGATTCGCCGCCGATATCGAGCAGATCCGCGCCGTCGGCAATCATCCGCTCGGCCTGGCGCAGCGCATCGTCGCGCGCGAGGAAGCGGCCGCCATCGGAAAACGAATCGGGCGTGGCGTTGAGGATGCCCATCACGAGCGGGCGTTCGAACGTCAGTTCGAACCGGCCGCACCGGAGCGGCGCGGGAATGAACGGGGACACAGCGGAATCGGACACGAGCAACGGACGTGAATGAATGCAAAACGGGCCGGTGTGAAGCCACACCAGCCCGTATACGACGCTAAAGCGGAGATTATGCCGCCGGCGACGCCGGCGCCGGCGCGGTGCCCGGCTTGACCTCGGCGGCGGCGCTGCCGCCGCCCGACGAATCGCCGCCGACAGCCGGCGAGCTCTTCGGCGAGCGCGGCGGACGACCTTCCATGATGTCGTTGATCTGATCGGCGTCGATCGTCTCCCACTCCATCAGTGCGGCCGTCATCGCTTCGACCTTGTCGCGGTTCTCTTCGAGCAGGCGGCGCGCGAGGTTGTACTGTTCGTCGAGCACGCGGCGGATTTCGGAATCGACCTTCTGCTGCGTCGCTTCCGAGATCGTGCGCGTGAAGCCGCGGCCGAACGGCGACGCATCGTTCTCGTCGTCGACGTACACCATCGGCCCGAGCGCGTCGGTCATGCCGAAGCGGGCGACCATCGCGCGCGCCGTCTGCGTGGCCTTGTTGAAGTCGTCCGATGCACCGGTGCTGACGAGGTTCATGAACAGCTCTTCGGCCACCCGGCCACCGAACAGGATCGCGAGGCGGTCGAGCAGGTAATCCTTCGAATACGTCTCGTTGTCATGCTCCGGCAACTGCCACGTGACGCCCAGCGCGCGACCGCGCGGGATGATCGTGACCTTGTGCACCGGGTCGGCCTTCGGCAGCAGCTTCGCGATGACCGCGTGGCCCGACTCGTGATACGCGGTGGCGCGCTTCGCTTCCTCGCGGATCACGGCCGACTTGCGCTCCGGACCCATGAAGATCTTGTCCTTCGCGTCCTCGAAATCCTGCATCTCGACGATGCGCTTGCCGCGACGGGCGGCGAACAGCGCAGCCTCGTTCACGAGGTTCGCGAGATCGGCGCCCGAAAAGCCCGGCGTGCCGCGCGCGATGACCGCCGCGTCGACGTCGTTCGCGATCGGCACCTTGCGCAGGTGCACGCGCATGATCTGCTCGCGGCCGCGGATGTCGGGCAGCCCGACATAGACTTGGCGGTCGAAACGGCCCGGACGCAGCAGCGCCTTGTCGAGCACGTCGGAACGGTTGGTGGCGGCGATCACGATCACGCCCGAGTTCGCCTCGAAGCCGTCCATCTCGACGAGCATCTGGTTCAGCGTCTGTTCGCGCTCGTCGTTGCCGCCGCCCATGCCGGCGCCGCGATGACGGCCGACCGCGTCGATTTCGTCGATGAACACGATGCACGGCGCATGCTTCTTCGCCTGCTCGAACATGTCGCGCACACGAGCCGCGCCGACACCGACGAACATTTCGACGAAGTCCGAGCCCGAGATGCTGAAGAACGGCACCTTCGCTTCACCCGCGATCGCACGGGCGAGCAGCGTCTTGCCGGTACCCGGCGGGCCGACCAGCAGCACGCCGCGCGGAATGCGGCCGCCCAGTTTCTGGAATTTCTGCGGATCGCGCAGGAAGTCGACGAGCTCGGACACTTCTTCCTTCGCTTCGTCGCAGCCCGCGACGTCGGAGAAGTTCACCGCGTTGTTGTTCTCGTCGATCAGCCGCGCACGCGATTTCCCGAACGAGAACGCGCCGCCTTTGCCGCCTCCCTGCATCTGCCTCATCATGTAGAACCAGAACACGATGATCAGGATCGTCGGCCCGAGGTAGTACAGCGCGGACATCAGCGCGTTCGGCTCGTCGTCGGCCTTGCCGCTGACCTGCACGCCGTACTTCATCAGATCGCCGACCATCCAGATGTCGCCGGGCGACACGATCTGGTATTTCTGGCCATCAGCCGGAGTGACGGTGAGGTTGCGCCCCTGAACGATGACGTTCTTGACCTTGCCGTTCTTGGCGTCATCCATGAACTGCGAATAGGACACGCCTTCCTGGACGCGGGGCTTGTCGAACTGCTTGAACACCGTAAACAGCACCAGTGCGATCACCAGCCACACCGCTGCCTTCGAAAACATATTGTTGTTCAAAGCACCACTCCTTCACTCGTAGACGAGCGCCTACATTTTCCTTGCGGCGCCCCTCGGTCATTCTAATCCAGTCCGACCACCCCTGCCATAAGCATTGACAACCGCCGCGATAGCGCTTCGCTTGTCCGGCAAGGGCCGGAGCCCGTTTGCGGCAGCGCCTGCGCGTCAGCGCGGATGCTTCAGCTGCCGACCCAAAATGAACGTTTCGGACGATTTGTCGCGAGATGCCTTGGGCTTGCGCGGCGCGACAACCTTAAACTGCTGTTTGAACTTCTCGACGATCTGGCTGTAGCCGCTGCCGTGAAAACACTTCACGAGCAGTGCACCGTCCGGCTTCAGATGGTTCTGCGCGAATTCGAGCGCCAGATCGCAGAGATGCTCGATACGCGCCGCGTCCGCCGACGCCACGCCTGAGAGGTTGGGGGCCATGTCGGAAATAACAAGGTCCACCGCACGGCCTTCGAGCACCTCCTCGAGCCGGTGGAGGACGTCGTCCTCGCGGAAGTCGCCCTGCAGGAAATGGACGTCGGCGATCGGCTCCATCGGCAGGATGTCGAGCGCAACGATCGTGCCGTCGATGCCGCCCTCGCGCTCCGCGTCGCGCTTCTTGCCCTGCGCGAGCTTGTTGCGCGCATACTGGCTCCAGCTGCCCGGCGTCGCGCCGAGGTCGACGATCACCTGGCCCGGACGGATCAGCTTGTCCTGTTCGTCGATTTCCTTCAGCTTGTACGCGGCGCGCGCGCGATAGCCCTCCCGCTGCGCCATTTTGACGTACGGGTCGTTGATGTGGTCGTGCAGCCAGTGCTGGTTGAAGCGGTTTTTTGCCATTCGAGAGAGAGATTGCTGCCCATTGCTTCGTGAAGCCGCGCTTTTAGCGGATAATACGCGTCTTCTTCGCGCGGCTGCGGCCCCTTTTCAGGCCCAAGCCGCGATTTTACGTGGTTTCGGCGCACGGCTGACGCGGTATCGCCCCGCGATCGCTTTTCAGTCAGCGCGCCCTTATTTAGATTTCGACATTTCCATGCCCGCCCTTTCGCTTTCTCCCGCCGAGCGCTCCGCGCTGCGCTCCCAGGCCCATGCGCTCAAGCCCGTCGTGCTGATCGGCGCCGAAGGGCTGACCGACGCCGTGCTGAAGGAAATCAAGGTGCACCTCGACGCGCACCAGTTGATCAAGATCCGCGTGTTCGGCGACGAGCGCGACGAACGCATCGCGATCTACGACGAGATCTGCGACCGTCTGAACGCGGCCCCGATTCAGCATATCGGCAAGCTGCTGGTGATCTGGAGGCCGGAAGCCGCTGCGGCCCCGGCCCGCGGCCGCCGTGCCGGCGCGCTGCCGAGCGCGGCGGAAGCCGCCGACGACAAGAAAGGCCGCGCGCCGCGCACCGTCAAGGTCGTCAAGGTGTCGCCGAACGCGAGCCCCGTGCGCCGCCCGCGGCCCGTGAAGGTCACGGTGCGCGGCAACGAGCGTGTGACGGCGGGCGGCACCGTGAAGCGCGCGAAAAAGCGGCAGGCCAGCACCAAGCGGCCGTTCCAGGACAAGTAAACCGCTTGCGCGGCACGGATGCCCGTGCCGCCCTGCCCCGTCGTTGCGCAACGCGCAACGACGGGCGCTCAGGCTTCGCGCGCCGGCAGGCGCCAGATCAGCATCAGCCCCAGCACGCTCTCGACGAGATAGAACACGCTCGAGACGCCGTGCAGCATCCCGAAGCGGCTCGCATACGGCGAATTCGCGATATCGGTGCCCGCGTCCATCGCGGCCACCCGCAGCGCGTTCATGAACGGCTGCAGCGCAAAATACCCGACCAGCACGCACACGACCATCGCGGCGACGATCCAGCGCACGCGGCGATACTCGTTGCCGCCCCGCCGCACCTGCTGGTTCGACAACGCGAGCAGCAGCACGCCGCACACGATGCCGACGATCGCCTCGATGCGGAACAGCTGGGCGGCGACCGAACCGGCCGTCATCCGCTCCAGCGTCTTGAACAGGACGGGCGCTACCGCATACCCGATCGTCAGCAGGCTGCCGACCCATACGGCCGACAGCAGACGGAACACGCGATGCGGCATCACGTCGCCCCGCTTCAGATGTAGCTGACCGAGATGATTTCGTACTCGCGCACGCCGCTTGGCGCCTGCACGGCCGCGACGTCGCCTTCGGACTTGCCGATCAGCGCGCGCGCGATCGGCGAGCTGACCGAGATCAGGCCGTGATCGATATCGGCTTCGTCGTCGCCGACGATCTGGTACTTGACCGTGTCGCCCGACTCGAGATCCTCGAGTTCGACCGTCGCGGCGAACACCACGCGGCCATCGGCGTCGAGCACCGTCGGATCGATGATTTGCGCGGCGGACAGCTTGGATTCGAGTTCCGCGATGCGGCCCTCGATAAAGCCCTGCTTTTCCTTCGCTGCGTCGTATTCGGCGTTTTCGGACAGATCGCCCTGTGCGCGGGCCTCCGCGATCGCGTTGATCACGGCCGGCCGCTCGACGGACTTGAGGCGCTGCAATTCATCGCGCAGTTGCTCCGCGCCACGCTTTGTCAACGGAATGGTGCTCATAAACGGCTCAATCGCTAAAAACGGCTATAAAAAAAATCACCGCGATTAAGCGCGCTTCCGATGCACTGGAAACACCGCCTAATCGCGGCACGTGTTGCTTCGACAGGTAACTGAACGCTTAGTTTAGGCGAGCGTGAAGACCTTGTAAATCATAGACTTCCAGATCCTTCAGGTAGCGCAAGCCCTCGACGGCCGCGCGCGCGCCCGACATCGTCGTGTAGTACGTGACCTTGTGCGCCTGCGCGCTCATGCGGATCGAACGCGAATCGGCGATCGCCTGGCGCGTCTCGTCGACCGTCGTGAACACGAGCGCGATCTCGCCGTTCTTGATCATGTCGACGATGTGCGGACGCCCGTCCTTCACCTTGTTCACGACCTTCACCGGCACGCCGGCCGCTTCGATCGCGGCAGCCGTGCCCTTGGTCGCGACGATCGGGTAGCCGAGGTCGTGCAGCATGCGCGCGACTTCGACGGCCTTCGGTTTATCCGCGTCCATCACGGTCAGCAGCACCGTGCCCGACTCCGGCAGGCGCGAACCGGCCGCGAGCTGCGACTTGAACAGCGCTTCGCCGAACGTGCGGCCGACGCCCATCACTTCGCCGGTCGAACGCATTTCAGGCCCGAGGACCGGGTCGACGGTCGGGAACTTCACGAACGGGAACACCGCTTCCTTCACGCTGAAGTACGGCGGCTCGACTTCCTTCGTCACGCCCTGCTGCGCGAGCTTCTGGCCGACCATCGCGCGCGCCGCGATCTTCGCGAGCGGCAGGCTGGTCGCCTTCGACACGTACGGCACCGTGCGCGACGCGCGCGGGTTCACTTCCAGCACGTAGATGATGTCCTGCTTCGAGCCGTCCGCCTGCGGCACCTGCTGGATCGCGAACTGCACGTTCATCAGGCCGACCACGTTCAGCGCCTTCGCCATCGCGCCCGTCTGCCGCTTCAGCTCGGCCACGGTTTCCTTCGACAGCGAGTACGGCGGCAGCGAGCATGCCGAGTCACCCGAGTGGACGCCCGCCTGCTCGATGTGCTCCATCACGCCGCCGATGAACACGGCTTCGCCGTCGCAGATGCAGTCGACGTCGCACTCGATCGCGTCGTTCAGGAAGCGATCGAGCAGCACCGGCGAATCGTTCGACACCTTCACGGCCTCGCGCATGTAGCGCTCGAGGTCGCGCGGCTCGTGGACGATTTCCATCGCGCGGCCGCCGAGCACGTACGACGGACGCACGACCAGCGGATAGCCGATTTCGTCGGCCAGCGCGAGCGCTTCGTCCTCGGCGCGCGCGGTGCGGTTCGGCGGCTGGCGCAGGCCGAGGTCCTGCAGCAGCTTCTGGAAGCGTTCGCGGTCTTCGGCCGCGTCGATCATGTCCGGCGACGTGCCGACGATCGGCACGCCGTGCGCCTCGAGGTCGAGCGCGAGCTTCAGCGGCGTCTGGCCGCCGTACTGGACGATCACGCCGACCGGCTTTTCCTTGTCGACGATCTCGAGCACGTCCTCGAGCGTCAGCGGCTCGAAGTACAGGCGGTCGGACGTGTCGTAGTCGGTCGACACCGTTTCCGGGTTGCAGTTGACCATGATCGTTTCATAGCCGTCCTCGCGCATCGCGAGCGCCGCGTGCACGCAGCAGTAGTCGAACTCGATGCCCTGGCCGATCCGGTTCGGGCCGCCGCCCAGCACCATGATCTTCTTGTTGGTGGTCGGCTGCGCCTCGCACTCTTCCTCGTAGGTCGAGTACATGTAGGCCGTTTTCGTCGCGAACTCGGCCGCGCACGTGTCGACGCGCTTGTAGACCGGGCGCACGTTCAGCTCGACGCGGCGGCGGCGGACGTCTTCCGGCGTCGCGCCGAGCAGCTTCGCAAGGCGGCGGTCGGAGAAGCCGCTCTGCTTCAGGTAGCGCAGCTCGTCGAACGTCAGCGACGCGAGCGTGCGGCCCACGAGCGCCTTTTCCTTCAGGATGATCTGCTCGATCTGCTCGAGGAACCACGGGTCGATCGCGGTTTCCGCGAAGATTTCCTCGGCCGTCATGCCGATGCGGAACGCATCGCCGACGTACCAGATGCGGTCCGGGCCCGGCTCGTGGATCTCGATCGCGATCTCGTCGCGGTTGGTCGACTTCTCGTCGAGACCGTCGACGCCGACCTCGAGGCCGCGCAGCGCCTTCTGGAACGATTCCTGGAACGTGCGGCCGATCGCCATCACTTCGCCGACCGACTTCATCTGCGTGGTCAGGCGCGAATCGGCTTCGCGGAACTTCTCGAACGCGAAACGCGGGATCTTCGTGACGACGTAGTCGATCGTCGGCTCGAACGACGCCGGCGTCTGGCCGCCGGTGATTTCGTTCTTCAGCTCGTCGAGCGTGTAGCCGACCGCCAGCTTCGCGGCGACCTTCGCGATCGGGAAGCCGGTGGCCTTCGACGCGAGCGCCGACGAACGCGACACGCGCGGGTTCATTTCGATGACGACCATGCGGCCGTCCTTCGGGTTGATCGAGAACTGCACGTTCGAGCCGCCCGTGTCGACGCCGATCTCGCGCAGCACCGCGAGCGATGCGTTACGCAGGATCTGGTATTCCTTGTCGGTGAGCGTCTGCGCGGGAGCCACCGTGATCGAGTCGCCGGTGTGCACGCCCATCGGGTCGAGGTTCTCGATCGAGCAGACGATGATGCAGTTGTCGGCGCGGTCGCGCACGACTTCCATCTCGTATTCCTTCCAGCCGAGCAGCGATTCTTCGATCAGCAGCTCGCGCGTGGGCGACAGGTCGAGACCGCGCTTGCAGATCTCCTCGAACTCTTCGCGGTTGTACGCGATGCCGCCGCCCGAGCCGCCGAGCGTGAACGACGGGCGGATCACGACCGGGTAGCCGCTGCCGCCCGTCTCCGCCATGATCTGCGCGTGCACCTGGATCGCTTCTTCCATCGAATGCGCGATGCCCGACTTCGCGGAGCCGAGACCGATCTTGGTCATCGCTTCCTTGAACTTCTGGCGGTCCTCCGCCTTGTCGATCGCTTCCGGCGACGCACCGATCAGCTCGACGCCGAACTTCTCGAGCACGCCGTGGTGGTGCAGGTCGAGCGCGCAGTTCAGCGCGGTCTGGCCGCCCATCGTCGGCAGGATCGCGTCCGGGCGCTCCTTCTCGATGATGCGCGCGACGACTTCCCACGTGATCGGCTCGATGTAGGTCACGTCGGCCGTGTTCGGGTCGGTCATGATCGTCGCCGGGTTGCTGTTGACGAGAACGACCTTGTAGCCCTCCTCACGCAACGCCTTGCAAGCCTGCGCGCCCGAATAGTCGAACTCGCACGCCTGGCCGATGATGATCGGGCCGGCGCCGATGATGAGGATGCTCTTGATGTCTGTGCGTTTTGGCATGGCTTGTGAATTCAATAAGTAATCGTTGTCGTGGGTCGGCCGGCGGCGCTCAGCTCATGGTCGCGAGCGCCAGCTTCACCGAGAAACCGATGAACAGGCCGCCCACGCTGCTCGCCGCGCCTGCCGCGAGCTTGCGGCGGCGGCGGAAATGCTCGGCGAGCCGCGCGCCCGCGAAGATCAGCGTGCTCAGGTACAGGAAGCTCGCGCATTGCGCGATCGCCCCGAGCACGACGAACGACAGCGCGGGATGCGGGAATGCCGGGTCGACGAACTGGATGAAGAACGAGATGAAGAACAGGATCGCCTTCGGATTCAGCAGGCTCACGATCAGCGCTTTCCGGAACGGTTTGTCGAAAGACCGCTCGCCGTCGACAGCCTGCCGGGCCTCGACCGGCGCATCGCCGCGCGCGCAGCTTGCCCCACGCGCTGCGCAGCATCCCGGCGCCGATGTACAGCAGGTACGCGGCGCCGCCGTACTTGACGACGGAGAACAGCAACGGGTTCGCCTTCAGCAGCGACGCGACGCCCGCGGCCGACAACACCATCAGCACGGTATCGCCGACGAACACGCCGCAGGCCGCGCGATAGCCGGCCTTCACGCCGCGCTGCGCGGCGAGCGACAGCACGTACATCGAGTTCGGCCCCGGCAGCAGGATGATGAAGATCACGCCGAACACGTAGGTCCAGATATCCGTGATGCCGAGTGCGTGGCCGAACATGATGCGAATCTCCCGTCCTTCGGTTGCGTCGATGACGTTAAGCGGTGCGCTGCTTCGCCGCGTCCATCAGCGCGGTGAAACGGTCGAACAGGTAGCCGATGTCGTGCGGGCCGGGCGACGCTTCCGGGTGACCCTGGAAGCAGAATGCCGGCTTGTCGGTCAGCTCGAAGCCCTGCAGCGTGCCGTCGAACAGCGACACGTGCGTCACGCGCGCGTTGGCCGGCAGCGAATCGGCGTCGACCGCGAAACCGTGGTTCTGCGACGTGATCACGACGCGGCCGTCGCCGAGATCCTTCACCGGATGGTTCGCGCCGTGGTGGCCCGTCTTCATCTTCAGCGTCTTCGCGCCGACCGCGAGGCCCATGATCTGGTGGCCGAGGCAGATGCCGAAGGTCGGCACGCCGCGCTCGATGAAGGCCTTCGTGGCCGCGATCGCGTAATCGCACGGCTCCGGATCGCCGGGGCCGTTCGACAGGAAGATGCCGTCCGGATTGAGCGCGAGCGCATCTTCCGCACTGGCCTGGGCCGGCAGCACCGTCACGTGGCAGCCGCGCTCGGCGAGCATGCGCAGGATGTTGTACTTGACGCCGAAGTCGTACGCGACGACGCGGTACTTCGGCGCTTCCTGCATGCCGTAGCCGCCTTCGAGGCGCCATTCCGTCTGCTTCCACTCGAACGGCTTGGTGGTCGACACGACCTTCGCGAGATCCATGCCGGCGAGGCCCGGGAACGAGCGCGCCAGCTCGATCGCCTTCGCTTCGTCGTCGGAACCCGTCAGGATACAGCCGTTCTGCGCGCCCTTGTCGCGCAGGATGCGGGTCAGCTTGCGGGTGTCGATGCCGGCGATCGCGACGACGCCTTCGTCGCGCAGGTAGTCGCCGAGCGTGCGGTCCATGCGGAAGTTCGATGCGAGCGTCGGCAGATCGCGGATGATCAGGCCGGCGGCATGGACTTTCGTGGCTTCGACGTCTTCGGCGTTGACGCCGACGTTGCCGATATGCGGATAGGTGAGCGTGACGATCTGGCGCGAGTAGCTCGGATCAGTCAGGATTTCCTGATAGCCGGTGATCGCGGTATTGAACACGACTTCGCCGATCGTATGGCCTTCGGCCCCGATCGAATAACCACGAAAGACCGTGCCGTCGGCGAGTGCAAGCAAGGCGGGAGAAAAAGACGGCAACACGGGAGGCTCCTTGGGGAACACCCTGCTGCCGACCTGTTTACCCTGCCGCGCGAGCGCCGCGCTGCGTGGGCGCGCGCGGTCGCTTGCTGGACGCGGCCTGCGTTGTCGAGACGCGAACCCGGCGCGTGGCGCACGAGGCTTCGCGGCATCGCCCGGCTGGCGGCGTGCGGCGGATGAACGGGATGAATGAGGTAGGCGCTAGGGTGCGAGGTTGATCAGCACAAACTTTCAAATTATAGCCTGAAAATGGGCCTATCTTCAATTGATATGGCCGTCCGATCATGGGCGCGCCGCGCTCGGCGGCGCGGCGCGACGTGCTGCGGCCCCGTTTCCGCGGCCGCCCTACCCGTGAGCGTACCGCCGGATCAGTGCGCTTGGCCAGCGCCGCGCGCGGGCCACACGTACCAGACCGCGCTCGCGAGCTGCAGCGCGAGCAGCACGCCCCACGCGGTGAAGTGCGCGGCGGCCGGATAACGGCCGTCGACGGCCGGCCAGTGCGACAGCACGGCGCCGACGCCGATCTGGAACGCAAAGATCAGCAGGAAGATCACCAGCGTGAGCGTCGTGTTCGCGCGGCCGATCAGGTGAGCGGGAAAGTGGCCGGCCATCACCGCGTAGGTCAGGATGCCCACGCCGCCGAACATCCCGTAGGCGGCCCACAGCACGGCCGGCGGCAACGGCACGCGCGCGACGATCGCGAGCTGCGTCGCGACGAACAGCGCCATGCCGATGCCGCAGGTGGCGTAGACCGACACGCCGCGCCGCTCGAGCACGCGCGCCGCCGCACCAAAGCCGACGCAGCCGGCCATCATCGCGAAGCCGAGCACCGACACGAGGCGCGCGGCATGCGGCGCGTCGAATCCGCCGACATCGCGCAGATACGGCCCGACCCACAGCGACTGCATCGCGTAGAACACGCCCTGCGTGACGACGGAGAACGACGCAATCTTCCAGAACGCGCGGCTGCCCAGGATATGCCACGTGCCCTTGAACTGGCCGACGAGCCCGCCCTGGTGGCGCGCCTGCTGCGCGTCGGGCGCGCCGATGTCGATCGACGCCGCGACGGCCACCGTCAGCACCGCGAGGCCGAAACAGATCGCACGCCAGCTCGCCCAGCCGAGCAGCCAGGTCAGCGGCGAGCCGACCATCACGCCGCCGAGGCCGCCCACGGCCATCACGAGGCCGTTGACGAGCGGCAGCCGGCCGACCGGGAAATGCTGCGCGAGCGCCTTGAACGCCGCGCCGAGACACACCGATACGCCGACGCCGATCAGCAGGCGGCCGACCATCATCGCGCCGATGCCGTGCGCCGTGCCGAACACGGCCGCGCCGGCCGCCGCGAACAGCAGCATGCCGGCCGTGACGCGACGCGGGCCGTAGTGGTCGAGCATCACGCCGGCCGGGATCTGCGCGCCCGCGAAGCCGAGGAAATAGAGACTGGTGAGCAGGCCGAGATCGGCGGCCGACAGGCCGAGCTCGTGCGTGACGAACGGCGCGAAGCCCAGATTGACGCCGCGAAACACATACGACACGAAATACCCGACCGAAAACAGCGCGAGCACCCTCACCTGCACCGACGACATCGCTTCCCCTTGTCATATGAAGACGCGCGACGCAGCGCCGCCGCGCCGCGCACAAACGAACGAACGCACAAACGAAAACGCCGTCACCTCGGTGACGGCGTTTCGTCGAATTCGTCGGATGATAGCGCAATCGTGCGGGCCTCACCGGCCGTTACGTCGCGCGGCAGCCGCGCTCGCTTCGCTTACTTCTTCTTGCCCTTGTGCGCGGCGGCCTTGGCCGGCGCGGCTTTCGCGGGCGCGGCCTTCGCCGGCTTCGCCGACGACTTGGCGGCGCCGCGCTTGCCGCCGTGCGACTTGCCGCCCACCGCCAGGCTCGCGCGCTCGATGCGCGCACCGCCCGTCGACGTCGCGATCCGCTCCGGACCGGGTTCCGCCGGCACCGCGCGGCCGACCGGCACGTGCAGCACGAGCGCCTGGCCCGGCATCGCGAGATCGCGGTGCGTACGGTTCCATGCCTTCAACTGGCCGACCGACACGCCGTAGCGACCGGCGATCGCCGCCATCGACTGCTTGCGGCGCACGCGGATCAGCATCTTGCGCGTGTCGGGGACGTCCGGCTCCATCGCGAGCGCGCCGTTTTCGGCGACGTCGGCGCTGATGTCCTCGTCATCGTCATCGCCGCGCGGCACGACGATCGTCGAGCCCGGCTTCAGGCGCATGCCGGCCGGAATCTTGTTGACCGACATCAGCGTATCGGCGTCGACGCCGATCTTCTCGGCGATCGCGGCCGGGCGCGCGCGTTCGCTGACCGTGTAGGTGGTCCACGACGACAACTGGCCGCTGTAGGCTTTCAGGTTCTTCTCGAACGCGGACGCGTTGTCGAACGGCAGCAGGATCTGCGGCTCGGTCGCGCCGAGGATCACCGGCTTCGAGAACGACGGGTTCAGCGAGCGGAACTCGTCGAGCGGCAGGTTCGCGAGCTTCGCGGCCACCGCCACGTCGATGTCGCGCGACGTCGTGACCGTCACGAAATACGGGTGGTTCGGGATATCCGGCAGCGCGAGGCCATACTGCTGCGGGCTCGCGATGATGTTCTTCACCGCCTGCAGCTTCGGCACGTAGTTGCGCGTCTCGTTCGGCATCCGCAGGTTCTGGTAGTCGGTCGGCAGCCCGGCCGCCTGGTTGCGCGCGATCGCGCGCTGCACGTTGCCTTCGCCCCAGTTGTATGCGGCCAGCGCCAGATACCAGTCGCCGAACATGTCGTGCAGGCGAGACAGGTAGTCGAGCGCGGCGCTCGTCGACGCGAGCACGTCGCGGCGCTCGTCCTGCCACATGTTGCGCTTCAGGTTGTACGTGCGGCCGGTGCCCGGCATGAACTGCCACATGCCGGCCGCCTTCGCGACCGACAGCGCCTGCGGGTTGTACGCGGACTCGATGAACGGCAGCAGCGCGAGCTCGGTCGGCATGTGACGCGCCTCGAGCTCCTCGACGATGTGATACAGGTACTTCTGCGAGCGCTCGGTCATGCGCTGCACGTAATCGGGACGCTGCGTATACCAGGTCGTCTGCATGTCGACGAGATCGCTCTGCAGGTCGGGCATCTGGAAGCCGCGGCGGATGCGCGCCCAGAGATCGGAGTCTGCAGTGGTCAGGTCGCCGACGGATTGCTTGTCGACGTCGACAGTTTCTTTGGCGGTGGCTGATTTACGGAGGTAGTTGGACGTCGCCTGCGAATCGGCGGCGTTGTTGGCGACAGGGGGCTGGCTCGCACAAGCGGCGAGTAGCAGTACCACCATCGCACTCAATATAAGTCGCATGAAAATCTCGGCTTCCGACGGCTGGAAATTGCAGGCGATACTACGGAAGTGCGTGCTTCACGTCAATAAAAACACCGAAAACTCAGCGAAATCCTACATTTGGAGCAATTTTTACAGACACCGCTTGAGCTTTGGAGTCCTCCGGAAAACGTCATCGGAACCGGTTTTTCCATTCGCGCATCAGCGTGAATGCCGTCAGACGATCCGTCACCGTTTCGTGCAGCTCGGCCTCGAGCGTCGCGTGGATCGCCGCGCTGTCGGCCCGCATGAACGGGTTGACGGCACGCTCGTGCGCGATCGTGGTCGGCAGCGTCGGCACGCCGCGCGCGCGCAGCGCCTGCGCGTCGTCGCGCCACGCGGCCAGTGCCGCATTGCCGGGCTCGCACGCGAGCGCGAAGCGGATGTTCGACAGCGTGTATTCGTGTGCGCAATGCACGCGGGTGTCGCCGGGCAGCGCCGCGAGCGCATCGAGCGACGCGAGCATCTGCGCGGGCGTGCCTTCGAACAGGCGGCCGCAGCCGCACGAGAACAGCGTGTCGCCGCAGAACACGTGCGGCACCGCGTTGCCCTGCCCGGCCGCGCGTCGACTTGCCGCGCCTTCGCCGGCCGCTTGAAAATACGCGATGTGACCGCGCGTACGGCCCGGCACGTCGAGCACGTCGAACGCGATGGCCGGCGCGTCGAGCGTCACGCGATCGCCGCCTGCAAGGGGCCGCGTGACCACGCCGATCGCTTCGGCCGCGGGGCCGTAAACGGGCAGCGGCGCATCGTCCGGTTGGCTATTGCGCAGCGCCTCGACACCGCCGACGTGGTCGGCATGGTGGTGCGTGAGTAAAATAGCGGTCAACCGCCAGCCTCGTTCGGCAAGAACCCGGCGTACGGGGGCGGCTTCACCCGGGTCGACGGCGATCGCATCGCGGCCGTCCGAGACGAGCCAGATATAGTTGTCTTCGAATGCCGGAACCGGCACGTATTCCAGCTCGTTCATGGGCGCGCAATCATCGTTATGTCTGACCGTCAAATTATAGACTGGCCCGCCTGGACCGACTCGCCGCCCGGCCGCTACGTGCTGGGCTGGGAACAGGCGCAGCTCGACCGGATCGTGTCCGACGTCTTCGGATTCCACGCGCTGCAGCTCGGCCTGCCGCAGCTCGACGCACTGCGCGAGAACCGCATGCCGTATCGCGGCCTGGTGCTCGACCCGGCGAGCGGCGCAAGCGCGCCGTACCAGTATCCGTGGGCGGGCGAAGCGCACACGGCGGGCCATGCGCCCGCCGATCGCAGCACGACGTGGTGCGACCTGCTCGACCTGCCGTTCGAATCGCAAAGCGTCGACCTGATCGTGATGCCGCACACGCTCGAATTCACGTCCGACCCGCACCGCCTGCTGCGCGAGGCCGAGCGCGTGCTGATGCCGGAAGGCCAGCTCGTGATCACCGGCTTCAATTCGCTCAGCCTGTGGGGCATGCGGCAGACGTTCGGGCGCATGGCGAACCGCCCGTTCGTGCCGGCCACGCGCGACCAGATCGCATTCATCCGGCTGAAGGACTGGATCAAGCTGCTCGGTTTCGACCTCGAACGCGGCCGCTTCGGCTGCTACCGGCCGCCGCTCGCCACCGACCAGTGGCTGGCCCGCTACGGCTTCATGGAGGCCGCCGGCGACCGCTGGTGGCCGATCTTCGGCGCCGTCTACATGGTGACGGCCGTCAAGCGCGTGCGCGGCATGCGCCTCGTCGGCCCGATCAAGATGAAGAAGCCCGTTCTCGCACCGGGCCTGACGCCGGCGGCCTCCCCGACCACCCATCAAGAACGTTCATGACAACCGACACCATCGACATCTATACCGACGGCGCCTGCAAGGGCAACCCCGGCCCCGGCGGCTGGGGCGCGCTGCTGCGCTACGGCGACAAGGAAAAGGAACTGTACGGCGGCGAGCCGAACACGACCAACAACCGCATGGAGCTGATGGGCGTGATCGCCGCACTCGAAGCGCTGAAGCGGCCCTGCCACGTGATCGTCCATACCGACTCGCAGTACGTGCAGAAAGGCATCAGCGAGTGGATTCACGGGTGGAAGAAAAAAGGCTGGGTCACCGCGGCGAAGACGCCCGTGAAGAATGCCGACCTGTGGAAGCGGCTCGACGCGCTCGTCGCGCAGCACGAGATCGAGTGGCGCTGGGTCAAGGGCCACGCCGGCCATCCCGAAAACGAGCGTGCGGACGCGCTCGCGAACCGCGGCGTCGAATCGCTGGCCGCCTGACGGCCGGCCGCCTTCTCCTGTTTTTGTTGCTTTTCCCGACATGCGCCAGATCATTCTCGATACCGAAACCACCGGCCTGAACGCCCGCACGGGCGACCGCCTCATCGAAATCGGCTGCGTCGAGCTGCTGAACCGGCGGCTCACCGGCAACAACCTGCACTTCTACGTGAATCCCGAGCGCGACAGCGATCCGGGCGCACTGGCGGTGCACGGCCTCACGACCGAATTCCTGAGCGACAAGCCGAAATTCGCGGAAGTCGCCCACCAGATCCTCGACTTCGTGAAGGACGCCGAGCTGATCATCCACAACGCGCCGTTCGACCTCGGCTTTCTCGATGCCGAATTCGCGCGGCTCGGCCTGCCGCCGTTCTCCGAGCATTGCGGCGGCGTGATCGACACGCTGGTGCAGGCCAAGCAGATGTTCCCCGGCAAGCGCAACTCGCTCGACGCGCTGTGCGACCGCTTCGGCATCAGCAACGCGCACCGCACGCTGCACGGCGCATTGCTCGACTCGGAGCTGCTCGCCGAGGTATATCTCGCGATGACGCGCGGCCAGGACAGCCTCGTGATCGACATGCTCGACGACGCGGGCGCCGACGGCGGCGCCGCGAACGGCCAGCGCGTCTCGCTCGCCGCGCTCGACCTGGCCGTGGTGGCCGCGAGCGACGACGAGCTTGCCGCGCACCAGGCTCAGCTCGACGAGCTCGACAAGTCGGTCAAGGGCACCTGCGTGTGGCGCCAGTCCGCCGCCGCGGATACCGCCGAAGCGGCCTGACGCACACGGCCCGCGCCGCGGCCGCGCTCACGCGCGCGGCTGCAGCGCGATGACGGCCATCCCGCCGAGCGCGAGCACCGCGCCGGCCACGTCCCAGCGGGTCAGCGCGACGCCGTCGATCACCCGCAGCCAGATCAGCGCCACCGCGATGTACACGCCGCCGTACGCGGCATACGTGCGCCCCGCCGCGCTCGGGTGCAGCGTCAGCAGCCACGCGAACAGCGCGAGCGACAGCGCGGCCGGCACCAGCAGCCAGGCCGGGCGGCCGGCCTTCAGCACGAGCCACGGCAGGTAGCAGCCGACGATTTCGGCCAGCGCGGTAGCGGCGAACAGCGCCGCGATCCTCATCAGTTCGGTCATCCGGTTCCTCGCGAATCAGCCCCGTCGCGACGGGCGGCACGGCCGCGCCGCGCGCCGCCGATCATACCCGAGCGGGCCGCGCCGGATGCCCCGCCAGGCGGGCGACCCACGGCAATTTGCACGATCATCCGTCATCGTGCTATCATGTCTCCCGTTTCAACATTCAATCTCTGTCTTTTCGATTTTGAGAGAAGTCCGTCCGCACGACGCGGGCCGGTGCCTCGATCGAAATTGCATCCACAGGAAAGCCCGCCCGACAGGCCCGCTTTTCTCGTTTCGCTGCCCCTCCGGGGCGTTGCCGGAAGCCGGACTCCTCGTCCGCACCGGCATCCGCCGCTTGCATCACGCGGCCCATTCTTCATGAGCGCACTGTCGCGACGGCCCATCGGGCCCGCGTCGAAGCAGCCCCTTGGCCCTTTGCTGCCCGCTGCGCAGCAACCGCTCGATGGTCTGCCCCGACGCGCAGCATGCGACACCGCGCTCGCCGGCAAACCGTGTCGGACGGCCCGCCCGTTCCGGCGCTGTCAAAGGAGTGCATGACCTTGACCGCAACACACGTCAGCCCGACCGCTGTCTCTTCCCCCGCTTCGCCGTCCGGCGACGCCCCGCTCACCGCGGACGACATCACCGTCGTCGACCAGAGCCTGCTCAAGCGCGCCGTCAGTGCGATGGCGATCGGCAATGCGATGGAATGGTTCGACTTCGGCGTCTACAGCTATATCGCCGTCACGCTCGGCAAGGTGTTCTTCCCGTCCAGCAGCCCGTCCGCGCAGTTGCTCGCCACCTTCGGCACGTTCGCCGCCGCGTTCCTCGTGCGCCCGCTCGGCGGCATGGTGTTCGGCCCGCTCGGCGACCGCATCGGCCGCCAGCGCGTGCTCGCCGCCACGATGATCATGATGGCCGTCGGCACCTTCGCGATCGGCCTGATCCCGAGCTATGCGTCGATCGGCATCATGGCCCCGATCCTGCTGCTCGTCGCCCGCCTCGTGCAGGGCTTCTCGACCGGCGGCGAATACGGCGGCGCCGCCACCTTCATCGCCGAGTTCTCGACCGACAAGCGCCGCGGCTTCATGGGCAGCTTTCTCGAGTTCGGCACGCTGATCGGCTATGTGCTGGGCGCGGGCGTCGTCGCGCTGCTCACCGCGTCGCTGTCGCAGGAAGCGCTGCTGTCGTGGGGCTGGCGCGTGCCGTTCCTGATCGCCGGCCCGCTCGGCCTGATCGGTCTCTACATCCGGATGAAGCTGGAGGAAACGCCCGCGTTCAAGCGCCAGGCCGAAGCGCGCGAAGCGCAGGACAAGGCCGTGCCGAAGGCGCGCTTTCGCGAGACGCTGTTCGCCAACTGGCGCGCGCTGCTGCTGTGCGTCGGCCTCGTGCTGATCTTCAACGTGACCGACTACATGGTGCTGTCGTACCTGCCGAGCTTCATGTCGTCGACGCTGCACTTCGACGAATCGCACAGCCTCGTGCTGGTGCTGCTCGTGATGGTGCTGATGATGCCGATGACGCTGTACGCCGGCCGCCTGTCGGACAAGGTCGGCCGCAAGCCGGTGATGCTCGCCGGCTGCGTCGGCCTGCTGGTGCTGTCGATCCCGTCGCTGCTGCTGATCCATGCGGGCACCACCGCGTCGGTGTTCGGCGGCCTGCTGATCCTCGGCGTGCTGCTGTCGTGCTTCACCGGCGTGATGCCGTCGGCGCTGCCCGCGCTGTTCCCGACCGAGATCCGTTACGGCGCGCTCGCGATCGGCTTCAACGTGTCGGTGTCGCTGTTCGGCGGCACGACGCCGCTGGTGACCGCGTGGCTCGTCGACGTGACGCACAACCTGATGATGCCCGCGTATTACATGATGGGCGCCGCGTTGATCGGCATCGTGTCGGTCGTCGCGCTCGCCGAATCCGCGCGCCAGCCGCTGAAGGGCTCGCCGCCGGCCGTCGCGACGCGCCGCGAAGCGCATCAACTCGCTCGCCAGTTGCGCGAGGAGGACGACGAATCGGAGGTCTACGGCGTCGCGACGCCGGCCCGCGCGTAAGCATCGCTCAATGAAAAAGCCCCGGCCGAAGCCGGGGCCCGATCGAAACCGATCCCGCCCGACCGGCTTGCGCCGGCCGGGCTTTTTTTCATTCGATCGACGCGAACGCGCTCATGCCCGCGCTTCGCAGTCACGGCAGAAGATCAGCGCGCGCGACCGCGACACGGCCGCCTGCGCACCGCGCGCCGCGACGATCAGCCCGACCTGGCCGAGATTGAAATCGCGCTCGACCATCAGTTGCGTCAGCGCGGCAAGCGGCAACACGACGGACGGGTGGTACAGGCTCGACTCGATCAGGGCTTTCATCATCGGCTCCATCTGGCAATGCGTGATTTGATGGAGTGGATTCTAGGGATCGGTCGACGCCGGATAAACAGCGCGAATGCGAAGTCACTTGTCAGCCGTCGAGAACAATCGGCTGCGGCTTGCCGGACAAGGCCGCGCGGCGGCCGACAGCGGTATGCGAGCGCCCGGCGGGCCGCTTCGAAGCCGAGGGCCCGTTCACGCCAGTAACGGGCTTGCGCCAGTCCTACGCGAGCGGCGTTTCGACGAACGCCGGCAGCGCTTCGGCGCGCGCGGAATGCGCGGCGAGCGCCGGATAACGGGCCGGATCGATCCGCGCGAGCACCGGGTAGTCGGCCGCCATGAACTGCGTGAAGCGCCACGCCACCGCGACCGTCACGTCCGACTGCAACGGTCGTGCGCCGCCGAACCAGCCGTCCGTGGCGGCGGCCAGCGGCTCCAGCGCGCCGTACGCGCCTTCGAGCTGGCTCAGCACGCGTTCGATCCATGGCTCATGCTGCCTGTCCGACGGGCGCAGCGCCTGCTCGTAGACGAGCTGCACGGTTTTCTCGGCCGCGGCGAGCGCGAACCCGATCGGCACCAGCGCGCGCAGCCGGGCATCGACGGCGTCGGGCAACAGGCGCCGCTCCGGCTCTGCCAGGTGGTCGAGATAGTCGACGATCAGCGACGAGTCGAGCAGCGTCGCGCCGCCGTCGGTCACGAGCGTCGGCGCCTTGACGGCCGGGTTGAGCGTCCTGAACCGTTCGAGATGACGGAACACCGAAATCGACTCGTGTTCGAACGGCAGGTCGAGCAGCTTCGCCGAAATGGCGACACGGCGTACGAACGGGGAATCCAGCATGCCGATCAGCTTCATCGCAAACGCTCCGTTTCGAGGGAATGGGACCGACGACTGTAGCAGCGTCGCGCGGCGGCGCCTAGCGCGCCCGTTCGCGTGATGCAGATCAGCCGCCCGCACATCCGGCTCCCGCTGCCCGGCCACAGTGACCATAATGCAGATTCACGCTCCTTCCGCCCCAGGGTCCGCCATGTGGTATGCCGTCGTCGAGCAGCAGCGGGAATGGATGCGCGCATGGCGCGCGGCGACGCGGTACGCGTTCGACGCATGGCCCGCGGCGTCGCTGCCGCATGCCGCTTCGTCGTGCTACGACGACCTGTTCGAGCCGCTGCTCGGCCCGCAGGCCGCGCCACCGGGCTTCGACCTCGCGTGGCCCGCCGTCGGCGAGCAGGTCGTCGCGCACACGCCGTTTTGCGACCTGCGGCGCTTCGCGCACGACGACGCGCGCCGCACGGTGCTGCTGTGCGCGCCGCTCGTCGGGCACGCGGCCGTGATGATGCGGGAAACCGCCGAAACGCTGCTCGCGGACGGCGACGTCTGCGTGACCGACTGGCGCAATGCGCGCGACGTGCCGCTCGCGGCGGGCCGTTTCGGGCTCGACGAGTACGTCGCGATGCTCGACGACTTCGTCGGCATGCTCCAGCGCGACGCCCGGCCGCTGCACGTCGTCGCCGTGTGCCAGGCGACCGTGCCGGCGCTCGGCGCCCTCGCGCTGCGTGCCGCGCGCGGGCTCGCGCCGCCCGCGAGCGTCACGCTGATCGGCGGCCCGATCGATGCGCGCCCGAACCCGAGCGCGCTCGGCGCCGCGGCCGCCGCCCATTCGCTCGACTGGTGCCGGCGCCACCTGATCGACGTCGTGCCGCCCGGCTTCGCCGGGCACGGTCGCCACGTGTTTCCGACCTATCTGCAACAGGGCGAGATCGCGCTGCTGTATCCACAACGCTTCCTGACGCTGATCGAGACCTACGCGCTCGCCGCTTCCCGCTTCGACATGACCGGACTCGCCGACGCACGGCGGGCGCTGCGCGAATACACCGCGCTGCTCGACATGCCGGCCGACTATTTCCTCGACACGGTCGACGTCGTGTTCCAGCGCATGCTGCTCGCGACCGGCGCGTGGCGCGTGCGCGGCCGGCGCGTCGAACCGGCCGCGCTGCGCGACGCCGCGCTGCTGACCGTCGAAGGCGCCTGCGACGCGGTCACGGGCGCCGGCCAGACGCATGCGGCGCTCGACCTGTGCAGCGGCCTCTGCGCCGACGAGCGCCATCGCGTCGACATCGACGATTGCGATCACTACGGGCTGTTTACGGGGCCTCGCTGGCACGGCAACGTCCATCCGGCGCTGCAGCGCGTGTTCGCGCTGGCGGAAGCCCGCCGACCGCGCCAGCGCCCGCGCCGAAGCCGTCGGACATGACCCCGTGTCAGGGGCGCGTCAGGTCGAGCAGCGCGCGCACCTCGTCGTCGCTCGTCTGATCGAAGCGCGCGTAGAACTGGCTGATCCCGAAGAACCGTAGCGGCTGCGACACCGCGACGAACGCGTCGGCCAGACCGTCGAACGCATGCGCGGCCCCCGCCGGCGCCACCGGCACCGCCGCGACGATGCGCGCCGGGTGGCGCTCGCGCAGCGCCTGCAGCGCGACACGCATCGATGCGCCGGTCGCGACACCATCGTCGACGACGATCGCGAGGCGCCCTTCCACCGCCAGCGGCGGCGCGGCGCCACGATACAGCGCTTCGCGGCGATGCAATTCGGCCGTCTCGCGCGCGATCACGTCGGCGAGTTGCGCGTCCGATACGTCCATCGCGCGGATCGTCGAGCGTTGCAGATGTGTCGCGCCGCCCGTCGCGATCGCGCCCATCGCGAGCTCGGGGTCGAACGGCACGCCGAGCTTGCGCACGACCAGCACGTCGAGCGGCGCGCGCAGCGCGCACGCGACCGGATACGCGACGGGCACGCCGCCGCGCGGCAGCGCGAGCACGACGACATCGCCGCGCCCCGCGTATTCGCGCAACGCGTCGGCCAACTGGCGGCCGGCCTCGGCGCGATCGGCAAAACTGGGTTCGGTCACGATCGCCTCCCTGCCGTTGCGCCGGATGCGCGCAACCCGCGCCGGCGCCTGTCAACGAGCATGGTTCATCGGGCGCACCGACGCAAGCCGGGTCAAACCGGCGCGCGACGCGCCGGAGGAAGGTCAGAGGCCGGCGGCCTGCCGGTACAGCCGCCAGAACGACTGCGCGTAGGACTGCGCCAGTTCGGGCGCGCGTCGGAACACGTTCACCGTGTCGGCCCGCTCGGCCGCGCCGTCGGACAGCGTCGTCAGCGCGACGCTGTCGTCGACGATCACGAAGCGCGACGCGGGGCCGCCGTGCCGCGAATCGATCGCGACGTCGATGCCAGCGGATTTCAGATAGCCGGCGCCGCTGGTCTTGCCCGCGCGCGGCGGGCGCACCAGCACGACGCGTACCTCGATCCCGCGCGCGCGGGCCGCGCGCAGCGCGCTCGCGACCGCCGGCGACACCTGCGTGTAGCCGGCCAGCAGCACGCGGCGCTGCGCCTGTTCGATCAGATCGACGGTCGCGTCGACCGCCGCGTTGTCATACGAAAAGTACGTGCCGACCGATGCGGCGTCGGACGGAATCTGGCTGGCGTGGACACTCGTCGCGCAGCAGAACGCGGCGAGCAGGATGGCGGCTGGTCTCATGGCGGGCGCCATTGTAGCGACGCCAATTCGCGTGGCAAGAGGCGGCCGCGACGCTGCTGCGCCGGCGCAACACACCGTGCGAAAGCGGTGCCCGACAGCTGGGTTTCAAGCCGGGTTTCGACCGGGTTTCGACCCGTCGGTCAGCCGCCGGCGGCGCGCGCGAGCCAGCTCGTCACGCCGTCGACGGAACGGAAATCCGCGAGGCTGCGCGCCGGCAGCGCGGGATATGCGCCGCCGGCCATCTCGGCCAGCGCGCGCCCCGGGCCGAGTTCGAGAAACGCCGTGGCGCCGGCCTCGACGCACGCCGCCAGACAGGCCGCCCATTCGACCGGCTCCGCGATCTGCCGCGCGAGCTTGTCGAGGCCCGTGTCGACGTCGAGCACCGACGCGCCGTCGATCCCCGAGAACAGCCGCGTGCCGGGCAGCGGCCGGCGCACGCGCGTCGCGGCCAGCGTCGCGCGGAATGCCGGCACGGCCGCCGCGAGCCGGCGCGTGTGCGACGCGATCCGCACGCAGACGGGCGCGACGCGCAGCGCACCGGCTCGCAGCGCGGCGTCGGCCACGGCATCGACATCGGCGTGCCGCCCCGCGACCACGAACGCATCGCCGGGGTTCGCGATCGCAATGGCCGCGTCGCGACCGTCGCACAGCCGCGCCAGCTGCGTGCGCGTCAGGCCGCGCACGAACACCATTCGCTCGTCGCCGCCGCTCGCGGCATCCATCGCGCGTGCACGCGCATCGGCCAGATCGAGCGCGTCGTGCGGGTCGATCATCCCCGCGACACTCCACGAGCCGACCTCGCCGACGCTGTAGCCGGCGACGCAGCGCCGGCGCGGCCACACCGCGTCGAGCAGTGAAGCCGCCGCGAGCGCGTGGAGCGTGCAGAGAATCTGCGCGGCGCGGTTTTCCGTCAGCGCGTCGGGCCCGGCCTGCCGGACCCACGTGCGCGGATCGTCGCCGAGCAGCCGGCCCGCATGCGCGAACAAAGCGTCGGCCTGCGGCGCCGCCCCGGTCAGGTCGAACATGTCGGCGCGCTGTGCGCCTTGCCCCGAACACAGGATGGCCAGCGTCATCGCACGTGCCCTTCGGCTTCGAGCACATCGACGAACACGCTCATCGCGAGCAGGTCAGCTGCCCCGCCGGGGCTCAGCCGGCGCGCGACGAACGCCCGATGCGCGGCCGCCGCGCGCAGCCGCCAGTCGCGCGCCCGCACGCCGCCACGCGCGACGAACGCACGGGCGGTCGCGCGGGCGAAATCGAGGCCGTCCTGCCCGCCCCGGTGCAGCAGATTCGTGTCGTCGAGCGCGGCGATCAGCGCGAAGCATGCGGCGACCCGCGCGGCTTCCGGATCGTCCGGCAGGTCGCGCCGGGCGCGGCGCAGCGCGGGCAAGCCGACCGCGTACACGGTCGGGAAGCCGTCGGCCGCCTCGCGACGCGCACCGCCGACACCGTAGCGGCGGCTCGCGCGCTCGCCGTGGCTGTCCGGCAGACGCGGGCCGCCAAGGATCTCGGCGCCCCAGCGACGCGATACGAACGCGCCGAGCGTCGTCCCGGCCGGCGCGCCCGGCAGCGCGCGCCGGCCGGCGGCCGCGCACAGCAGCCCGAGCCCGAAGATCGCGCCGCGATGCGTATTGACGCCGCCGGTCGCGGCGAGCATCGCGTGCTCGGCGCGCAGGCCGATCTTGCGCAGCACGGCCATGTCGGCGTCGCGTGCGCCGGCGTCGACGAGTTCCGCGAAGTACGGCCGCAGCACGGCGGCGCTGCGCGCGAACATTGCGGCATCCATGTCCGTATGACTGCCGGTGTCGACGTGACTGACGAGGCCCGGCTTCGGATAGGTATCGATCTCGAGCACGAGGCTGCGCTCGGCCAGCGCGGCGATGCGCTCGGCATCGGACGGCGCGGCGACGCGGCAGGCGGCTCGTGCGTTCACCGCGTGCCTCCGGTGAAGGCGTCGGCGCGCATCAGTTCGACGGCGATCGCCGTCTTCACCGCGACGTCGGGCATCCGCGCGTGCAGTTCGCGCCAGTTGACGCCCGCGCCGTCGTCGCGCAGCAGTTCGCCGTCGATGCGCATCGGCGCGCGCGCGTCGATCGCCGCGAGACCGTCGAGCAGCGGCGCGAGCGACGCGGCGTCCGGCAGCGGAAACACGATGTCCAGATCGGACGATGCGCTCAGGTAAGAGTCACCCGTCAGCGCCTGCCATGCAAGGCTGCCGAACACGCGCCCCTGCACGCCGCAGCGCGCGCCGAGCGCATCGAGCTCGCGCAGCAGCGCATGCCAGGCCGCGGGCGCGGCGGCGAGCACGTCGGTCAACGTGGGAAGCGGGCCGACCGTCGCGAGCGCGTCGGCGGTCACGTTCAGCGCGATGCGCCGCTTGCCCGCCGACGGCGGCAGCGGCAGGCCGAGCGGCACGCGGCCGGCGTCAGCTTCATCCGGCGACGCGCGACGCACGATCAGCGGTCGGCCGTGTTCGGCCCAGGCGCGCACGAGCGGATCGCTCGCGAGCGCGGGGTCGCGGGCAAAGGCCGCGCCCCACCCGGCCGCCGTCAGCGTGACGAGCGTGTGGCGGCGCAGCGGCAGCTCAGCGTGCGGCACGCGCGAGTGCCTCGACGCGGGCGGCGACGTCGGTCGCGACCGGCCGGCCGCGCGCCGCGCGCCGATCGATGCGCTCGGCCGGCTTGCCGAGCCATTCGCCGACCTGCGCGTCGAGCGCGCGGGACGGATCGAGCACGGCGTCGACGGCGCCCATCTTCACGAGGTTGTCGAGCCCCGGCGCGAACACCGGCGTCGAACGCGCCATCTCCTTCAGCACGTCGATCGGCAGCTTGGTCACGCGCGACATCGACGGCAGGTCCATCACCTCCGGCTCGGCGCCCGGCACCGCGAGCAGCGTGCGCGTCGCGAGCGCGGTCGCGATGAATGCGCCAGCCGCCGTGTGGCCGTACAGCACGCCGATCGTCCGGTGTCCGGCGAGATCCGCGTGCATCAGGCATTTCGCGAGATGCGACAGCCCTTCGTTCAGGCCGAGCAGCTCGTCGCGCTTGCTCATCCGCTGGCTGTCGCTGTCGACCAGCACGAGGATCGGCGTGTCGCCGCCGCGCGCGACCGTGTCGAGCACGCGCGACGCCAGCGTCAGCGCCTCGTCGATGCCGAACGGCAAGCGATCGGCCACACCGATCACGTCGACGCGCGTACCGGCCAGTTCCGCGTGGCCCGTCAGCAGGCCGCCATGACGCGCAATCGAATGGCCGACGGGAAACAGCGCGTTCAGTACTTCATCGAGCGTCATGCCGGGCCTCCTGTAACTGGTCGGCGAGCTTCGCGAATTCCTCGTCGGGCATGCCGGGAATCGCTTCCGGCTTGTCGGCGCCGAGCGCACGCCACACGTCGAGCGCATCCTCGCAGCCGCCGAACCGTTCGATCCGCGCTTCGAGACGCGCCTGTTCCGCGCGCAGCATCGCCGCATCGAACGCCGGCGCGCGGCCGATCAGATCGAGCGCGGCCGCGCGAAACGCGTCCGGTGTATCGGCCACGTAGCGATCGGCGCCGCCGATCAGCCGCCGGTGCTTGCCGCCCATCGTGCGCCAGATCAGCGCGCGATCCTTCGAATCGAATTCCTCGACGCCGCGGTTGGTCTCGATCACTTCGGGGCCCGACACGCTGATGCGCCCCTGTTCCGACACCGCGAGCGCCGAACAGCACGCGGCGAGCAGCCCGCCGCCGCCGTAGCAGCCTGCGCGCCCGCCGATCAGCCCGATCACCGGCACGCCGGCCGCACGCGCGTCGACGAGCGCGCGCATGATCTCGGCGATCGCGAGCTCGCCCGCGTTCGCTTCCTGCAGCCGCACGCCGCCCGTATCGAACAGGATCAGCACCGGCTTGCCGACGTCGCGTGCGGCGCGCAGCAGCCCGGTGAGCTTCGCGCCGTGCACTTCGCCGAAAGCGCCGCCCATGAAGCGGCCTTCCTGCGCGGCGACGAACACCGGGCGGCCGTCGAGCCGGCCATGGCCGACCACCATCCCGTCGTCGAACTGCCGCGGCAGGTCGAACAGCGGCAGGTGCGGGCTCGTCACGCGCTCGGCCGGCCCGAGGAATTCGCTGAAACTGCCCGCGTCGAGCAGCCCGTCGATGCGCTGTCGCGCCGATGCTTCGTACCAGCTCGCCGCGTTCGGGACGAACGCCGGCGCGTCGTGGATCGCGTCGCTCATCATGCGTCTCCCTCGATCGCGCGCACGGCCTGCGCGAGCCGCAGCGACACCATGTCGGGCCGCGCGCCGCCGTCGTTGATCGACAGCTTCAGGCCGCCCGGCGTGCGCCGTTCGACGAAATCCGACACGACGGCCTGCCAGACCGCGCCGAAGCCGACGGCCGCGGTGCGGATGTCGATCTCGCATTCGTTGCCCGGCAACACACGCTCGACGAGCACCTCGAGGTTGCCGGACGCGACCACGCCGACGAGCGCCGCGGCCTGCTCGCCCTTCGCGCGTTCGCGCGCGGTGAAGCGGTAGTTCAACTGTTCCATGCCCTCTTCCTCACCAGTTGCGGAACCGGGCCGGCGGCGCATAGAGCCCGCCCGACCAGTGCACGAGATCCTTGATCGAACGCGCGGCGAGCCAGCGGCGGTCGGCGTCGAGCGGATCGATGCCGAGATCCTCCGGGCGGCGGATCACCCCGCGTTCACGCAGCCGCTCGACCATCCTCTTGTCGCGGCCACGGCCGACGTCCGTGTAGCCGGCCACGCCGCGAATCGCGTGCTCGCGTTCGTCCTTGTCGCGGCACATCAGCAGGTTCGCGATCCCTTCCTCGGTGACGATGTGCGTGACGTCGTCGCCGTAGACCATGATCGGCGCGAGGTCGAGCTGCAGCTTGTCGGCGAGCTTCAGCGCGTCGAGCTTCTCGACGAACATCGGCACGTTCTTGTCGCCGAACGTCTCGCCGATCTGCACGACCAGCTTGCGGCCGCGCCGCAGCGCCGCCGGCGTGTCCGGGTCGGCTTCCGCGCCGGCCTTCAGCCACGGCTCGCTCGGATGGCGCCGGCCGCGCGCGTCGCTGCCCATGTTCGGCGCGCCGCCGAAGCCGGCGATCCGCTCGGCCGTGACCGTCGACGAATGGCCGGACAGGTCGATCTGCAGCGTCGAGCCGATGAACATGTCGCACGCATAGAGGCCGGCCGTCTGGCAGAACGCGCGGTTCGAGCGCAGCGACCCGTCGGGCCCCGTGAACCACACGTCGGAGCGCGCACGGATGTAGTCGTCCATCCCGACTTCCGAGCCGAAGCAGTGGATCTGCTCGACCCAGCCCGATTCGATCGCGGGGATCAGCGTCGGATGCGGATTGAGCGCCCAGTGCGTGCAGACCTTGCCCTTCAGCCCGAGCTTCGCGCCGTAGGTGGGCAGCAGCAGCTCGATCGCGGCCGTGTTGAAGCCGATCCCGTGGTTCAGGCGCTTGATCCCGTACGGCTCGTAGAGGCCCTTGATCGCGAGCATCGCGGTCAGGATCTGCGTCTCGGTGATCGCGGCCGGATCGCGCGTGAACAGCGGCTCGACGTAGAACGGCCGGCCGGCTTCGACGACGAAATGCACGCGGTCGCCCGGGATGTCGACGCGCGGCACCTTGTCGACGATGCGGTCGACCTGGGCGATCACGATGCCGTCCTTGAACGCGGTCGCCTCGACGACGGTCGGCGTGTCCTCGGTGTTCGGGCCCGTGTACAGGTTGCCGTCGGCGTCGGCGCTCACGGCCGCGATCAGCGCGACCTGCGGCGTGAGATCGATGAAGTAGCGGGCGAACAGTTCGAGATAGGTATGCACCGCGCCAAGCGCGATCTTGCCGCCGAACAGCAGCTTCGCGATGCGCTGCGATTGCGGGCCCGAATACGCGAAGTCGAGCCGCTTCGCGATGCCGCGCTCGAACACGTCGAGATGCTCGGGCAGCACGACGCCCGACTGCACCATGTGCAGGTCGTGGATCTTCGCGCTGTCGACGTCGGCGAGCGCGACGGCGAGCAAGTCGGCCTGCTTCTGGTTGTCGCCTTCGAGGCATACGCGGTCGCCCGGCCGCAGCACCGCTTCGAGCAACGCGACGGTGTCGCGCGCGTCGACCCGCTTGCCCCGCGCGTAAGCCGCGCCGGCCGCGAGCCGGGCATCGCGCGCTTGCCGCGCGTGATTCCATCCGGTCATGAACAGTTCTCCGCTTCGAGGGTTCAGCGGCATTCTAAGCCTGGCGCCGCTGTCGATTGATGATGTTGCCGAATGCGACTCAGAGGACGCCGCGATGGATGCGGCCCGCGCACGGGCCCCTCGCATGGCCTCACGCGCCGACCAGCGCGCGCGTCGTGAAGAACAGCACCGACGGCCCGAGCAGGCAGCCCACGCCGGTATGAAACGTCGCGACCAGCGCACCGTACGGGACGAGCCGGCGATCGGTCGCGGCAAGGCCCGCGCTCACGCCGCTGACGGTGCCGGCCAACCCGCCGAAGATCATCGCGGAACGCGGCGTCTTCAGCCCCATGAAATTGGCCGCGACCGGCGTGCCGACCATCACGATGATCGCCTTCACGAGCCCCGTCGCGATGCTGAGCGCGATCACGTCGGAGCTCGCGCCGATCGCCGCGCCCGTGACGGGCCCGACGATGTAGGTGACGGCGCCCGCGCCGATCGTCGTCATGCTGACCGCATCGGTATAGCCGAACGCACGCGCGACGCATGCGCCGACGATGAACGGCAGCACGGTGCCGAGCAGCAGCGACACGACGCCGACGAGCCCGGCCTTGCGCGCCTCGGTCGGCTGCACTTCGAACGCGGTCGCGACGATCGCGAAATCGCGCAGCATCGCGCCGCCCATCAGGCCGATGCCGGCGAACAGCTTGACGTCGGCCAGCCCCTTCTCGCCTCCGGTGAATGCGCCGCCGACGTAGGCGAGCACGAGGCCGATCACGATCGCGATCGCCGAGCCGTGCACGCGGCCGAACGTGAGCTTGCGCGACGCGATCGACGACAGCCACATGATCAGGCCGACCAGCGCGAACGACGCGACGAGCCCGTTGTGGGCGACGGTTTTTTCGAGCATCTGCAGCATGGCGGCCTCCGTTACCGTTCTTCGAATTGCGGCACGCCCGCGAAGGCCGTGTCGTCGCGGCCCGTGCGCGCGAGCACCGCGATACAGCATGCGCAGATCGCGACCGCGCCGACGGCGGCCAGCAGCGCGACCGGCCCGCCCTTGAGCGCGGCGACGACGTTCTGGTTCGCGGCCATCGCGACGACGACGGGGATGTACATCGCGCCCCAGAAGCCGACGCCCGCCTCGGTCTCCTTGGGCAGCCAGCCGCGCCGGTGCAGCCACAGGCGCAGGCAGATCAGCAGCAGCATCGCGATACCGACGCCGCCGACGTTGGTCTTCACGCCGATCGCGCTGCCGAGCAGGTCGCCGAGGAACAGTCCGGCCAGATGGCAGAACGCCAGCAGCGCGGTTCCATAGATGATCATGAGTCGTCTCCAGTCTCTTCGTGACGGGCGCCTGACGCGTGCGGGAGCCAGGCCCGCACGCCGATCCCGGGCGGACTGTGTGTCTCCTGCGGCGGGGCGCCGCGGCCCGGCGGCTCGTCGTGCGAGCGCGTTCTCGGGGTCGATGGGATGATGCGGTTTCGGGCCGGACGCCGGATGGCTTAGACTGATCGATGCAGCCGGCGGCGCGACACGGGCTACGCGTCCGGTGTCCCCCGTTTCGCGGAGGCCGCACGGGCGCGTGATCCGATACTAGCGCCGCAAAATCCGGCCATTTATGAAGTTGTCGAAACCGATTCAGTGGATTTAGCAATGCGTCCGTTACCGCCCGAATTGCTGCGCAGCTTCGTCGCCGTCGCCCAGTCCGGCAGCTTCACCGCCGCGTCCGAGCGCGTGAACCTGTCGCAATCGACCGTCAGCCAGCATATCCGCCGCCTCGAGGAGCTGCTCGACCGGCCGCTGTTCGAGCGCGACACGCGCAACGTGCACCTGTCGCAGCACGGCGACGCGCTGTTCCGCTACGCGGTGCGGATTCTCGAACTGATGGACGAGGCCGTCACGTCGGTATGCGGGCCGCCGCTGTCGGGCAAGGTGCGGCTCGCGATGTCGGAGGATTTCGCGTCGGCGCACCTGACGGCCGCGCTCGCGAGCTTCGTGCAGCGCAACCCGGACGTCGAGCTCGCGATCTCGACCGGGCTATCGGGCGACCTGTTCGACGCGCTCGACGAAGGCCGGCACGATCTCGTGTTCGCGAAGCGCATCGCCGGCAGCCGGCGCGGCCGCGTGATCCGCAGCGAACCGCTGTACTGGTGCACCGGCCCCGATTCGCGGATCACCGGCCACGAGGCCGTGCTGCCGCTCGCGATGCATCCGGAGCCGAGCGTGTCGCGCCGGCGCGTGCTCGAATCGCTCGAAGCCGTCGGGCGGCCGTACCGGATCGCCGTCGTGAGCAGCAGCATCGCGGTGTTGCGGGCGGCCGCGAGCGCGGGGCTCGGCGTCAGCGCGTTTGCCGGCTACGTGATCCCGGCCGGGCTCGCGCGGCTCGACGCGGGGCTGCCGGAGCTCGGCGAACTCGAATACGTGATCGACCGCCCGGCGGCCGCGTCGCGCTCGACGCTCGCGCTGGAAGCCACGCTGATCGCGGCGGCGGCCGAGTTGTAACGGCACCGCACGGGCGCGGTCGCGCCCGCACCTGACAGCGTTGCCCGGAACGCGTCATCGTCCGCGCAGCACGCGCTCGCGACAATGGGACCCAACGGAATGCACCGCACATCGCCGCGCGCATCCGCTACCCCGTCCCCTTGATCGGAGCCCGCCATGAACAACGCCCTGCGATTCGCCGTCGCGACCGCCGCAGCCGCCTTGCTGTCCCCCGCCTTTGCCCAGACCGACGCGTCGGCCCCCGCACAGGGCCTGACGCGCGCGGAAGTCATCGAGCAGCTCAAGCAGGCCTATCTCGACGGCGAACTGCCGACCAACGACGGCAACTATCCGCCAAACGCCGCGACGCGCGCACGCAACCGCGAACTCGTGCAGGCCGTGAGCCCCGCGTGGCTGGCCCACGTGCCGCCCGCCAGCCAGACGACGTCGCAGCAATAACCGCCGCCGCCGCGCGTGCACGACCGGACCAGGATCAAGGCAGGAAGCTGCGGCGCCGCGCGTCGATCAGCTCGACGAGCAGCCGGTCGCGCTCCGCCGCCAGCGCCTGCATCGAGCGCTCGCCCTGGATCGCGCGCAGTTCGTCGGTCAGCTTGCGATCGACTTCCGGATCGAACGACGGCGTGCCGAGGTCGTCCCACCAGCTCGCGATCGGCCCCGACAGGTGTTCGAGGAAGTGCGCGATCCCGCCCGCGCCGCCGCCGAGGTGATAGGTCAGGCACTGCCCCATCAGCCCCCAGCGCAGGCCGGGGCCCCACGCGACGGCCTTGTCCGCGTCGGCGACGCTCACGACGCCTTCGCCGACGAGGTGATACACCTCGCGGAACAGCGCGGCCGCGAGCCGGTTCGCGACGTGGCCGGTCATCTCCTTGTTCAGCACGATCGTCTGCTTGCCGAGCGCATCGTAGAACTGCTTCACGCGCGCGATCACGTCGGGGTCCGTCGCATCGCCGCCGACCAGCTCGACGAGCGGGATCAGGTGCGGCGGATTGAACGGATGCGCGATCAGGCAGCGCTCCGGATGCTTCGCGCACGCGGTCTGGATCTCGGACATCTTCAGGCCCGACGAACTCGACGCGATCGGCACGTGCGCGGGCAGCACGTCGCCCATCTGGCGATAGAGCGCGCGCTTCAGGTCGAGTCGCTCGGGGCCGTTCTCCTGCACGAAGTCGACGCCGTCGAGCGCGCGCACGAGATCGGTGTCGAACGACAGCCGGGCGGCAAGTTCGGCGGCCCGCTCGCCGAGGAAGGCGGCGAGCGCGTCGCGCAGCCGCTGGTCGGCCTGCGGCGCCGGGTCGGTCGCGACGACGTCGAAGCCCTGCGTCAGGTAGAAGGCGGCCCAGCTCGCGCCGATCACGCCGGCGCCGACGATCGCGATACGTCGAATGTCCATGGTTGTCCCGTGTGGTTGGTGTGCGGATATGCCGCGGCGATTGTCGCATCGAATCCCGTGCGCATGCGTCGACGCGGGGATTGCCCATGCCCTCTTGAAATGCGCGGCGGCGGCCACTAATTAAGCGTCGTCGGGCAGTGCCGCATCCAACGCACCGCCCCCGTTATCGACCCCGTGGAGCCCCCGTCGCGCCCGCCGCAGGCGTCGCGCGGTCACGTCTCCCGCGTTCCCTGTTCAGGAGGACCAACATGAGCGGTATCGATCACGGCTACGATCTGTTCGACGAATTCGCCCGCGTGCAGCGGCAGATGGCGAGCCTGCTCGGCGAGCGCCCGTCCGGCATCCGTGCGGGGCGCGCTGGCGCGTTTCCCGCACTCAACGTCGGCGCCACCGACGATGCGATCGAGATCGTCGCGTTCGCACCCGGCATGGCCGCGAGCGACTTCGACGTGTCGATCGACAAGGATCTGCTGACGATCAGCGGCGAGCGCAAGCCGGCGCCGCGCGACGGCGACGACGTGCGCACGTATGCGCAGGAGCGCTTTCACGGCGCGTTCCGCCGCGTGGTCGAATTGCCGCGCGACGCGGACCCCGACCAGGTCAGCGCCCGCTACGAGAACGGCTGCCTGCTGATTCGCGTCGGCCGGCGCGAAGCATCGAAGCCGCGTGCGATCACGATTCAGTAATCTTCAGGATACCGACATGAACACGAACCCGACCCTGGCCGAATGCCACCCGAGCACCGTTCACGCTGCCGCCGCCGAAGCCGCGCGCCGGCCCGCGATCACGCCGTCCGTCGACATCGTCGAGGACGCGCGCGGCGTCACGCTGCGGGCCGACCTGCCCGGCGTGCCGCGCGACAACCTCGACGTGAAGGTGCACGACAATACGCTGACGATCGAAGCCGCGACGCAATTCGACGCGCCGGCCGACCTGCGCATGCGGCACGCGGAAGTACGCGCGACGCGCTATGCACGGTCGTTCGTGCTGAGCGCCGACCTCGACACGTCGCGGATCGACGCGAACCTGCGCGACGGCGTGCTGACGCTGACGATTCCGCGCCGCGAGGAAACGCGTCCGCGCCGCATCGACGTGACGGCCGGCCATGCGTAAGCATCGGCGCGTGTGCTGACGCGACGCGCATGAAAAATCCCCGCCCCGGCGCGATGCCGGGCGGGGATTTTTTACATCGGGCCGCGCGCGTTCGGGCACGCGAACGGCCGCTTCAATCGAAATCGAACAGATCGAACACCGACTTCTTGCGACGCCGGCCGTCGTGCCGATCACGCTCGTCGTGCGAGCGGCCGTCGCGCCCCCAGCCGTCGTCGCGGCCGCGCGGCGCGTGCGCATCGTGTTGGGCCGGCGCGGCGTCGCGGCGAACCGGCGCGTCACCGGTTTCGCGGGCGATCAGCTTGTCGAGTTCGCCGCGATCGAGCCACACGCCGCGGCAGGTCGGACAATAGTCGATCTCGATCGACTGGCGCTCGGCCATCAGCAGGTCGGGCGTCTTGCAGACAGGACATTTCATCGCGTTTCTCCTTTCCGTGCGAATTTCATCAGGATTCCGTATGAGGCGCGCGAGCCGGCCGCCGCGGCGGCCGGCATCCCGCGTGCCGCGTCAGTCGCGCGCCGGGTGCGCGGCCCGCTTCGCCTTCGCGCGCCGCGCGAGCATGTTCATGCCCTCGACGAACGCCGAGAAGGCCATCGCCGCATAGATGTAACCCTTCGGCACGTGCGAACCGAACCCTTCGGCGATCAGCGTCATGCCGATCACGACCAGGAACGACAGCGCGAGCATCACGATCGTCGGGTTGCGGTCGATGAAGCGTGCGAGCGGCTGCGCGGCGAACAGCATCACGGTCACGGCGACGATCACGGCGACGAACATGATCGGAACGTGCTCGGTCATGCCGATCGCGGTCACGATGCTGTCGATCGAGAACACGATATCGAGCATCACGATCTGGCCGATCGCGGCCCACATCGTCAGGCCGGCCGCGCCGGCGACCCCGCCCGCGCCGTCGCCGTCATGCGACACGTGGTGATGGATCTCGGTGGTCGCCTTCCACACGAGGAACAGGCCGCCCGACAGCAGGATCATGTCGCGCCACGAGAACGCATGGTCGAACAGTGTGAACACGGGTTCGGTGAGGCTCGCGATCCACGCGACGCTGCCGAGCAGCGCGAGGCGCATCACCAGCGCGAGCGCGATGCCGAGGCGCTGCGTGCGCGCGCGCTGCGCTTCGGGCAGCTTGTTGCTGAGGATCGAGATGAAGATCAGGTTGTCGATGCCGAGCACGACTTCCATCACGACGAGCGTCAGGAGCGCGGCCCAGACGGCGGGGTCGGTGGCAAGCGTCAGCAGGTAGTCCATGGGATGGGCGGATACGAAAGTGGAAAACCCGATGATATGCCGCTCCGTACTTCGGAAAAATCAGAGAGAATCTGACTTCAGGTTCGTTTTTTTCGATATATCGCGCTCCGATGCTGAATTTTCGCCATCTGTACTATTTCTGGGTCGTCGTGAAGGAAGGCGGTTTCGCGCGTGCGGCCGGCCGGCTGGACATGGCCGTGCAGACGATCAGCGCGCAGGTGCGCGAGCTGGAGAAATCGCTCGGGCACCAGTTGCTGCGCCCTGCCGGGCGCGGCGTCGCGATGACCGACGCCGGGCAGGCCGCCTTCGCGCGCGCGGAAGTCATCTTCGAGATGGGCCGGCTGATTCCCGACGACGTGCGCGCGGCGGCCAGCCGGCCGACCGTGCGGCTCGCGGTCGGCCTCGCGGACGGCATCTCCAAGCTCGCCGCGCACGCGATCCTGGCCCCGGTGCTCGACACGCCCACGCTGCGGCTGCTGTGCCACGAGGGCGAGCACGACGCGCTGCTCGCGGAACTCGCGCTGCATCATCTGGATCTCGTGCTGGCGGGCCAGGGCGCGCCGTCGGGGTCGAACCTGCGCGTGACGAGCGAGCGGCTCGTGGCCTCGCCGGTCGACTGGTACGGGCCCGCGGCGCTCGTCACGCCGGCCGCCCGGCAGCGCTTTCCGCAGTGCCTGGCCGAGCTGCCCGTGCTGCTGCCGACCGCGCATTCGGCATTGCGCGCCCGCCTCGACCAGTGGCTGGAAAGCGAACGGATCGTGCCGCGCGTGGCCGGGGAGTTCGAGGACAGCGCGCTGATGGCCGTGTTCGCGGCGCGCGGCCTCGGCGTGTTCCCGCTGAGCGAACTCGGCGCGAACGATGCGTCGCTGCTGCGCGGGCTCAGGCGGCTCGGGCGCGCGGGCGACGTGACCGAGGAGATCCACGCGATCCGCTCGCGGCGCGGCGAACATCATCCGCTGACGTCGCGATTGCTGGCCGCGGCGCGCGGCGCGCCGGCCGACTGAAGCGAGCCGCGACATCAAACGAAACTATAATGTCGCCCCGGCCATACGAGATGTGCGCGTGCGCCCATCCGGGCACCGCCCTTGCGCCACCTCTCGCCGAGCCTTCTGAAAGACGCCATGCACAACCGATTTCGCCTGTTTTCCGTTTCGTGCGCGCTCGCGGCCGCGACCGTGCTGGCGGCATGCTCGTCGCCGCCCAAGCCGATCTACCAGCAGGAACAGTTCGACGCGACCACCAGCCCGTATGCGCATACGTTCCACTCGAAATCCGACGCGGCCTGCGAGGCCGCGCGGCGCGCGCTGCTGAGCCAGGGCTACGTGGTGTCGTCGTCGCGCAACGACGCGGTCGACGGCAGCAAGAATTTCCAGCCGAGCAACGACATGCACGTCGTGATCGAGTTTCACGTCGTGTGCGCGGACGCGACCGCGGACGGCTCGTCGAGCATCGCATACGTGAACGCGGTGCAGGACCGCTATACGCTGAAGAAGTCGAATACGTCGGCCAGCGTCGGCTTGAGCGTGTTCGGCTCGCTGTCGCTGCCGATCGGGTCGAGCGACGATGCGCTCGTCAAGACCGCGAGCGAGACGATTCCCGCCGGCGTGTTCTATGAGCGCTTCTTCACGCTCGTCGACCATTTCCTGAAGATCGACCCAGCGCGCCGCGACCGCGCGACCGTGAAGGCCGCCGAGAAGGAGCCCGTCGCGCCGCTGCCCGAGCCCGCGCCGACGCCGCAGGGCGAACCGATGAAGATGACGACGCCGGTCGTGCCGACGCCGCCCGCCGCGCCCGTGCCGCTTTCGGTGCCGGGTGTCGCGCCGGGGTCGGGCGCGAATGCCGTGCCGGCCGCGGCTTCGGCCGTCGCGGCGCCCGCCGCGATACGCGCTGCCGCGCCGGCGGCGGCGTCCGGGCCGGTGCCGGCTTCGGCTGCCGGCCCGGCGCCTGCATCGGCGCCTGCTCCCGCTTCGGCTGCCGCGCCGGCTTCGGCGCCGAAGCCGGGTTCCGGCCCGGCAACCGCGCCGGCACCTTCGCCGACCTCCGGTTCGACGGCCGCGCCGGTTTCCGCGCCCGCGTCTGCGCTCGCGCCCGCGTCTGCTTCAGCTCCGGCGGCAGCGCCGGCCACCGCGACGCCGTCATCGGCCGCTCCCGCGTCTTCATCGGCAGCACCCGCGCCCGCATCGGCATCGGCGCCGTCGAGCGCATCGCCTTCACCGGCTACCGACAACCCCGTCGCATCGTCCGCGCCGTCCGGCGCGAGCGCCCCCACCGCGAACTGATCGCACTCCCGTATCGTCGCGCCCGGCCGCATGCGGCGCAGCGCGACGGCACGCCCGCCTTCCGCACCGTTCCTGAAGTCGTTTCTGGCTATCCGGCCGTACGCCGGCCGCACTTGGCCGTGCGGGGTTGACGGAAAGGCAACGTCGACGCGTCACGGCGAGCCACGTATGCCCCAGGCTCGCAGTCACCCCGCGAAAATCGCAAAACGATCCGTCGTCTCGCGACTGCGCGGCTCGCCGGCGCCCCGCCTACCGCAACGTCGCGCGCAGCGTCTGCAGATCCTCGACGGTGGCGGTCACGCCGCCGCAGACGATCACCGCGATGTCGGACGCCGACGCGAGCACCGGCACCGGCTGCTCGAGCACGGCCAGCGCAGCGCCGCACGCCGGCTCGACGACGATCCTGTGCTCATCGAGAAACCGCAGCGACGCAGCCACCGCGTCGGCATCGGACACGACGACCGGATGGATCGCGTGACGCGTCGCCCATTCGACCGCCGCGTCGCACGGCCGCTTCGCGCCGAGCGTCGTCGCGATGCTCGCGATCGCCGGCAATTCGACCGGGCGCCCCTGCGCGACCGAGCGTGCATAGCAGTCGGCGCCCGCCGTTTCGGCCGCGACGACCGGCACGTCGTGCCAGCCGTTGCGCGCCAGCCCTTCGAGCACGCCGCACAGCAGGCCGCCGCCGCCGACCGCGAGCACGACCGCGTCGGGCTTCGGGCCGACCGCCGCCATCTCGTCGATCATCGTCGCGTGGCCCTGCCACAGCACGCGGTCGTCGAACGGATGCACGAATGCATCGTGCCCGTCGAGCGTCGACTGCGCGAACGCGTTCGCCTCGGCCCAGCTCGCGCCGTGCACGACGAGTTCCGCGCCTTCGACGCGGATCAGTTCGCGCGCCCGGGCCGATGCGCTTTCCGGCACGACGACGCGCACCGGCACGCCGAGTTCGCGGCCGCAATACGCGACCGCGATGCCCGCGTTGCCGCCCGACGACGACACGAACCGCCGCGCCCCGGCCGCATGGCGCGCCTCGCACACGGCGCCGATGCCGCGCAGCTTGAACGAGCCCGACGGCTGCAACGCGTCGAGCTTCAGCCGGATGGTCCTGCCGAGCCGGCGGGACGCGATTTGCGAGCGGATGTAAGGCGTCGGGATATGAAGCGGCATGGGACGGAACGCAAGGGGGAACGGAGGAAACCCGCACGGCTCGCGAGCGAGCAAGCGGGCGCGGCAATGACGGTCATCGTACGGCAGGCTCGCCATGCTTTCCAATACCATCGAATGGCATTTGTTATGCTTGCCCGGCATATCAACGAACCCGACCGGACACCGCATGCGCCAGATCGAACTGCGTCACCTGCGCTACTTCGTCGCCGTCGCCCAGGCCGGCAGCGTGATGGCCGGCGCCCGCGCGGTAGGCATCGTGCAGCCCGCGCTGTCGCGGCAGATCCGCGAGCTCGAGGATGCGATCGGCACGCCGCTGCTGGTCCGTCGCGCGACGGGCGTCACGCTCACGGCGGCCGGCACGAGCTTCCTGCACGATGCGACCGGCCTGCTCGCGATGCTGCAGGACAGCCGCGAGCGCGCGTTGCGCAGCGCGGCCGGCCAGCTCGGCGAACTGCGGCTCGGCGCGCTGCCGAACTGCCTGCCGCTGCCGATCGTCGCGAACGTCCTCAAGGCGTTTCGCGATGCGTGCCCGGATGTGAAACTGTCGATCGCGCCGATGCTGTCGGCCGAACAGGCGAGCGCGCTGACGCGCGGCCAGCTCGACGCGGGGATCATGGCGTGGCGTCGCGAGGAAGCGCCTCACCTGACGGGCGTGCGGCTGCTGAGCGACCGCTTCGTGCTCGCGATGCCCGCGCCGCCGGGCGGCCGCTTCATCGCACCGCGCGCGCTGGCCGACGTCGCGAACGAACCGTTCGTCTGGTTCGATGCGCAGCGTTCCGCCGCGCACCACCGCTTCCTGATGACGCAGTGCCAGCAGGCCGGCTTCACGCCGCGCATCGCGCAGGTCGGCAGCGACATCCCGACGCTGATCGGCCTCGTCGCGGCCGGCATGGGTTGCGCGTTCGTGCCGGAAAGCGCGTCGCCGACCTGCCCGCGCACGGTCCGGCTCGTCGCGCTCGACGAACTCGCGAGCCGCTTCGACATCGAGTTCGTGTTCGACGGCGCGGCGGCGGCCCCGTCGCCCGTCGTCGCGCGGTTTCTCGCGGCGGTCCGCGACGCGGCCGGCGAATCGGCCTGAGCGCATGCCGGATGCGGCGCGCGCTCCGGCGACACGACTTGCGGCGCCGGCCGACGGGCCGACGGGACGGAATCCGACTTCCGTCATCACGTCGTTTTTGATGCTGTAGCCCGGTGAACGACACAGCCGCATCATCGAAAAATCTTTCAGAACGCCGACGGACGACGCAACGACACCGCAATTCTCAAATTGACACCAAAAACGGCCGTTTAACGCCGATTCGAATCGTCATGGCCCGAAATATACTGCGCGCGCATCCAACCCTCGTGCCAAAGAGAGGATGCGTTTCCGCCCCGGCCATGGACCCCCTGTGGTCGGGGCTTTTTTGCTGCCGACGCTGGCAGTTCGACGCTTTCCAGCCCTTGTGCGATGCCGGTCCCGTCGAAGCACCATCCGAGGGCCACGGCGCGCACACCTCCCCGCGCGCTGCATTGTTGACATCAAATCAAGATAATTTCGTCCGAATGCGGCTTTTTCCGCAAAAGTAATGCAGGCACACTTCGGCTGTCCTCAATGGCTTCGTGCCGTTGTCCCACGATCACAGGAGTCCACCGCGTGAACCCCACGACTTCCTCTCCTTCCCGCCCCGGCGGCAGCGCCGCGCTGCCGCTGCTGGCGCTCGCCGCCGGCGCGTTCGGCATCGGCACGACCGAATTCTCGCCGATGGGCCTGCTGCCCGTGATCGCCGAAGGCGTGCACGTGTCGATTCCGCAAGCCGGCATGCTGATCAGCGCGTATGCGATCGGCGTGATGGTCGGCGCGCCGCTGATGACGCTGCTGCTCGCGCGCTGGTCGCGCCGTTCCGCACTGATCGCGCTGATGTCGATCTTCACGATCGGCAACCTGCTGTCGGCCGTCGCGCCGGACTACACGACGCTGCTGCTCGCACGTCTCGTGACGAGCCTCAACCACGGTGCGTTCTTCGGGCTCGGCTCGGTGGTCGCGGCAAGCCTCGTGCCGCGCGAAAAGCAGGCCAGCGCGGTCGCGACGATGTTCATGGGCCTGACGATCGCGAACGTCGGCGGCGTGCCGGCCGCGACCTGGCTCGGCCAGATCATCGGCTGGCGCATGTCGTTCGCCGCGACCGCGGGCCTCGGCCTGATCGCGATCGCCGGCCTGTTCGCCGCGCTGCCGAAAGGTGAAGCCGGCAAGATGCCCGACCTGCGTGCCGAACTTTCCGTGCTCACGCGCCCGGTCGTGCTCGGCGCGCTCGGGACGACCGTGCTCGGCGCCGGCGCGATGTTCACGCTCTATACGTACGTCGCACCGACGCTCGAACACCTGACGGGCGCGACGCCCGGCTTCGTGACCGCGATGCTCGTGCTGATCGGCGTCGGTTTCTCGATCGGCAACATCGCGGGCGGGCGCCTCGCCGACCGCTCGCTCGACGGCACGCTGATCGGCTTCCTGTTGCTGCTGATCGCGACGATGGCCGCGTTCCCGCTGCTTGCGGCCACGCATGCGGGCGCCGCCGTCACGCTGCTGGTCTGGGGGATCGCGACGTTCGCGGTCGTGCCGCCGCTGCAGATGCGCGTGATGCGCGCGGCCCATGAAGCGCCGGGCCTCGCATCGGCGGTGAACATCGGCGCGTTCAATCTCGGCAATGCGCTGGGCGCCGCCGCGGGCGGCGCGGCGATCTCGGCCGGATTCGGCTACGCGGCGGTGCCGCTCGTCGGCGCGCTGATCGCGGCCGCCGGCCTCGTGCTCGTCATGCTGCAGATCACGCAGCGCCGCCGCTCGCCGGCCGCCGCGAATTCGTAAGCGCGGGCACGCCCGGGCCATCTGGAATCTTCCGCGTGCATGCTCACGGCCGCGCCATGCGGCCGTTTTCATTTTCGGCGTGCGCTCCGTTCGACGGCCCGGTCAGCGCCGAGCGCCAAACCCGCCGAAAAACGCGCGTGCGTTCGCGTCGAGACTCTCGAGGTGATAGCCGCCCTCCTGCACGATCACCGTCGGCAACCCGAGCGCGCCGATCGCGCCGCCGAGCCGCCCGAACCCGTCGGTCGTGACCGCGACCTGCGATTGCGGATCGTCCTTGTAGATGTCGAAGCCGAGCGCGAGCACGAGCGCATCGGGCTGGAACCGCGCGAGCGCGCGCAGCGCGTCGTCGAGCCGCTCGAAGAACGCCGACTCCGGTGCGCCGTGCGGCATCGGCAGGTTGAGGTTGAAGCCGTCGCCGGCCCCCGTTCCCGTCTCGTCCTCGTAACCGGCGACGACCGGGTAGAAGTTGGTCGGGTCGCCGTGGATCGACACGTACAGCACATCGTCGCGGCCGTAGAAGATCTCCTGCACGCCCTGCCCGTGATGCATGTCGGTATCGAGGATCGCGACGCGCCGATGGCGGCCCAGCAGCGCCTGCGCGGCGATCGCCGCATTGTTCAGGTAGCAGAAGCCGCCGGCCGCGTCGCGGCGCGCATGATGGCCGGGCGGCCGGCACAGCGCGTACGCTTCGCGCGCGCCGTCGTTGACGTCGGCCGCGGCCGCCAGTGCGCCCTGCGCGGACCAGTACGCCGCGCGCCATGTGTTCGCGCCCACCGGGCAACTACCGTCGGCCAGATAGCGCGCGGCTTTCGCGAGCACGCCGCGCAACGGATTCGGATCGCGCACGAACACGTTCGACATCACTTCGTCGCCCCAGTCGTCGGGCATCTGCTTCCAGTCGCGGTGCGCGTCCTCGAGAAAGCGCAGGTAGTTCATGTCGTGCACGGCCGCGATCGGTGCGGTGCCGCGGTCGGCCGGCTCGCGCACGTCGAAGTCGAGCGACCGGACGGCCGCGACGAGCCGCGCCGCACGTTCCGGCACTTCCTGCGGTTCGCGCATCCGGCCGCGCGACAGGTAGCTGCGCGGGTGGTGCAGCAATTGTTCGGGATGGAAATAGGTTTTCATCGGAATCCTCATCGATTCGCCGTTTCAGGCATCGTGCGTGGCCGCCGCCGCGTCGACGCGCGCCGCGATTCCCGCGCGCGCCAGCACCGCATGGAGCAGCACGTTCGTGCCGCGCGTCACGTCGTCGGGCAATGCATCCTCGGCTTCGTTGTGCGACAGCCCGTCGACGCACGGGATGAACACCATCGCGGTCGGGAAGCGGCGCGCGAGCAGGATTGCGTCATGGCCGGCGCCGCTCACGATCCGCTCGTGCGTGTAGCCGAACGCGGCAGCAGCCTGCGCGACCAGCCCGACACACTCGCGGTCGAACGGCGTCGCCGGGCTGCGCCAGCAGGTCTCGACCGACACCTGCACGCCTCGCGCGGCGGCCACGCGAGCGCAGGCGTCGCGCAGGTCGCGCTCCATCGCATCGACTTCCGCATCGTCGTGATGACGCAGGTCGACCGTGAACGTCAGGTCGCCGGCAATCGTGTTGCGCGACGCGTGGCGGATGCCAACCTGCCCGATCGTCGCGAGCCCGCGCGGCGCGTAACCGGCGACGATCCGCTCGAGTTCGAGCGCGATTTGCGCGCTCGCGAAATACGCATCCTTGCGATACGGCATCGGCGTCGTGCCCGCGTGCGCGGCCACGCCCGTCACCGTCACGTCGAGCCAGCGGATCGCCTGCCCGCCCGTGACGATGCCGATCGTCGTGCCGTTCGCTTCGAGCACGGGGCCCTGTTCGATGTGCGCCTCGAAATATGCATCGACCGCCCCGCCCGTGGCGCGCGTGCCGCGGTAGCCGCACGCGTCGAGCGCCGCGCCGAGCGTGACGCCGTCGGCGTCCTGCTTCGCGAGCGCATCGTCGAGCGGCAACGCGCCCGTGAACACGGCCGAGCCGAGCATCGCCGGCGCGAAGCGCGCGCCTTCCTCGTTGGTCCAGGACACGATCTCGAGCGGCTTGTCGGTCGCGATGTCCGCGTCGTTCAGCGTGCGCACGAGTTCGAGCGCGGCGAGCACGCCGTACACGCCGTCGAAGCGACCGCCTTCGGGCTGCGTGTCGAGATGGCTGCCGATCAGCACCGGCGCGGCGTGCGCATCGGCGCCCTCGCGCCGCGCGAACAGGTTGCCGACGGCATCGACGCTCACCGTCAGCCCCGCGTCGCGGCACCATTGTGTGAACAGGTCGCGCCCGCGGCGGTCGTCATCGGTGAGCGCGAGGCGCCGTACACCGCCGCGCGGCGTCGCGCCGACGCGCGCCATGTCGGCCAGGCTCCGCCACAGGCGGGCGCCGTCGATTTCCAGCAGGTCGTTCATAGGGATTCCGGATCGATTCGTGCGTTGAGGGTCAATGCGAGCCGAGCGCTTCGGCGGCAGCCGGCTGCGCGGCACGGCGCGCGTCGAGCGCGACGATGCAGAGCAGCGAAACGCCGGCGAGACACGTGTAGAACACCGCGAGCGGCCACCACTGGCCCGTGAAGCGATGCGCGAGCCACGTGCCGACGAGCGGCGTCAGGCCGCCCGCGATCGCGCCGCAAATCTGGTAGGCGAGCGAGATCGCCGAATAGCGCACGTGCGCGGGAAATACGTCGCTGACGAAGCCCGCGATCACCGAATAGAACCCGGCCATGCAGACGACGGCCAGTGCGATGCCGGCGATCAGCGACGCGGACGTGCCGCCCTGCACGAGCATGAACATCGGATACGGCGACAGCATCGCGAGCAGCGCCGCGAGCTTCAGGAAGCGCGCGCCGCCGATGCGCTCGGCGATCCACGCGGCGAGCGGCTGCGCGAAGAACTGGATGATCGCGACCGCGAACAGGCTGTCGAGGATCAGCGAGCGCGAGACGCCGACATACTGCGTCGTGTACGCGATCATGAACGTGTTCGTGAAATAGACGCCCGCGATGCCGATCGTGTTCGCACCGATGCAGAGCAGCACGAGCCCCGACGCGGAGCGGAACACTTCCGCGACCGGCAGCTTCACCGTGCGATTGGCTTCCTTCACCCGCGCGAATTCCGGCGACTCGTTCACGCCGAGCCGGATCAGGATGCCGACCACGAGCAGCACCGCGCTCGCGAGAAACGGCAGGCGCCAGCCCCACGCGAGGAAGTCGGCCTTGTCCATCGACGTGACCGCGCGGAACGCGACCAGCGAGAGGATCAGCCCGGCCGGGCTGCCGAGCTGCGCGAACGACGCGAAAAACGTGCGGCGCCCCTGCGGCGCATGCTCGCCCGCCATCAGCACAGCACCGCCCCACTCGCCGCCGACCGCGATCCCCTGCACGACGCGCAGCGCGACGAGCAGCACCGGTGCAAGGATGCCGACCTTCGAATAGGCGGGCAGCAGCCCGACGCACACGGTTGCGACGCCCATCATCATCAGCGTCGTCATCAGCGCCTTCTTGCGGCCGATGCGGTCGCCGAGATGGCCGAAGATCACGCCGCCGAGCGGGCGCGCGAAGAAGCCGACCGCGAACGTCGCGAACGATGCCATCGTGCTGACGAACGGGTCGTGCGACGGGAAATAGAGTTCGCCGAACACGAGCGCGGCGGCGGTCGCGTAGATGTAGAAGTCGTACCACTCGATCATCGTGCCGATGAACGCGGCCGTCGCGGCGCGTGCCGGCTGGCGGGCGGAAGGAAGGGACTGGCTCATGCGGGCTCCTGACGCGCGCCGCGGCGGGGCGGCACGCAATATCGTGACGACGGCCGTCTGTCGCGGCCTCGCGCCGCACGCTGCGGCGCCCCTCCTTTATCGGTGGCCGCAAATCATTAGTCAAATTTCAAGTTATTATTCGCCGTATAAATTCAACTAATGACTAGCCGCCGCCCTGTCCGGAGACCCGATGCGCCCCGATCTCGCCCCGTTCCTGAACGACCGCCTCGACTGGAACCTGCTGCGCACCTATCTGGTGATCATGCAGGAGCGCAGCGTGAGCCGCGCGGCGGCCCGCCTGCACGTCACGCAGCCGGCCGTGAGCCAGGCGCTGCGGCGGCTCGAGGAGACGCTCGAGCGCCGGCTGATCGAGCGGCGCGGCGCGCACTTCGCGCCGACGCCGGCCGGCGAAGCCGTGTACCGGATCGCGAGCGACATCTACGGCGGCATCTCGCGCCTCGAAACCGAAATCGACGACAGCACGGCCGACCTGACCGGCTCGATCCGGCTGCTGACGGTGAGCCGCATCGAATCGCCCGTCTACGACGAATTCCTCGCGGATTTCCATCGCGCGTATCCGCGTATCGATCTGCAGATCGAAGTAATGCGCTCGTCGGACATCCTGTCGTCGCTGCTGCAGAAAACGGCCACGGCCGGGCTCGGCCTGTGCCGCACGCCGCACGACAAGCTGGAGATGCGCTGCTTCCTGCGCCAGCGCTATGCGATCTACTGCGGCCGCCATCACCGGCTGTTCGGGCAGACGCAGTTGCGGATGGACGATCTGCTCGCGGAGAATTTCGTGTCGTTCACGAGCGACCAGATCGGCGACAGCCTGTCGCCGCTCACGGTGTTCCGTGACCAGAAGGGTTTCACGGGGCGTATCGTCGCATCGTCGCCGAGCCTCGACGAAGTGCGTCGGCTGATCTTCGCGGGCTACGGGATCGGCTGCCTGCCCGAGCACATCGTGCGCGACGACATCGCGCAGCAGCGGCTGTGGCGGCTGCCGCCCGACGACGGGCTCGTCGACGTCGACGTGTTCCTGCTGTGGCATCGCGACCGCAAGATGAATGCGGCCGAGCACGCGTTTCTCGACGCGATGGAGCGCTGCATGCAGCGCTACTCGCTCGCGCAGCGGCTGGGGAAGTGACGGCGCGTGGGCGGCGCCCGGCCCGGCGCTCGAGCCGGCGGCGTGCCGGCCCGATGCGCGACGCGTGTCGTCAGTGGTGAACTTCGCCGCGTTCGAGCGGCAGGATCAGGCGCTCGGGAATGCTGCGTCGCGACACGCGGGCGCCGACGTAATACAGCACGGCCGGCACGACGAGGCCGAGGATCCACGAGATGTCGGTGCCGCCGAGCGCGTCGACGAGCGGCCCCGTGTAGATGTGCGTCGACATGAACGGCAGTTGCACCAGGATGCCGATCACGTAGATCGCGATCGCCATCCCGTTCCAGCGGCCGTAGCGGCCGTCCGGATCGGACAGCGCCGGCACGTCGTAGCGCGAACGCGTGAAGCAGTAGTAATCGACGAGGTTGATCGCGCTCCACGGCGTGAAGAACGCGAGCAGGAACAGGATGAACGCGGTGAATTCCTTCAGGAACGAATGACGGCCCGCGAGCGCGATCAGCGTCGACACGCAGATCATCCCGAGGATGTACACGAGGCGGCTCTTCGACGACACCGCGCCCTTGCCGCGAAAGCCGCTGACGATCGTCGCCATCGACATGAAGCTGCCGTACGCGTTGAGCGCCGTCACCGTCACCTTGCCGAACGCGATGCTGAAATACAGCAGCGCGGCCACGGCGCCCGTCGAGCCCAGGCCGACGATGTACGACACTTCATGGTGCGCGAACTGGCTGCCGGCGAGCGCGGCCGCGAACACGCCGAACACCATCGCCGCCTGCGCGCCGATCACCGAGCCGAGGCCGACCGCGAGAAACGTCGCGACCGACGACGTCGCGCGCGGCAGGTAGCGCGAATAGTCGGCCACGTACGGGCCGAACGCGATCTGCCACGACGCGGACAGCGACATCGCGAGCAGGAAGCTCGCCAGCGAGAAATGCTTGTTCGCGAGCAGCGCGCCGACGTCGTGGTTCGCGAACAGTTGCGCGAACATGTAGATGAACGCGACGATGCCGACCACGCTCGCGATCCGGCCGACGAAGTGAATCGCGCGATAGCCGAACACAGTCAGCACGACGATCACGGCCGCGAACAGCAGGATGCCGGCCGCGTCGTCGACGTGCAGCAGTTGCGCGACGGCCTGCCCGGCCAGCACCGAGCCGCTCGCGGAAAAACCGATGTACATCAGGCACACGAGCACGATCGGAATCATCGCGCCGTACACGCCGAACTGCACGCGGCTCGAGATCATCTGCGGCAAGCCGAGCTGCGGGCCCTGCGCGCCGTGCAGCGCCATCACCGCGCCGCCGACCAGTTGGCCAAGCAGCAGCGCGACCAGCGACCAGAACACGTCGCCGCCGAGCACGACCGCGAGCGCGCCCGTGACGATCGCGGTGATCTGCATGTTCGCCGACAGCCACAGCGTGAACTGGCTCAGCAGGCCGCCGTGGCGCTCGGCGTCGGGAATGAAGTCGATCGAGCGTACCTCGATCAGTCCGCCGGCTTTTCCACTGGAATTCGTTGACACGGGTCGATCTCCACGATACTCAGGACCACACATGGTTTGAACGGGACAGGAAGCTGCGCGCCACTCTTTCGGCTCCGCGAATGCGGGGCGCCGTGGATCGCCGGCATGCACCACGCACGCATGGTCCGCACGCTGGCGCGCAAGCGGCACGATGGGTGCCGACATTGCCAGCGGATGATCTTGTATATACAACTTACGAGATATCGGTGATTACCCGGTATCGACGGATTTTCGAAATCGTCCCGGCAATTGCGGCGCGCCCGCGCAGTTTCGGCGCGAGCCGGATGTCGGGAAAATGAAAGTTCGGCTGGCCGGGGGCGGTCGATCGGGCGCAGCCGTCACTGCACGGCAAGCGCGGACGAATGGCCTGCCGAGCGCACCGCCCCGGCCGCGTCAGACGAGCCGGTCGGATGCGACGACCCGCACGCCCGGCCGTGCGTCGATCGCCGCGTCGAGCAAGGCGCGCGCAATCCGCGACGCGGGATTCACGCGCCACTTCACCGGCAGCACCGGTGCGGCGGCGCTCAGCGCGAACACCAGCAGCCGTTCGCCGAATCGAAACTCGTCGCGGCTGCCGCCGATCAGGCCCGGTCGCACGTACGTGAGCGAATCGAACCCGACGCCGGCGAGCGCCTGTTCGACCTCGCCCTTCACGCGGTTGTAGAAGATCCGCGAAGCAGCATCCGCGCCGAGTGCGGAATTCAGCACGTAGGTTGGCGTGCCGTGCCGGTGCGCGAGCCGCGCGACCGCGAGCGGATAGTCGTGATCGACGCGCCGGAAGGCCGCGTGCGAACCGGCCGCCCGCATCGTGGTACCGAGCGTGCAGATCACGGCATCCGCGCGCCACCAGTCGGCCGCGTCGGGCAGATGGTCGAAATCGACTTCCAGCGCGCGCATCTTCGGATGCGGCGACAACGGCCGGCGCGCGAGGACGATCACCTGATCGACTCGCGCATCGGCCAGCGCGGCTTCGAGGACGTGGCGCCCGACGAGTCCGGTCGCACCGACGAGCAGCAGTTTCATGTCCGCTATTCCGTGTGGAGGGAGCCTGCGTTGGCGGACCCAGGCGGCCCGGTTTCCGGCTATCGACATGATCGTCGGCCGACGCGGCGGCGGCAACCCTCCCCTCGTCTCGAAAAATTACGGCGCTGTCGGGTGCGGTCGAATGCGGCGCGGCCGGCGCTGCCGTTGCGCGCGTTCCCGACCCGGCGTGCGAGTACGGGCAACCGGATCGGATCGGCTTCGGGACCGGCGCGTGCCGATACCGATGAACAACATGAAGTCCATCAGACGCCGCGAGCGCCGCCGATACGTGCGTGACGCACCGGCGGCGCCCCGTCAGGCGATGACGTCAGACATGCAGCGCATGCCCGAGCGCACGCAACGCCGCTTCCTGGAGCGCTTCGCCGAGCGTCGGATGCGCGTGGATCGTGCCGCCGATGTCTTCCAGCCGCGCGCCCATCTCCAGCGACTGCGAAAACGCCGCGGCCAGCTCCGATACACCGCGCCCGACCGCCTGCCAGCCGACGATCAGATGATTGTCGCGCCGCGCGACGACGCGCACGAATCCGTCGGTCGCCTGCAACGTCATCGCGCGTCCGTTCGCGGCGAACGGGAACGACGCGCTCAGACAATCGACGCCGGCCGCGTGCGCGTCGTCCGGCGACCAGCCGGCCGTCACGATCTCGGGATCGGTGAAGCACACGGCTGGAATCGACGCGGGCGTGAACCGGCGGCGCCGGCCGGCGATCAGCTCGGCCACCATCTCGCCTTGCGCCATCGCGCGATGCGCGAGCATTGGCTCGCCCGCGACGTCGCCGATCGCCCACACGTTGCGCATCGAGGTCCGGCATGCGTCGTCGATCCGCAGCGCGCGGCCGTTGCGATCGAGCATCAGCGTGTCGAGCCCGAACCCGTCGACGCGCGGCCGGCGGCCCACGGCAACCAGCACGCGGTCGGCCGGCAACGTCTGTTCGGCGCCATCGGCTGCCTGCACGCGCACCGCGCCGTCCTTGGCCAGCCCAAGCACCTTGTGGCCGAGCCACAGCCGCACGCCGAGGCGCGCAAGCGAATCGGCAACCGGCCGTACGAGTTCGGCATCGTACGCAGGCAGCACGCGCTCGGCCGCTTCGACGACGCTGACGTCGACGCCCAGCTTGCGATAGACGGTCCCGAGTTCGAGCCCGATGTAGCCGGCCCCGACGACGACCAGCCGCTTCGGCAGCGTCGCGGGCGACAGCGCGTCAGTGGACGACACGACGTGCCCGCCGAACGGCATCGACGGCAGCTCGACCGGCTCGGAACCGGTCGCGAGCAACAGGTGCTCGCAACCGAGCCGCACCGTATGGCCGCCGCCGACGACCTCGACGGTCTTGCCGTCGATCACGCGCGCTTCGCCGTGCAGCACGCGCACGCCGTTCTTCTTGAGCAGCGCGCCGACGCCGCGCGTCAGCCGCTCGACGATCCCGTCCTTCCAGGCGACGCTTGTCGCGATGTCGATCTCCGGCGTGCGCACACGGATACCGAGCGCCCCTTCGCCCGCGTGGCCGCACGCCTGTTCGAACGCGTCGGCCACGTGGATCAGCGCCTTCGACGGAATGCAGCCGATGTTCAGGCAGGTGCCGCCGAGCCGGTCGCGTTCGACGAGCACGGTCGGGATGCCGAGCTGGCCGGCGCGGATCGCGGCCACGTAGCCGCCCGGGCCGCCGCCGATGACGAGCAGTGTGGTGTGTTCGTTCTTCATCGGCTCACTCCACGAACAGCAGTGCCGGGCGTTCGAGCACGGCGCGCACGGCCTGGATGAATTCGGCCGCATCCGCGCCGTCGACGACGCGATGATCGAACGACGACGACAGGTTCATCATCTTGCGCGCGACGATCGCGCCGTCGCGGATCATCGGCCGCTCGACGATCCGGTTCACGCCGACGATGCCCACTTCCGGATGATTGATCACCGGCGTCGACACGATGCCGCCGAGCGCGCCGAGGCTCGAGATCGTGATCGTCGAGCCGCTCAGCTCGTCGCGCTGCGCACGGTTCGCGCGCACCGCGTCGGCGAGCCGCGCGATTTCCGCCGAGATCGACCACACGTCGCGCGCTTCCGCATGGCGCAGCACGGGCACCGTGAGGCCGCCGTCGGTCTGCGTCGCGACGCCCATGTGCACCGCGCCGTAGCGCGTGACGACGCCCGCCTCGTCGTCGAAACGCGCGTTGATCTGCGGGAAGTCGCGCAGCGCGATCACGATCGCGCGAATCAGCAGCGGCAGCGGCGTGAGCTTGCCGCGCGTGTCGCCGTGGCGGCGATTCAGTTCCGTGCGCAACGATTCGAGCTCGGTGACGTCGATTTCCTCGACGTAGCTGAAATGCGGGATGCGGCGTTTCGCTTCCTGCATCTTGCGCGCGATCGCGCGCCGCAGGCCGATCAACGGCACGTCGGTTTCGTCATGGCGTTCGTCGTAGCCGCGCGGTTGCGCACCGCCCGCGCCGCCGCCGGTACGCGCATACGCATCGAGATCCGCATGCAGGATCCGCCCGGCTTCGCCGGTGCCGCGCACGTAGCGCAGCTCGATGCCCATGTCCCACGCGCGCTGACGCACGGCCGGCGACGCGAGCGGCCGTTCGCCGGGTGCGAGCGCCGCGCGCGGCTGCGCGGCCGGTTCGTCGCGGCGCGGTTTCGCCGGTGCGCGAGGCGCCGCCTGCGCGGGCGGCTCGGGCGATCCGGACGGCGCGTCGGCCACCGGCTTCGACGCCGCCGACGCGACCGGTGCGGTTGCTACCTTCGTTTCTCGCACCGGTGCCGCCGCCTTCAGGTTGCCGTCGCCTTCGACTTCCAGCCGAATCAGCTCGCTGCCGACCGCCATCATCTGGCCGATCCGGCCGCCCAGTTCGATCACCTTGCCCGTCACCGGCGACGGAATCTCGACCGCCGCCTTGTCGGTCATCACGTCGGCGAGCGGCTGGTCCTCCTTGATCGTCTGCCCGACTTCCACATGCCAGGCCACCAGTTCGACCTCGGCGATCCCTTCGCCGATATCCGGCATCTTGATGACATGAATCCCCATCTCACGCCTCCATCACGCGTCGCAACGCTTCGCCGACCCGCGTCGGCCCCGGAAAGTACGCCCATTCCTGCGCATGCGGATACGGCGTGCCCCAGCCCGTCGTGCGCTCGACCGGCGCTTCGAGGTGGTAGAAGCAGTGTTCCTGGACCAGCGATACGAGCTCCGCGCCATAGCCGCAGGTGCGCGTCGCCTCGTGCACCACGACGCAGCGCCCGGTCTTGCGCACCGACGCGACGACGGTATCGAGATCGAGCGGCCACAGCGTGCGCAGGTCGATCACTTCCGCGTCGATGCCCGTCTCCTCGGCCGCGGCCAGCGACACGTGCACGGTCGTGCCGTACGTCAGCACCGTCACGTCGTTGCCGGGCCGCACGATGGCGGCCGTATCGAGCGGCACCGTGTAGTAGCCTTCGGGCACCGCGCTCGCCGGATGCTTGAGCCACGACGTGACGGGCCGTTCGTGATGGCCGTCGAACGGGCCGTTGTAGAGCCGTTTCGGTTCGAGGAAGATCACCGGATCGTCGTTCTCGATCGATGCGATCAACAGCCCTTTCGCGTCGTACGGATTCGACGGCATCACCGTGCGCAGCCCGCACACCTGCGTAAACATCGCCTCCGGGCTCTGGCTGTGCGTCTGTCCGCCGTAGATCCCGCCGCCGCACGGCATCCGGATCGTCATCGGCGCGGTGAACTGGCCGGCCGAGCGGTAGCGCAGCCGCGCGCCTTCCGACACGATCTGGTCGGAGGCCGGGTAGAAATAGTCGGCGAACTGGATCTCGCAGACGGGCCGCAATCCGTACGCGCCCATCCCGACCGCCGCGCCGACGATCCCGCCTTCGGAGATCGGCGCGTCGAACACGCGCGACTTGCCGTATTTGTTCTGCAGTCCTTCGGTACAGCGGAACACGCCGCCGAAATAGCCGACGTCCTGCCCGAACACGACCACATCGCTGTCGCGCCCGAGCATCACGTCCATCGCGGAGCGCAGCGCCTGGATCATCGTCATCGGCTGCGTCGCCGTATCCGTTTCGTGTCGCGCCATGATCACGCTCCCAGTTCCTGGCGCTGACGGCGCAGGTGCGCGGGCAGCTCCTTGTATACGTCGTCGAACATCGAGGCCGGCGACGGAATCCGGTCGTCGGCCAGCGTCCCGTATTTCTCGGCTTCCTTCTGCGCGGCGATCACCTCGGCCTCGAGCTCGGCCGTCAGTGCGTCATGCGCGCTGTCCGACCAGATGCCCTTCACGATCAGGTGGCGCTTGAAGCGCTCGATCGGGTCGCCAAGCGGGAAATGCGACCAGTCGTCGCTCGGCCGGTACTTGGTCGGATCGTCCGACGTCGAATGCGCGCCCGCGCGGTAGGTCACCCACTCGATCAGCGTCGGGCCGAGATTGCGGCGCGCGCGCTCGGCCGCCCAGCTCGACGCCGCGTAGATCGCGAGGAAGTCGTTGCCGTCGACGCGCAGCGACGCGATCCCGCAGCCGACGCCGCGCCCGGCGAAGGTCGTGCCCTCGCCGCCCGCGATCGCCTGGAACGTCGAGATCGCCCACTGGTTGTTGACGACGTTCAGCACGACCGGCGCACGGTACACGTGCGCGAACGTGAGCGCGGTGTGGAAATCGGCTTCGGCCGTCGCGCCGTCGCCGATCCACGCGGACGCGATCTTCGTGTCGCCCTTGATCGCCGACGCCATCGCCCAGCCCACCGCCTGAATGAACTGCGTCGCGAGGTTGCCGGAAATGGAGAAGAAGCCGGCTTCGCGATCCGAGTACATCACCGGAAGCTGGCGGCCCTTCAGCGGATCGCCTTCGTTGGACATCAGCTGGCAGATCATCCGCTCGAGCGGCACGTCGCGCGCGATCAGGATGCTCTGCTGCCGATAGGTCGGAAAGCACATGTCGCCGTCGCGCAGCGCCATCGCGTGCGCGGTGCCGATCGCCTCTTCGCCGAGGCTCAGCATGTAGAAGGAGATTTTCTTCTGGCGCTGCGCGATCATCATGCGCGCGTCGAAAATGCGGGTCTTGAGCATCGCGCGCAGCCCGGCGATCAGTCGCGCATCGTCGAGATCGGGCGCCCACGGGCCGACGGCCTTGCCGCTGTCGTCGAGCACGCGCACGAGGCTGCGGGCGAGATTGGCGGTGTCCGCCGCGGCTACGTCGATCGGCGGGCGGCGGACCGCGCCGGCCGGCGATAGATGCAGATAGGAAAAGTCCGTCTTGCAGCCCGGGCGCCCGGTGGGCTCCGGCACATGCAGACGCAATGGCTCTGACAGGCTCATCGTGTCGTCTCCACGCTCGATTGTGTCTCACGCTGGTTGGGAACGCGCGAGCCGGTTGCCGGCCCGCGCGTGAGCTGACGCGCGGATAAGCGCGTCAACCTTGGAAATTTATGCCTGGCAGCGGCGGGCGTCGATGCCCAAGCCGCTCGTTCGTGGTGAGCAGATTTGCCATGGCGGCGGTCGGCGGCCCGTGAGTGCGGCGGGCGGAGGCGGCGAAGGAGGGGTTTGCTGCAGCGCATCGTCGCCGGGGCTGAGACGACGAGCGGGCATCGAGGAACGGACGGATCGGCGCCGTCCCGATCATGTGAGGGTACGAAGCAAAAGACCCCGGGAGAAATCCTGGGATCTCCGCGGGGTCTTGCGTCTGGTTCGGGCGCTTGTGCGCCCGGTTGCCGGCTTACTGCGGCGCGCGATCGATCACGCGTCGGGGCGGAACAGGTCGAAGCGGCTGTCGGGTTTCACGTGCACGTACGCCGACGGGCCGCCCGCACGAAGGATGATGCCCGCGCCGAACGTGTCGAAGATGCCGTCCTTCAGCAGGTCGTGGCGGATATGGACCGCGATGACCTCGCCCAGCACCAGCGTGGCTGGCGTCTCGACACCGTGATGATCGCGCAGCCGGATCACGTCGGTCACCTTGCATTCGAAGTTCACACCGCTTTCCGCGACACGCGGCACATTCACGAGACGCGACGGCACCGCGGTCAGGCCGCCGAGTTCGAATTCGTTCACGTCGTACGGCACGGCGGCGCAGGTCTGGTTCATCCGCTCCGCGAGATCGCGCGTCGCGAGGTTCCACACGAACTCGCCAGTTTCCTGCACGTTGCGCACGCTGTCCTTCGCTGTGGTGCTCGAAAAGCCGATGATCGGCGGGCGGTAGTTGAACGCGTTGAAGAAGCTGTACGGCGCGAGGTTCAGCGTGCCGTCGCTGCCGCGCGATGAAATCCAGCCGATCGGGCGCGGGCCCACGATCGCGTTCAACGGATCGTGCGGCAGGCCGTGGCCTTGCGACGGTTCGTAATAGTGATGGGTCGAGTCGGTCATGACGGGTGGTCTGGCGAGAGGCAAACGATGGGGAAAAAGCGGTCGGGGGACGCGTTCGCCAGGGTGACGCTGGCGTACGCCGCGACGAGCGTGCCAGTATCACATGGCGCGGTTTTCGGCGCAGCGAAGCTCATCGCGAGCCACGCCGGCGTGCCGCCGCACATGCGTGCGCGCAATAAAAAACCCGCGAGCGCTGATTTCTCGCGGGTTTTTTACACCGTTATCGAATCGCGTCAACGCAATCGATGGTGCCGGGGACCGGAAATCGTCATCACGTATCTATAAGGGTTTCGGCTTATCATGCGTAGCCGATGGGGAGAATCAGGAATATTTCCTGCCGGAATCGAACCAGCTGCCAAAGCAGCAGATCAGTCCTGCACTGGTAGACTGCGCCCATTCCTCCGACCAACAGAGCACCATGAGACTGAAGCATCTGGACGGCTTGCGCGGCGTGCTGGCGCTGGCCGTTGCCGCGAGCCATACCTTCGGGTTCTTCACCGGATGGGCGGCTGACCGCCCGCTGGTCGGCGCACGCATGGCCGTGATGCTGTTCTTCGTGCTGTCCGGCTCCGTGCTGTCCGGCTATCTGGAGCGCACGCAGGAGCGCCCGGCCAGGTTCGTCGTGACGCGGTTCCTGAGGCTCTGGCCGCTGCATGCCGGCTGCCTGGTGGGCGCGTGCGCAGGCTTCGCGCTCCTGCGCGCACACGGCGAGTACGCGCCGGCAATCGACATGGCCGACCCTATCACCCTGCTGTTCAACTTCGCGTTCCTCGCGCGGCTCGGCATCCGTAATGTCGAGCTGATCAACGATCCGTCGTGGACGATCGGCATCGAGTTCTGGGTATCCGCGCTGGTGCTGCCTGCGCTCTACCGCGCGCCACGCGGCGTGGTCGTCGCCGTGATCGTCGCGGGCGCCGCGGCGCTGGCGACTGCCGGCCACGTGTTCTACGGCGCGTATCTGGCGCCGCACGTGAGCGCCGGCCTGATCTCGGCGATTGAAGCAATGGCGATCGGCACGCTGATCTATCGCAGCACGCGCGCTGACGGCGCGTTCACCGAGGCGGGAAGCGGGATCCTGCGGACGCCGGTCTATTACGCAGGCGCGGCGCTCGTGCTGGTTTCGCTGTACGTGGCACCGACCTACCTGCGCGAGCTGGTCGGCCTCGTCGGCTTCCTGCCCTTCCTGTTCGTCAGGGCGTTCGAGAAGAACGGCGATGCGCTGCGCGCGGTCCTGAATTCGCGCGTTGCGCAGTGGCTCGGCGCGATCAGCTTCCCGCTGTACCTGTCGCACATGCCCGTGCAGATCGTCATGCTGCCGGCCATGCGCGCGCTGACGACGTCGCACGCTGCGTCGATCGTGATCCTGATCGGCGGTTCGCTCGTCGCGGCGTGGTTGCTTCAGGTGGGATTCGAGCGCCCCGTCGAGGCGCTCGCGAAGAAGCGACGCGCGGCGTGGACGGACCAGACCGCGCGCGCGTGAGGATCAACGACGACGGATCGCCGTGAGGTAGCCGTTTGCCGTCGCCGTGCTGCCGGTGAACGATGCATTGCCCACCAGATAAACGGTGCTGGACGATGCCAGTTTCACAGAAACATACGCGGTCGGCGCGGTAAGCGCCTGGCCGGCTGCCGCCGCACCAGCGTACTGCGTGTTGGCGCCGAGCGAACCGAACGTCCCGGATACCGTGCTCACGCTGTTCGAAAAAACCTGAACCGTCGTGCCGCCCGCGGGCACGATCACCATCACCCCGAACACATCCCACTGCCCCGCTGTCAGAGGAATCGACGTGACGTTCGTCGGAGAGCCGCTCGTCAGCGACACGCCGGTCGCCGAGTTGTTCAGCGTCTCGCCGATGCTGCCGGCGTTCGCGCTGTCGTTCGTCGTCGTGCCGACGATGCCCGCCGTGCTCGACGGCGTGATCGCGCCGGTCGCCTGCAGGGTCGTGAACTTCGCCGTGTTGCCGCCGCCGGTCAGCGCGGTCTGCACGTACGCAGTCGTGGCGATCTGCGTCGTGTTCGTGCCGGCCGTGGCCGTCGGCGCGGCCGGTGTTCCGGTGAACGTCGGCGACGCGAGCAGCGCATACGACGCAGCAGCAGTGCCGCCGAGCGTCGATGCGTTGATCGCCGTGTTGCACGTAAATCCCGTGCCGCTCGTCCACGTGAGCGCGCTCGAGCTGGTCGAGCAGCTCGGCATCGCGAACGCGGCGACGTTCGCCGTGGATCCGGTCGCGTTCGCGAGAACGGTGTTCGCCGCGGCCTGCGCCAGATTCCCGAGCGTGATGCCGTTCGTGAGGCTCTGGAACGCGTAGGTGCCGGCGCCTGTGCGCGTGAGGAAGCCGGTCGCTGCGAAGCCCGTGATGTTGTCGAGCGCTGCGCCACCGGCCGCTGTTGCGTTCGTGCCACCCTTCGAGACGGGCACGACCGGCAGATCGGTCGCGACGAGCGCGCGGAACGTCGGCGCGCCGGTCGTCGCCGTCGGCCCGGCGAATACCAGGCCGGCGGAAACGGACGGCCATGTCGGCACCGACACCCAGTTGATCATCGACGAAGGGATCATCGTCGCGCAAAGCGCGGCACTTGACGCCAGTAAGGCGGCCGCGCCGGTAAGCAGTCGTTTCATCATGGCGGTCACTTCTCGTTGTGGGAAAGGGTCAGCGCGTCGTAGTCGCGCTCGCACTGCTGGCCGGCGATGCGGGCGGCGTCAGCGTACGCTGCCAGTTCGCCCGCGCGCTCGTCAGCGCGCCCGAGCACGTCGGCAAGCAGATCGAGGGCGTCGCCGGTTGCCGGGCTTCCGGCGGCAGTGGTGGGATGGCGGGCTGAGGCGACGAGCTGGTCGACGCGCTGCTGCAGGCTGCCAGCGGCAGCGCGAGCAGCAAAAGCATCAGCGAGTGCGGCCGTGCGTTGTTTGTTCGCATCGTTTGCAATCTCCGATTGGGCCGCGGTGCGGCGTTGTTCTTCGGCGCGCGCAGCCTCTACAGCGCCGAGCTGCGCCTTCTGTGCGGCGATGGTGGTTGTGCGCACGCCGTCGGCGTGGCCCTTGAAGTAGCTGCCGCCGGCCGTGATCGCGAGCGCGACGACGAAGGCGAGCCAGAAGCGGGGGTCGAGGATCGTCACGCTGTAACCTCCCCGCCGGCCGCTTGATACGCGGCCTGCAACCGCTCGATGTCGTTCTCGTGCTGCCCGTATCCCGCGCCCGGCAGGCTGGCCCACACGTCCGAAACCTTCGCGACTGCTTCGCGGAAGCGGCCGGCGTCGATCAGCGGCAGCGCGCCGTGCTCGCGCAGCTGCTGCAACGCGTAGCGGTCCTGCGACACCGGGCCGAAGTCGGGCAGCTTCATCTGCGCCTGATAGATGCGCCACCAGCGCGCGAGGATCTGATAGCGCCCGGCAGCCGTCGACGGCACCGGGGTCTGCCGGTTGAGGACGTTCGGGTGCGTCGCGTAGCTCGAGAACAGCAGTGGCCGCGCTGGCGTCGAGCCGACCAGCACGTTGTAACCGTCGTCCGATTTCGCGAGCAGTGCCGGTCCGATCTCGCTCACGGCGATCGTGTCGAGGAATGCGATGCGGTTGCGGCCGCCGGCCGCTGCTACGTCAATGCGTGCCATGCTTGTGCCCCTTGTGCCACCAGTACGCTTTGCGCGCCATCACCCATGTGCACACGATCGCCATGCCGACCATCATCAGCGTCTCGGGCATGTCGATCACGGACAGCATGCGGATCGGCTTCATGACGTTCACCGCCGATGCAATGCCGATGGTCGAGAAACCGATGGTTCCCCACCAGCCAGTTACGATCGCGTCGGTGACGCTGATCCAGATGCAGAACGCCAGCACAACGAGGTTTGCCAGAACGAAAATCGTGACCATCATTGCCCCCCAAGGAAGCGTCGTTTCAGGGCCCCGATGATGTCGGCTGTATTGATTTCCTTGAACAGCTCTTTTGTGATTGCCAGCCCGAACAGGCCGACCAGAAAACCGATTGCCTGCTGCGCACCGCCGTCGCTGATGCTGAACCACGTGACCGCGAGCGGGCCGCCGTAGTACGCGACAGCGGCTCCCGACAGGAACGAGACGGCCTTCTGCTTGCGCGTCAGCCCATCGCCGATGAAACTCAGCGCGATCAGTGATCCGATCGCGCCGGGAATCAGCTTGATCAGCACGACGCCGACGGCCGCGGCCGCCCCCGTGGTTGGTTCAGCCATTGCTCGCTCCCGGAAGTTGTACGGCCGACTCGCGGTCCTGCTCGTCGACCTGCGCCTTCACCTTCAAGTAAGTGTCGGCTGCGATCTTCACGGGCAGTTCCGCCAGCGCGGCGAGGATCAGCTGCGTGTCGCGCTGGCTCATGTTCTTCAGGTCGTATTGCATAGTTCAGCCCACAAGAAGGCGGCGCACGGTGCCGCCGGAATCACGGATCGGGATATAGCCGGTCACCGCGAGCGACGACGCCGAGTAGGTGCCGAACGCAACCATGCCGGTGCCCTTCGGGATCAGGGCGATGTCGATGTTCGCGTCGCTACCATTGACCGAGATAACCGGCGAGGCACCGGCATTCGCGGCGCCCGCGATCAGGTAGTTGGCCGCCGTGTCGTTCTCGGAGAACTGCATCGCCGGCACGCCGTTGGCGTTCTGGATGTTCGTGTAGCCGTCGAAGAACGCGAGTTCCATCGCCGTCGTGGTCGCGTAGCCGCGGATCGCTGACGACTTCACGCCGGCCGAGCCAAACCACTGCAGCGAGTGGCCGCGCGCCATACCGAGCGCGGTCGCGGTGCCAGAGCTTCCGTTTGCGCCGCGCAGCGCGGTCGCGCCGAAGTTGATCCCCATCCCGAACTTGCTCAGGTTGTTCTGGATGTTGATCGCTGCGGACGTGTCCTGCTGCGTCGAGCCGATGCCGACGCCGGACCCGAGCTGAAGCGCGACGACCTGCGTCGCGAGTGCCGAGTAAGGATCGACCGCCGTGTATGCCGTCGTCGCGCGCACGTCGAGTTCGCACGCGTAGGTCGCGCCGGCCTGCGACGTCAGTTGGTGCGCTTCGCCGTAGATAGCCCATCCGTTCGTGCGGTAGCTCGGCGAGTCGTTCAGGAGGTACGCATTGATACCCTGAAAGTCACGAACCTGGTTCGCGTTCACCGTGCGCGACGCGAAGGTCGCAGCGTGCAGCGAGTCGGGATTCTGCGTCGTCAGCACCGACTGCTGCGTGAATTGCACCTGGCCGAAGCCGAGGCCAGTTGCGATCTGGAATTCGGACAGCCAATCGGACTGCGATGCCACGCCCGTGAGCGTCCCGTCGTTCGCAACCGCATCGCCGAGAAGCAATCGGTCGGCCATGCGGTTGATCAGCGCGCCGTCCTCGGCGAACCACTTCCCGCTGCGGGCCTGCTGAATCTTCGGTGCCGTCACCGACTGATCGGCTGGCGTGTTCAGCGACAGCGTCGTGCCGCCGTAGCACCAGATCTTGCCGACGCCGAGCGGGATCGGCGCGTCGAAAATCAGGTCGTAGCCGCTCAGCGAATATGAGTCCGGATCCTGCGTCACGCCGACCATGATCACCGCGCCGAGATTCGCCTTCGTCGTGTACAGCCGCGAGAGTCGAACACGATCGGACGTGCCTGCCGTGAAGTCGACACCGTCGATCCATACCTCGTTCTTCAGATCGCCCGCGCCGACGCTTGCCGGGATCGGGACCATCGTCTGACCGCCGAGATCGTCGAAACCGAGCAGCTTCAGACCGCGCTCGCTCGCAACCGGCAGCGTGCCGTCGGTCGTGTACTCGGTCACCGGATACTGGATCGCGCGGGCCTGGTTGCTGCCGCCATCTTGCAGCGCCATCCAGATCCGATCGAAGTCAGCGTTGACCGTGTCCGCGAGCAGGTCGCCGTTGTCCTGATAGTCGACGTCGCGACGCCGCGCCACGGTGCGATAGATGATCAGCTTGTCGCCGACCAGCGGCGCGACGTTGAACACGACGGAGCCGCCGGTTTCCTCGCCAATGCCGTTGATCGAGAAGTGGGTGCCGACGAACTGCGGAAAGCCGTTCTTCATCACCTTCAGGTCCGCGCTGTTCAGGATCTTGAAATCGAACGCGAATTCAGTGGTGATACCGTTGCCGACGTAGGAAACGATGGGATTCTGGACTGGGACAGTCACGCTGCGGCCTCCGGTGGGCGCGCCGCGTGAGCGGCGCTACATTTCGAGCGTCACCTCATGGACGCCTGCTGATGGACGCCAATCGTGCCCCTCTGCCGCTGTCGGATTCCCGACTAACCGTCCGATGCGGACCGGAGTTTCGAGGATTGCTGACGCTCCGGAATCGATGTAATCGTCCGGCTGATGCTTGACCATCGGATTGAACGACTGCATCTGGTCCCACACGGGCCCGTCGAGCACGTCGACGTGCGCCCACAACACGCCGGATTTGAGCGGCGGCTCGATGCCCGCGAGTATCTTTTCGTTCTTGTTCACGGTCGCGGTGCGCTCGACGACACCGCATACCAGATGCCGCTGCCGCAGGGCTTTGCGCAGCAGCTGCGGCACGAAGGAACCGACACCGTTAGTTTCGACGTAGATCTGCGGGATGGCGAAGCGCTCGACCAGATCGCAGACCTGCATCACCTGGCCGCCGACGATCTTCGAATTCTCCCCGCTCGAAAATTCTGCGAACTCGCCCAGCATCGCCTGCGCCACGTGCCAGTAGTAGTTACCGGCCGCATCGTCGAGCAGCAGGGAAAACGCCGAGTCGTCGCTCCCGACCTTGCCCGTGGCGCAGTCCCAGTACGCTCGCGCGCTCACGATCCGCGTGCCGCCGAGCATCATGCGCATTTCGCGGTTCGCGCGCTCGACGATCGGGTGCACGTCGTACGGCTTCAACTTGGCTGGGTCGAGCCGGACCTCGGTCAGCGGCTTCGCCTCGAGCTGGTACTGCGAGTCCCAGTAGTTCAGCGTTCGGCACTTCTTCCGCCGCTTCTCGATGTCGTCGCGCGTGAAGCGCTCGGGCCACGCGCAGTGCGCGTAGATATCGATCACCGTGCCCGGCGGCCGCGCAAACACGATCTCGTTCCCGTCGACGCGGTAGTCGACGCCATCGCGCAGCAGCCGCGCATGCTTGAAGATTCCGGCCATCACGTACAGGCCGTCGTCGCCCGGCGTGAAGTCGAAGCGGTACCGCGTCTCGGATGACGTGTCCTCGTATCGCACGCCGGCCTCGAACAGCGGGATCTTCAGCGACGCGGCGCCGGCCGCGATTAGCTCGGGATAGATCGAGTCGTGCGTGTGCGGCGTGCCGATGTACGTCTCTTGGCCGCCGGGCACGAGGATGAAGGTCGCCTCCTGAATCTTCAGGCGCAGATTCTCGCGCGCCTCCGGCGTGCGGATGTTCTTCGGCACCTCTACGTCGTCGTAATCGATGCTGTCCGCACGCGCAGACGTCACGTTCTGATCGACGCCGACGGCCGTCATGCTGGCGTTACGCGGGTCGTTCGCGCCGTTCACCCAGAACATCTGCGCGCCGGGCTTCGTCGGCAGGATGCCGGCGCAGAGCGGATGCCGGCGCAGCACGTTGATCACGTCGCGGGTGAGCTTCTTCGACAGCGGTCCGTCGGCCGACCAGATCAGCGAGCGCAGATTCGGATTGCAGTACAGGCACCATGCCTTGAACACCGCGTAGATGGTCGACTTCGCTGCGCCGCGGAACACCTGCAGTACGCGCATGGGATCGTCGCAGGTTTCCAGCCAATGGCAAACCCGGACGTGCAGCAGGGGAACCTTCCAGCCCTGCTGCTTCGCCCACATCAGGAAGAACGCGAGGAACCCGACTTTACGATTTTCCATGCGCGCGCTTGTCGAACTCGGCCTTTCGCGCTCGCTGCTGCACCTGGTCGAGCAGCCGCTCGGCTTCCTTCTCGGCGGCCGCGACCTCCGCGTCGAGCTCGTCCTCGGTCTCGCTCACGGCTCCCGATGCCGCGCCTTCGCCGCCCTTGCTCGCGAGCTGGATGACGCTGACCAGCGAGTGCACGCGGCCGATCAGCATCACCGTCGCGGCCGCGTTCTTCTTCGACCAGTAGCGGTCGCCGCGCGTCGCCTTGTCCATCGTGGCGAGCGCGATGCCCGTGCCCGGCCAGCTGTCCGGGTCCGCCTCGTCGAGAAACACATCGGTCAGCTTCTCCGACAGCGCCTGAAGGCGCTCGTATTGATCCTGCCGCATCATCCCCCCTGAAACGCGTTGCCGAGATCGGGTGCACGCTGCGGCGCGCTCGTGCCCGGCTCCCAGAAGTAGTCATTGTGGTATTGCTGGCGCGACTTCGCCACGTTGCGCGACGTCACGCCGGGCGACAGGTTCTCAGCGATGTTGTCCCAGATCAGCCGATTCCACACCGTTTTCCAGAACCACAGGTTCACGAGCGGCATATTCGACTGCGCGACCTTCAGCAGGTCCGCACCGACGTGCGTTTCCTTCCCCTGCGCGGCGTCCTGAACGTTCGTCGACAGCGCGCGCAGCGGCTGGAACAGTGTCGACAGCACCGGTCCACCAACCGCGCTGCTCAACAGCGATCCGTAGTCGGCGCTTTGGAACGCGGCAGTGAGCATGTCGCCTGCAAAGCCTGCGCCGCCGCCGACCGAGAATGCTCTGGTCCAGAAGCCGGCCGCGTGCTTCACGTCGTCGGCCATCGGCTCCGGGTCTTTCCCGGCGATCAGGTTCTTGATCTGCGTCGAGAGCGCGCCAATCAGCGTCGTGCTCACGACGAGCGCCGCCGCGTACGCCATCGGGCTCGCGAGCGTTGGCGCGCCCTCGACGCGATAGTCACCCGAGCGCCGCATTTCGCCGATGCGCCCCCAATGCCGCGAGATCATCGCGAGCGGGAACGATTTGAATTGCATGAACGTCTTCTGCAGCTCGCCCTGCCACGTGCCGGGTGTCGCCGCGGCGAGCACCTTCGTGCGTAGGTCAGGGTTCAGCACAGCGAATTCGCCTTCGTCACGGATCATGCCGAGCAGCTTCGGCACGACGTCGGCTGCCCGCGCGTCGCCGGTTCCGTAGAGCGCGTCTGGCGTCAGGTACTTCGCGCCGTTGTACTCGCCCGGCGTGGCGCGGTTCACGAGCGCCCAGTCGTCGGCGGTAATGCCCGAGCGCGTCAGCGAACGGCGATCCCACTCGGTGAGCTTGCCCCATTCCGTTCCGCCGATCTCGGCGAGGCCGCGCATCATCTGCGCCTGAAATGCCGTGCGCAGCGCGTCTGTCCAGCCGGTGACGCCGCCGAGCTTCATCGTCTGCGCCGACAGCCATTTCGCCCACGTCGTGGCCAGATTGTCGGTGCCCCACCGATTGAGCCCATGCTCGAGCGTTTCGGCGATCAGCCCCTGAGACGTGAGCCAGCTGCGGTAATCCTTCGAGCCCGGCGCCATCAGCCGCGTGGCGGTGCCGAGCGTCTTGAAGAACGGCACGCGGTTGTATCCCGCCGTGACGAACATCGTGCCGACGTCGCCAAGCGCAGCGAGGATCGTGCCCTGCAGCTTGATCGCGCTGACGGTCGTGCGCAGCGTCTCGAAGCGCCGCGCGAGCGCCGGATTGACCGGTGTGTTGGTCGCCCCAGTGACGTAGTTCCAGTACGCGCCGACCGACGTCATGCCGCCTTCTAGCGTGCGCATTTCGGTGTTGTCGTGCAGCGCCGTCAGCTGCATCTGCGTGCGCATGTTGCGCGTCGGGTTCGGGCCGTAGCGCTCGACGAGCGCGATATTCTTCGACATGCCGCCGACGTGGTCGATCAGCGCGTTCAGCAGCGAGCCCTCGCCGTACGCGCGGTTGTACTCGATGTGCGCGTCGGCGTTCTGGAAGTGCAGCACGCGATGCTGCGATCCGGCGTTAGCGCGCGCAGCGCCGCCAGTCGTCTCGCCCGGCACAATCTTGTTGACGCCGCCGTACGCGATCGTGTCCCAGACGCCTTGCTTGCGAGGCTCTACGCCCATGCCGCGCGCGGCGATGTTACGCGCCTCCCACGACTCACGATCCTCGCCGGTGAGCACGCGGCGCAGCGCGGCGTCGTCGAGTGGATTCCCGGCGTCGTCCAGATATTGCGACCGGTCGAGGCGCGGCAGCACAAAGTCGGCCCATGCGTGGCGTGCGGCGTCCGAGCCGTTGCCGAGGATCTTCGCCTGCGAGTGGCGGATCGGCACGTAGCCATAGTCGAGCTGGCCGACGTTTCCGCCCGCTCGGTTGAAGCGCTCGCGCATCGCGTTCGACGTGCCGCTGATCTGCTCTGCCGCCGCCTTCGCTACCTCGTTCCCGGTCGAGCCGTCGGCGCCGCGGTAAATCTCGCGGATGATGTCACGCTCCATCGCCGGATTGTCGACGTCGAACGCGCGCGCGAGGAAGTTCTGCCCGTGCTTCATGGCCTCGATCGCGTCCATCGTCTGACGCATGTAGTCGGCCTTGATGCCGCCGGCCAACTCGTACGTGCGTTCGATGTCCGATTTCACTGCCTTCTCGCGTGCGCGCTTCGCGTGTGCGCGCTCGGGATCTGCATACAGAGCTTCCTGAATCCGGTCGGTCGTCTCGATCTGCTTGGCGATCTGCAGCTGCTTGCGGGCCCTGTCGAGGTTCGCCTCGCCTTCGAGCTGCTGTCGGGCCCAGTCGGCGCCGGCCTGCACACGCTCGGCCTCGGTCATCGAGCGCCACGCGGCCGGGTCTTGCCGCGACACTGCGCGCATGCCAGCGCGCACACGGTTCTCGATACCGTCGAGCTCGGCTTTCGTCAGATCGCGGCCGGCCGCCTGAGCGACTGCCGCTGCGCATTTTGCATGCATGGATTACCCCATCGTCCTGATGAAACAGTTCGCCGCCACCTCGAACAGCTTGGCGTCGGCCATAGTCGCGGCGTGCTCGGCGTCGATCGTGTCGAGCGCGTCATGCAGCGAGCCGCGGAACTCGCCAGCTGTCGCATCGAATTCGACCTGAGCGTCCGGCGTCGCCGCCGCGGCTTCGCGCAGGTTCGACTCGACGGCAGACGTCGGCCGCGCGGCCCCTCCCTCGCCGTTCACGGGCGCTGCAACGTCGGCGCTCGCCGGCGCGCGCGCGGCGGTTGCAGCGTTACTTGGCGAAATCGACGGCGTCTGCTCGGCGGCCGTCACCGTCACATCGGCATTGCGCTGCACCGCTTCAGAGCGGCGCACGGCCGGCGCGCGGTCTGCCTCCCGCTGCGCACGCGCGATGCTGGACACGAAATCAGCGATCGCCGTGCGGCGTGTAGCCGGCGCGTCGATGCTGGCGCGTGCGGTACGCATCTGCTCGATCTGCGAGTCGAGCGTCGGCAGTTGCTCGCTCGCGCGCTGCGCTTCGGCGTTCTGGCGAATCATTCCCTCGAGCCGCGCAACCTGCGCCTCGTGGTCGGCCTGCGCGGCGTCGACGCGCCGCTGCGCTTCGGCCGCAGCAGCCTTGTACTTCGCGCCTTGGTCCTGCAGCTGGCGAGTCAGTTCCTTGACGCTCTCGGGGGACGTGTCCGGCGCGTTGGCGCGCAACTGGTCGAGTTCCGCGCGCGCCTGCGCGATGGAGCCAGGGTCAGCCAGATTCGCGGCCGTCGACGCGAGATCGCCGCGGTACGACTCGGCGTCCGAGATCAGTCCTTCGAGCGCGTTCGCGCGCGTGACGTCGTCGGGCGTGAAGTAGCGCGAGACGTCTGGATAGCTGCCGTCGTCCATCTGGCGTGCGGCCAGCTCGAATGCATCCTGGTGTGCAGCCATGCCGTTCACGTCATCCGGCGTACCAAACACGTACGCATCGTCGACGATGCGCTGACCGCGCGCCATCAGCGCGGCGTCGATCTCCTGCGGGGAAGGGTTGAAGTGGAGATCGTCGCCGACGCGGGTCGCGAGGTATTCGTTCACGCGGTCTATATACGCGGCCGTCTCGGCGGCCGGCGGCCGCTCGCCGCGGAGCACCGCGGCGGCCTGCCGAGGGCCGCCGTTGTAGTCGGCGATCATCGCCTGCACGTTGCCGCCGTACTGGTCCTGCGTGGCCTTCAGGTAGCGCGCCATGCCGTCGATCGACTGCAGCGGGTCTTTCGGGTCGGTCACGCCGAACTTCTTCAGGTTCTCCGGCATCATCTGCGCGACGCCGGCCGCACCCTTCGGCGACACCTGGTTCGAATTCGAGCGCTCGCCGGCATGGATCAGCGCCATCATCAGACCGGGCGGAACGCCCTCACGCTGCGCCGCGGACGTGATATACGACGAAAGGATCGGCGAGTCGTACGGAAGCGCCTTGCGCACGCCTACGTCGAGGCTTTGCAGCGGCGTGGCCGGATCAGCGGCGCGCGCCGCGCGCGCATTCATCGCCATGCCGCCCACGTGCATACCGCCGAAGAAGCCAGCCATGAGCGTCGACGCGGCGATGTTCGTCGGGTCGAGCGGGTCGATCTGGTCCGCGAGATGATCGTACCCGGCGTTCTTCAGGATTGCCTTCTCGGCGGCGCTCTGTCCGATCGCCATACCGGGACCGCCAACCGCGACAAGCCCGATCGTACGTGCGATCGTGGAACCGCCGGCAGGAAGCACCGCGCCGGCCGCGCCGAGCGCGCCCTCGACGGCGCCGACTGCCGTTCGCGTGCCGACGTCGACGCCTTCGCGCTTCAGTTCTTCCGCGCGGCCGAGGCCGATCGATGTGCCGCCCACCGCCGCGCCTGCCACCGGGCCGCCGAGCACCGCCGCCGGCACGATCTGAACAAGGCCGCTGACGGCGCCCTGCACGATCTGGTCGGTGGTCGTCGTGTTCTGCGGGTCGGGACGCAGCATGTCCGACAGGCTGTAGAGGCGCTGGCCGGCCGCCGACGTGAACAGCGTGCCGGCGCGCTGCTTCTTGAACGTCTCGCCGAGCCGCCGGTCGGTTTCCTCCTGTAGTTGCGGATTGAGCAGCGATTCGGTCGGATCGGTCAGCATCTGGCTCGCGCCGGCCGTCAGGTCAGCGGCCGCGCCGGCGAGCCGCGCAGCACCCTGCACGGCGCCGAGGCTGACGGCCTGACCGATCGAGCCGAGGCCGGTCGACGGCTGCGGCTTCGGCTCGGGCGGTAGCTGCACATTGCCCTGCCCGGACAGGTAGGCGCTCGTCGTGTCTTCGTAGAGGGGATCGATTGGCATGTCAGCGTTTCGGTACGGGCTTCGTGAGGTGGATGAGCAGCGGTGCGCCGGTCGCATCAGTCACCGGCCGCGCTCCGGTCAGCACCGTGTAGGTGCCGCCAATACCGACGCGCTGCAGCCGATAGCTCGCGAACTGCTGCATGAACTGATCGACCGGGATTTTCGTGCCGTTGGCGAGCACGCTATCGACTGGGCGGCCGCCGGGCTGGTTCTCGATGTTGCCGACCGATGCCTGCTTGACGCCGCCGTCGAAATCGTCGTCCGACCATCCCCAGGGCTTCGCGGCCATGTACCGATTGCCGCGCGGGTCGATGCCTCCCGTTTTCGAGAGGCCCCCGGTCGCCACATTGACGCCCGTCAGAATATCGGTGGAGTTCGGTACGTCGCGTCCGGCCCGGCGTGCGCTCGCCACCGCGGCGAAATACGCCGTCTCGCGAGCGTCGTTCAGCTGCTGCGGAGGTAGCGCGTCGCCGATCTGCTTCGCAATCGTGGCCTGCAGCCCCGTCGCAGCGGCGGCGTCGACCTTCACGAGCTTGTTCGTCAGCGCGTCCTGCCCATCGAGGATGTACTGCGCCACCGGCATGCCGCTTTGCATCATCAGCGGGCCGCCGGATGGATCGGCCGCACCAGCCTTCATCGCGAGCGCCGCGGCCGGGCTCTTGTCCTTCCATTGCTCGGCCAGATCGTTGATGCGCGCGGCGTTCCCCATCGAGCGCCCGAGCAGCGCAAGCGCCTGCGCCTTCGTGTCGGTCGGAAGCGAATCGACCGTCTGCAGCACGCTGCGCGCCTCATCGGGCGTCAACAGCGATACGCGGCGGCCGGCCTTGTCCTCGACAACCGGCGCGAGCTGCGCGCGCGCGGCGAGCGATGACGCGAGCTGCGTGACGCCCGATGTATCAATCGGCGGCACGCCAGGAATCGCGCCGCGTTCGAGCGCTGCATTCCACGGGTCGCGCTTATACGCTTCGTCCGTCGCGGTCAGGATCTGCTTCTGCTGCTTGATCGCTGCAGCCTCGATCGGGTCGGTGCCAGCCTGATTCTGCCGCCCTTCATTCGCCTGCACCGCGGCGCGCATCTGCGGAACCGACAGCGTCGAGAAGCCGGCGCCGGCAGCCGCGCGCGCGATCAGTTCCTGCGTCTGACCTTCGAGCGTCGTGCCGCGCGTCGCGGACGTCAGCTGCTGGACGTATTCCGGGCTGAACCGCTTTCCCTGCGTCATCAGGTCGGTGCCTTGGTTGAACGCCGTCACCGCCTCGCGCTCGCGCGCCTGCTGCTCGCTGTTCATCTGGTTCTCGAGCGCGAGGCGATTCGATACGACGGTCGACAGCACCTGATTGCGCTTGTTCGCATCGAGCTTGCCAGCGTAATAGCCGTCCGGCGACGTGAGATCCTTCTCGAGCTGCGTCAGCGCGGCGAGGTCGCCCGTGCCGCGCGCCGCGATCGCCGCCGATTGCGCGTGCGCCGCGTATTGGCTGTCCGCCCAGTCCTGCGCAACCTGCGCCGCGCGCGGCTGCGGGATGCCGGCAGACGCCGCCGCAGTGAGGTATGCCTGCTTCGTGCTAGCGACGGTGCCGTCGATGCTGGCCGGGTTCGTCGCGATGCTCTTGCCTGCGGTGTCGAGCAGCGCCGCCACGTTCGTCGCGATCAGTTGCTGCGTGTTCTTCGTCAACGCCTCCTGCATCCCGAGCGTCACGGTGCGATCGAGCCCGGCCGACTGAACGGTCGCGATGTTCTTGTAGTGGCCGCCGGGCAGCGCGCCGATCGTCGAATCGAACGACTGCTTCTGTGCATCCGCGAGCTGCTTCTCGTAGGTCGGCTGATCGATCGCGCCGCTCGCGAGCTGCTCATTTGCGGTTTTCATCGCCGACTGCACATTCGTCGCGTGCGACTGGTACGCTACCGCGGCGTTCGTGCGCGCGAGATCTTCGTCGAGCTTCTGCTTCTGTTGGAAAAGGCCGGCCGCGATCTGCGTGCCGGCATCGCCGATGCCCTGCAGAGCGCGCCCTGTTGCCGCGCCGAACGCGTTCGGATCAGCCTGAACGGCCGGCCCCGGCTGCGCAACTGCGCTTGCCGGGTCGCCGAGTGGGATTCGTGCCATGTGCCCTCCGGATTACGAACTGGCGAGAGACTTCCAACCGGTGATGAACTTTGACGCGCCGGAAAGGACCGAGCCGAGCGCGTTCATGCCGCCGGCGCGCTGCTGCTGTTGGCCGGCCGCCAGCGTCATCTGAGCCTGACCGCGCATCGCCGTCGCCTTCGTGTCGGCGCTCAGGATGCTGTTCAGCGCGTCCGTCTCGGTGTTCTGTCCGATGCGCTGCCGCACGTCGTTTGCCGTGCCGGTGCCGACATTCACGCCCGACGCCGAAAGCGCAGCCGTGGCCTGCCCGACGGTCGATGCGCCCTGCTCTCGGATGCGCTTCGCTTGCTGGTATCCGGCCGCCTGCGTCTGGTCGGCCTGCATCAACTCCTGCTGCGCGTTGAACTGCGCGGCTTGCTGCGCGGCAGTGCCTTGCTGCTCGGCGCCGCTCGCCGAAGTCAGAACAGATGTCACCGCCGGCAGCATCTTCGCGCCAGTCGTCACAGCTCCCATGATCGTCATCGGATCACACATGTGGCACCTCGAAAGTGATAGAGGCCTCGACGAGGCCGAGCGTTTTGTAGAAGCGTGCCGTTTGCTCGATGTGCACGCCAGTCGAAATCCCGAGGAACACGTCGATCGCGCCGCGCTCGCAGGCCCACTGCCGATAGGTGCGAACGAAGCGCGCGGCGATCATGCCGCCGCGGTGTGCTGGATCGATGAATAGGCCAAAGTCGCAGGCGATCTTGTCCTCGGACATCCAGTGCTCCATCACCGTCGCAGCCATGACGCCGATCGGCGCACCGCCGCGCTCGGCGAGCATCAGGAATCCGTCTGGACTTTCGATCAGGCGCTCGAACAGCGCCGTGAGTTTCGCGCACGAGAACCGATAGCGTCGGTAGCGCGGCGACTCGGCCGCCATGATGGAACCGAGTTTGACGAGTGCAGGCACGTCATGAAGGGTTGCGTTGCGGATCATGGTGTCAGCCCGAATTGACGGTGAATTGGCGGATCATCGCGAGCACGTACCAGTCGTACGGCTGGTCCTGCGAGATCGTGATTTCGGACATCGAGTCCCACCCGAATTCCGTGATGTCCTTGTCGCCGCTGAACGGCGTCGGCGCCTTGTTGAGCACGTCCGTGCCGAACTCGCGGAATGCGATCGGCTGGCCATTGACCAAGCACCGGATCGATTCGAGGAAGCGCAGGATGATCTTTCCGCTGCGTTGCTGGTTGCCCTGCGACGTGCCGAGGCCGCCGGAGATATTCGGCGTGAGCGTGACGATAGTGCTGTCGTAGTGCAGCCCGACCTCGATCGCCTTCGCCGCGCGCGGCAGCGTGATCTGGCCTCCGGTGACGGTGAATTGCCCCATGAAGACGCCGTCGGCCTTCACGTCGCACTTCTTCCCGTTCAATGCCGCGAGCCCGGTCCATGTTGCGCCGCCGATGTCGCTCGTGCCAACGATCGCTGAATCGGTCTGCAGCGTCGAGTCCATGCGCTCGACATACTGCACCGTCGTGCCGTTGATCGTGCGCTGCACGAGCGCAAATAGGATGTCGCCATCGTCTCCCGGGATGCAGCAGACCGACTTGAAAAGCCCATCCGTCGTGTGCCGGGCGAAGCCGATCACGTTCTCATCGCGGTCGTAGGTCATGCTCACAAGCACGCCGTCCGCGCGCACCAACCAGACGACGGGCGTCGGCTCAGCCTGGAAAGCCGTGTCGACGATACCCGGGCCCGTGATGTGCGCGGCGAGCCGCGTGAGGTTCACTGAGCGGAACGAATCGGTATTGAAGTCGTACGCCATCGAGCGCAACTTCTTCGATGCTCGCTGCGTGTACACCATTTCGTTGCCAACGCGCACGGGCCGCGGCTGCGCAGCGCCATAGATTGACTGGCTTTGCACGTTGATGTTCGTCGGCGTGATCGCGGACCCGGAACCACCGTTGATCGTGAATTCTTCGCCCTGCGTCAGCACCGTGAGGATGCGTGATGATGCAAGGTGCACGACCTGGTTGACCTGATCGGACGCGACGTCATATGAGAACGAATCGGCGTCGTTCGTGCCCGGCGTGTAATCGTAGTAAAGGCCCGTGCCACTGGCCCACACGCGCTGTGGGAAGCCGCTCGAACCGGCTGCGTACAGACGCTGCTGGAAGATGCTGATCGCTCGGGGATAGCCGTCGACGTCGTTCCACATCGCCGACTTGAGAGCCCAACTGTCGGCCGGCGCTGTGATCGTCGCGGAAAGCGCGCGCACGATGATGCCGTACGCCTTGATACCAGCACCGTCCCAACCACTCAGCCGCACGAGGCCGCCATTGATCTCGACGTAGCTGCCGACGTCAGCTGCACGCCAGGCGGTACCCACGCCGAAGTGATAGACGGTGCCGAGCTTGCCGCCGACCAGAAGCGTGCCATTGAACGTGAAGATGATGTTCACGCTGCTCGGAACGCCAGTCACGACGTATTGCCCGTCGAGCCCCGCCGACTCGAAGCCGGAAAGCACGACCGTGTCGCCCGTATTCAGGTTGTGTGGGGCCTGCATCGTGACGGTCATCGTCGTGCCGGTGAGCGACACCGACTGCACGCCGAGCGGCGGACCATCTGCCGTCAGCGTGATGGCGCCGTTCACGGGATTCGCGGCCGACGGCGTGATCGCAACCTTGGGCGACTGGTCGACGCGCCACGCGTTTGCCGCGTACGTCGTCGAATCGAACGACGCCTTGATCAGGGCCGTCGCGTTCGTGGCGCTCGCCACACCGACGATCTCGGCCACGCCCGGGCCGGCCGCGATATTGCGACCGACATCGCTCGCGATCAGGCCGCCAGCTGCGGAGAACACGTCCACTGTCGCGCCGGCTGCCGTGCCTGACAGCGTCAACGTCCCGTTGATGCGCTTGCCGATCTCATCAATCGGGCCCGGATCGAACGGCGCTTCGCTGATCGTCCATGCCGTTTGCAGGATGCGCACGAGGCGTTTGATCGGCGTCGACGGGTGCGCGATGAACATCGTGTCGCTGCCCTGCGCATATTCGATCTCGAACACCTGATCGGCGGTCCACGGCGTGGCAACCTCGATCGGTGTGCCGCTCTGCTGAATCTGGCCGTCCTTCGTGTAGAACCGCACGTACTGATTGCCCATTTCGAGCACATACGCCTGCGACTTGCTGAACACGAACGGGACGAGACGCGTCGTGCCCGTCGACTTGCTCGGTGCGATCTGCCGCGTCCCGAAGCGCCGACGAGCGCCGCCCTCGATCTGCGGAATCGCGTTCAGCATCGTGCGCACGCCGTTCGCGTATCGGTCGAGATCGATGTGGCCGCCGAGCGGCGGCGACAGCTCGCCCGCGTTGAAATTCGACTGGATAGTGGTGATCTTCGCCATGTCTTACCGCCCCGGCGCGCGACCCGGCGGGGTCGTGTAGCTCGACAGACGCGACTCGAGCAGCGGGAAATCGCCGATCGTCTCGGTATCGTCGTCCTGCCCGTTGATCGCTTTCGCCTGCTTCAGGAACGCGGCGAACTCGGCTTGCGCCGTCTGCGCCATCGCCGCCGACTGTGTGATCGGATAAGCGATCACGGCCTTCATCGCCTTCGTGACGACGTCGACCAGCGTCGACTCCCACGTCGCCTCGTTCTCATTCCGGAAGATATAGACGATCGGCAGCACGTCGACGTAGGCGAGGATGCGCTGCCCCTCGGCCGCGTAGTCAAGCGGGCAGCGCCGGCTGCCGATCTGGATCGTGCGCAGCCAGTCGGACGGCAGCTGGAATTGGTACGGGTAGTCGAATATCGGAGCATCTGCGAGCGGCGCGAGCACTGTGCGCTTCGTGCATGAGTTCCACGGATGCGTGCGCAGCATTGCATCGCGCACTTCGGGATAAAGGTTCGAACACACCATTGCGCGCCGCGCGTGGTCGTCGAACGATGCGATCGGATTGTCGCCGAGCTGCAGCAACGCATTGGAACAGATCGAAACGCTACTGGTCATGGTCGCCTCAAACAAAAATGCCGAGAGCAAGCGCCCCCGGCATACCTCCTACACCGCGCCGGGAATGGCGCGGATCAGTCCAACACGTAGTGCACGGTGACCGAGATCAACTGACCCGGCGATGCCGGCGTCGCTGCCCCTGCGATCGTGCCGTACACGTCCGACTCGTACGGCGTGATGTACGTCTGCCCCGCGTTCACCAGCGAGCCGGTGGTCGCGTCGACGCGCTGCGCCGAGCTGATCGCCGTCGCGGCGGACAGACCGGCGGCTACGGCACCCGACTTGTCCGATGCTTTGCGCACGCCGATGGACATCGTCGACGACGCGGTGCCGGCTGCATTGTTGATCGTCACCGAGTGAATGCGCGCACCGGCCGGAATGCGACCGAAATAGATCGTGTCGGCGATTGCGGCCCCGATGGACGTGATCTGCCCGAACATGATCCGCGAGCGGCCGCCGGTTTCGTTCGGCTGCAACTTCGCGTTCGGCGCGGCCAGCACCTTCGCCATCTGTACCGAGTTTGCTTCTGCCATGATGTGCTCCTGTTTCGTATCGAGATCGATGCGGAGCGGCGCGCGGCGCCGCCCGTCACATCACGCTCAGAACTGGTAGTCGATCGTCACGACCTTCTTCTCGTCGGTGCGCACGGCGCCGTACGATTCGCCGATGTAGATCTGAATCGCGTTGCGCTTGTCGCGGCGCGGGCCGATGTCGATGTCGCGGTTCAGGCCGATGCCGAACTGCGTCGACGACTTCGTGTACGCGACCGTCGTCTTCACCGTGCCCGCCGTGTTCAGCGCTTCGTACGGCACCCAGTTGAAGCCGAGCCAGCGACCCGACAGCTTGCCGTCCTGCAGCATCTGCACGGCCATGAAGTCGGCGGACGTGAGCGTGGTGTCGCTCAGGATGTCTTCGAGCATTTCAGCGTCGTACAGCATGTACAGGTCTTCGCCGTTCTGCTCGTCGGCCTCGTTCTTGCGGAACAGCTTCTTGGTCGTGATCAGTTTCGCCTTCGTCATGCCGACGCCGCCGTCGAGGATCTTCTGCGAGGACGGCAGCGCGATCGAGCCGTACGGCAGCGCTTCGCCGGCGCGCGTGATCGACGTGCCGATGAGCGCCTGATAGATCACCGCGTCCTTCTTGCGGTTGAGCGCGGCCAGGCCGTTCTGCATGTACGTGCCCTGCGGGTTCGCCTTCAGCTTCGGCAGGTCGTACTTGTCGATCGGCGTCGACCAGTCCTTGTCCTGCATCAGCGCGACGCGCGTGTCGTTCGGGTTGTCGTTCCAGACGGTGTCCGACAGCCGCGACGTGACGTCGTTGGCTTCGGTCGCGCCCATGTTGTTCGCGGTGAAGCTCGAGCCCATGACGTCGCCGTACGCGCTCACGGTTGCCTGCAGGCGCGAATCCTTCTGCTGCGCGGCCATGATGTAGCCGTCGGCGAACTGCTGCACGAAGGCTTGGGTGATCGTTTCGTTGTTCGTGCTCATGGTGAGAGAACTCCCAAAAGGTTCGATGTCGTCTTGTCGCCTTCAGGGTGTTCCGCGTATCGCGGGCCTGTTACGGGCTCACGTCGGCGAACGTGAGCTTGCGAGCTCATCGGGTATTCCGCGCGCCACCGCGGGCCGAATGCGTTGCATATTCGGCCGACGTGCCTGTCGGAATCCCGACCAAATCGAGCGCGCATAAAAAAGCCCCGCGCGAAGGCGGGGCAAACTGGCTGGTGCGATGGTTCTTCAGGCGATCGGCGTGTTGCCGTACTTGCGGTTGTAGAACGCGTCGATCCGCGCCCGCGTCGCCTTGTGGTCCGGATGCTTCGGATTGGTGTTCGCCTCGGAGATCAGCAGCTTCTTCACGTCGTCCTCGGACATGAAGCCCGCGCCGTTGCCCGAGCCGGCCGGCGTGTCCTCGGCGAACTCGGGGCCGAGCGCGGCCATGATCTTGATGAACGTCGGGTTGTTCGCGAGCCCGGCTTTCTCCAGATCGTCGAACGACATGTTCGCGGCCTTCGCGGCGGCGCTGCCTGCGCGGAACGCGAGGCCCACGTTCTTTTGGAACGTCGCGTCGTCGGCCCAGTCCTTGCGCAGGTCAGCGGTCGCCGAATCGGCGGTGTACTGCTGCGCGCCTGCTGCCAGTCCCGGCACGACCTCGAAGTATTTCGCCATGACCCCGTCGAACTGCTTCTGCGAAAGGCCGAGCGCGTGCATGTCCGAGCGGAACTGCGTGAACAGCTTGTCGTTACCCAGGTCGCCGACCGCTTCCTTGAACTGGTCTGGCACGGAAACCTGATAGTCGGTCGCGGCAGCCGGCGGCGCGCCGCCGTCGACCATGCGCTTCGACAGCTCGCCGTAGCCGCCTGCCAACTTCTGCGCGGAGGCGGTCAGGTCGAGCGCGCCGTCTGCGCCATTGACGCGATACTTCTCGGGCAGCCAGTCGAACGATGCTGCGCCGCCCGAGGCCGCGCCGGCGCCGCCAGCAGCTGCACTGCCATCACCGCCAGCGGCAGCGCCCGCCGCGAGCGCCGATCCGCTGCCCGCTGCACCACCGCCATCGGCGCCACCGGACGCTGCTGCGCCACCACCAGCACCACCGCCGCCATCGCCTGCTGCATCCATGAGCGGATGTCGATTTTTCCAGATCCACATCGTCGTATCCTCGATCTCGTGTGTGGGTTAGTACGACGTGCCGGCCGACCAGGCGCCCGCGACCTTCTCGTAGATCTTGCGGGCGACGGGATCGATCGTCAGGTCGCCGTTCTTGCCGACGCCGTCCTGCGGCTTGCCGGTGAAGTACGGGACGCCGTACATCGATTCGTCCGAGCGCGGCTGGCCGTTCGCGATCCAGCCGCTGCCAGTCAGTGTCGAAGTGCCTGCCATGTCACTCTCCTTCAGGTTCTGCGCCGTTGGCGCGGTTGATCATGCTGATGATGTGCTCGACGACATCGCGCCGGCCGATCCGATACGTCGTCTCGCGCTCGCCATCGTGGCCGCCGCGCACGAACACGGAACCGGTGAAGCGCCGCACGAGGTCGTCGAGCACGAGCGCGCCGGCCGGGCTCTCGAACACGACGCGGTAATCGTCGGGGGTCGCGCGCTGCTCGACCGGCGCGCCTTCGATGTGCGCCTTCATTGGTTCGCCACCATCCGGCCGGCGGCCGCGCTACCCATCGACTTCATCACGTCGCCCTGCACCTCCATGCCCATCTGCTGCTGTGCCTGCTGCTGCGCGTCGGCCTGCTTCTGCTTGCGGTACTGCGTGACCTGGTCGCTGGTGCGCACGATGCTGTCCGGCACGCCGAGGTTCTTCGCGGTGAGCCGCACGGCCTCGTCGCCGTCGATGTTGTCGAGCGCTTCGGGTTTGACCTGTGCAATCACGGTCACGTCGCCCATCAGGCGCTCGATCGCCGAAACTTCCTCGAGCTTCTGCGCGCGCGCCAAAGGCGATTGGTACTGCACCGAGAAGTTCTGGCCGCCGAGCGAGTCGGGGGCCGGCGGGAACACGCCAGCGCGGTATGCAAGCCCGAAGCAGCGCGCGATGAGCGGCTGCAGATACTCGGCCTGCAGCCGGCCGTAGATCGGGCCGAGCAACTGACGGATCAGGTCGACGCGCACATGTACTTCGGTCGCCGTCATGGATGGCCCGTCCTGCGGCTGCAGCTGGTCGGCCATCAGCGTCTTGCGAATCTGCCCCTGCAGCTTCTCGATGCGCGTCTCGGCAAGTTTGAAATCAGACCCCGGCTGCAGCGGCTTCATGCTGTCGACGCTGTTCGCGACGATCACCTTGCGCGGGCCAACTTTCACCGTGCGCGGGTTTAGCACGCCGTCGTCCTCGGCGATCCACATGCCGGACACGGCGAGGTCGAGGTTCGCGTATTCGAGCTTCACGATGTCGTTTAGCGTGCGGATGTCCGGCAGCGCATCGAGCAACGGGCCGACGCCGTACACGCTGTTCGGGATCTTCTTCCAGCGCGCGACGACGACCGGCATTTCGTGATACCCGGACTCGCGGATGACCTGCTTCTGATTGCACGCGAACGTGACAGAGGCGATCGGCATGTTCTTCGCGCGCACGGCACCGAGGATGTACACGTCGCGCGGATAGATCGCCTGGCACAGGTCGATCAGCTCGTCGGGCTTGTCCTTCGCCTTGTCGGCGATCTCAGCCGGCAGCACGTCCCCGCGCTGGCTGAACTCGCGCATGCACTGCTCGGCACTCAGCTGGTAGCAGCGGAACACGATGTCGACCGTGCCGCCCGGCTTCGACGATGCGCAGTACACGCCAGCGATCGGCCAGTGCTCGAAGTACAGGCCGCCGCTGTCGCGGTTCTCGTCGACATACAGCGCGAACCAACCAGCCATACCATCGGCTACGGCGTCCGCCGCCTCGCTGTCGAAGTTCGCGCTGTGGATGTTCTGCCACAGCACCTCGCTGGCGCTGTCTAGCCATCGCTCGCCGTCGTCGTCCGCGCCGTTCACCGTCATCGTGAACCAAAGCGAGTTCGCGGGCGTCATGCCGGACATGATCGACGCTTCGAGCGTGCGCTTCGCATCGGTCGCGGTCGAGTCGAAGATCAGCGCGACAGCCTGCGCGATCTGGTTCGCGTCCATCATCGGGCCGTTCAGCCCGGACGCCCGCACCGGATCGGTGAGCATGAAGCACTCGCGCCACACGAGCTCGTGCACCTGGCGCTTCGACTTCATCGTTTCGAGGCGCTTCGCGAGGGTTTCGCCGAGGCTGTCGATCATGGCTTATTGCCCGAGGGAGGATTTCGCAGCGCCGAGCACCGACGAGGATGCAGCGCCGGTCGTGTTGCCCGCTCCAGTCGCGAGCAGACTGGATGCCGCGCGGCGCTTCTTGTCGGCCGCCGCCTGTGCGTTCGCCGCCTGCGCGGCCTGCGCGTCTGCGCTGTCGGCCGCACTGGCGGTCGTGGTAGTTGCAGTCGGGACGGCGGACGCCTTGTTCCCGCCGAAGAAGCTGCCGATCGCGCCGAGGATGTCGCACATGCTCGTCACCTCACTGGAAGTTGCGGGGCAGCTGGCGCGGCGTCGATGGCACGATCCAGCCCTGCTGAGTTTGGACGGGCGCGGCGATCGCCTTCGGGTCGATCTCGTCGCGGTGCGGGAGCTTCGGCGCGCCGGCTGCGGCGGCCTGCGACGGCTCGGCGCGAGCGGTGCGCGACGCCTTGCGCGCGTTCACGGCAGCGACAGCGGCCTCCCGGGCGGCGGCCTGCGACGGCAGTTCGCCAGCGCCGGCCAGCGACTGTTCGAGCTCCTTGCGCTTCTTGCCGACCAGGTCGTCGCGCACCTGCGGATCGACGGCGGCCCATTCCTCGACCGACATGCCGCTCGTTTCGAACGCGCCGATCACCACCTCGGCGAGCGGCACCTCGCGGCCGGCGATGGTGAGCACCGCATCGGTGTCGGCGCCGATGATCGCGGGTGGCTCGTCACCCTGCGGGGTGATCGCGGCCTCGCCGGGCATCTGCGTTGCGTAGGTTCGTTTGGACATTCCTGCACCTCCGTGGATGGTGCAGGCGAGTATCGGACCGCGAAGGTGTCGGATTCCCGTCTATCGCAGCGCGGCGGAGACGGACGGCATGCGCTGCAGGGTGGGCGCTTCGTCGGGCTGGCGGCCGGTGACCTGGGCCCAGAGCTTGAGCAGCGTCTGGCCGGCGTAGTGCTTGGGCTCGGCCCCGAGATTCCGGTAGCCGAGCAGCGTGGTGCGCGGGATTCGCGTGTACTGCGCGATCTCGGCGAGGGTGAAGTCGGCCCGCCGCACGTCCTCAAGGACGCGGAACCAATCGACGCTGACGGCGGGCTCGACTCGGGACATGCGTTACAGCGCCTCCACGAACGCGCGCAGCTTCGCCTGCAGGTCGCCGAGCACGATTGCCTCGCCGGCTTCGATCTTCTGCAGCAGCGAAGTGGCGTGCTCCTTCGCCGGATGCGCTGCCGCCGGCGGCAGTTCTGCGCGAACCTGCGCTTCCTGCGCTGCGGCGAGCTGCCGCTGAAGCACGGCGAGGCGCGCATATGCGTCATCGAGTTCAGCGTGCAAGGCAGCCACCTCGGTGCCGTCGCCTTGCGATGCATCCTGCGCAGACGATGCAGTGTCGCTTGCGGATTGCTCGGCCGCAGGCGACGCAGCGGCGTTTGGGTCGTCACCCTGCACGGCGTCGCCAGATCCCACCGATACCTGCGCATCCGACACCGGTTGAGCCGAGAGAGCACCCGGGACGGCCGGTACAAGCGCCGAAGGTTGCGCATCGGCAGCGCTCGCCTCCCCCACCGCCGCGACCGCCGGCGCGTCAGTACTGGTCGTCCCAGTCGCACCGTCTGCATCGTCCGTCGACACCGTCGTCGACGTGATATTCGATTCCGCAGTGCTCGCATTGCTGCCAGAGTCGGAAGGGATCGCCTGGATCCCAGTCGTCTCCCCCGCCACGGCCACGCCATCCCCCTGCATGTCCGTTTTCTCCGCCTCGTTCGAGGGCTCGGTGCTGCTCGGTGCTGCGTTGATGTCGCTCATGCTGCTCTCCGTTGGTGCTGCTGGTTGTCGCGCCAGTCGAGGAACGGCCGGCGCAGGAAATGGTTGAAGCGGTCGGCCGCGTGCTGATCGGTCGCGAGTTCGCGGCGCGATGTGATCTCGCATACGGTGCGGATGAACGCGGCCGCAGTGTCAACGTCCACCTCGCGCGGCGGGACCATCCATTGCGCGACCCACTCGCGGAACTGAGCGTCGCGCGGCAGCATGCCGGCGAGTTGGACGAGGTTCATGCGTCACCTGCCTGCTTGACACGTGCAGCCTCGATTTCTGGCATGCCATCGAACCCGCAGTCGTTGCACTCGTAGCCGACGTCCATCAACCCGCCGCACTCGGGGCAGCAAACGTCCTCGCGCATCAGGTGACGGCGTAAGGCCGGCGACTTCACGGGGAAGGTGAGAAAACGAGTATCGGAATTCACATCAAACCTCCAACGGATCCGCGACCGGCATGTCGAGCGCGAGGCCGGCCTGCGGCTGCTCAACGACGATCGGCGTGATCGTCACGATGACGCGGGCCTCGCCGTCCGGTTCCGCGCGCTCAGCGGTGATGCGGCGCACCCACGCGTCGTCCTCGAACGCGATGCCCTTCATCGCGTCGAGGAGCACCTTCTGCGCGTTGTCCAGGTCGAGGCACTGCACGGTGTCATCCCATGCAGCACCGTGCTTGCGCTGGCGGGTTTTCCAGTCGAGCGGCCGGTGTGGATAGAGCGTGTATGCGATCGCGACGCGGCCTGCGATCGGCTTGCGCACGCCGGCGCAGCGCAGCAGCAGCGCGACCTCTTCCTTGAACGCCTTCGCCTCGGCGCTGACGTACGTGCTGACGATCGCCGGCCCGGCCTTCGGCTTGATCACGCGGGTGCGCCAGTAGCGGTTCGCGCTGATCGGGTATGGGAGCTTGACGGTCAGCATGCTGCCTCCGGAGCCAAATGCGCGCACGCGCGCGCGTCGTTCGTGTGGTGCGTCATGCCACACTCCAAAGCCGCAGTCCCTGCGCGCGATAGTTCTCGACGATCGTGTCGCGAATCTTGCGGTACTCGTCGGCGAGCGACGGATTCGGGCATTCGTCGATCACGCGACGGCCAGCGGCCGACGAGATCGCATCCGTCGCGCATCGGAGCACGCCAGACGTGAGCGGGCGCCCCGACGCAGATTGCCCGCGCATCAGCAGGCGATATGCCCACTCGGCAGTGATCGCGCGCGGCGCGGCGAGCGGTGCGACGATCTCGCGTTCGAGCGACAGGTTCGCGGCCACGACTTCGGGGCGAGCGCGAGACTGGTCCGTGAGCGTCGCATGAGGCGTGAATTCGACGGCGCGCGACTGCTTGCAGAGCGCGTAGAACTCGGACAGCGACGGCGGGAACTTGAGCGTGATGAGCGCATCGACGCCGGCCTTCAGTTCCTTCGACGACAGCTTGCGCAGGCCGCGGGCCCACTCGATCTTCACGCCGAACAGGTCGTCCTGCGGCCACTTTTCGAGGAACGCATTGCCCCACATGCGCCCCATGCGCTTGAACAGCTCCGTGACCCAATGCTCGGGAACGGCGTCCTGCGGCCAGAGCTCAGCCGATGCGTTTGACATGTCCATCGATCACCTCTGCGGGTTGTGCTGCGGTTTGGTCGGAGGATGCGCGGGTGCCGGTGAGTTCGGCCCAGCCAGCGCGACGGCGCTCGTCGCGCACAGTCGCCGCGGGGGCCGTGCGGGGAGTGCTTGGAGGACGGGATGCTTCGGCCGTCCAACGCTCGGCGATCGCGATCACGTAGCCGGGCTTGATGCGGCCGGTCGGATCGGAGGCGCGAGCCTCGACGCATGCAGCGCTAACGGTATCTCGCGTGATGCCGCGTTCGGCAGCGGCGATGATTCGCGGGTCGTGCGGCGAAGCCTCGATCGAGTGCTCGCGCATCGCGGCGGAGAGCTCGGACGCACGGACGGTCGCGCGGGGTTCACCACCTACGTCCGTCCTTACCTCTCGGTTTACTGTCTCTGTCTGGTCTATGTCCTTCTCTATAGCCGTGGCTGTGACGTCATGCGTTACGTCACCACGCGTAACAGGCGTTACGCTTTCGGTTACGCTTGGTGACGCATTGAGTGACGATGCGAGACGTTCCAATTCGGGCATCTTCGTATCAGCAGGCGGAACGATTCCGTGATTCCGTAACAGCTCGAACAGAGACTTGCGACGCTCGCGATACCGCTGCTGGCGGCTCTGCTCGTTCTCTTCGCGCTCGACGTGCTGCTCGCGCTTACCCATCGCCTCGATCGCCTTCTCGGCGATCACGGGGTGATACAGCCGCCCGTCGCTGCATTTCACGAAGCCACGCAGTGCGACGGCGCGGACCTTCTTCCACTTCGGCAGGTTCTCAGACAGGCCGGCCAGGTGCGCGAGCACGCGGTCGTCGTCCGGCAGGCTGGCGGCCGGCACCTGCTGCCAGCACTTCGCCCAGAGACGGAATGCCGTCTTGAACTCGTCGCCGGTCGAGATCCCGAAGGTGTCGCTGTCGATGACGCGGATCACGTCGAGCGGCATCCAGCGGTAGCCGGTCAGGTCGCAATCGGCTGGGGTGAGAGGATTCGGGAGTTCGGCCATCGCGCTCACCACTGCTGGTGCTTCGACTGCAGGTACTTGAGTGTCATCAGTTCAAGCGCCTGAATTTCCTTCGCATCGACCACGATGGAACTCGATGAAACGATCTGCAATCCGCACGCAGCAAGCCGGAAACACCATTCCTGCAGGTCTTTCAGGTCACGGCTTAAGGTACTTTCGCTCGTCTCGAGTCGAAGTGCTGCGCGCACCTGTGTGACCGCTGAAATCGTGCGGGACGCTTCGGTGAAATTCCTTGCACCTAACTTGCGTGCAGTTGCGATCTCGTCAGACGAGACTGTTTCGACGGTGCTCATGCGGCCACCTGGGCGGGTTGAAGCGACAGCGGCATGCCGTCGCGCTCGTTCGGGTACAGCCTCGAATCGAGCATGTGCGGGGTGTACTCCCAGTCGGTCAGGCCAGAGACCGGGATCACGCGGTCAGCGGGCAGCTTCTGTTTCTTCAGCCACTCGCCCACCGAGACCGGAGAAATGCCGAAGGCACGCGCAACCGCCGCTGCGCCGCCGGCACGCTTGATGGCCTGTTCGAGGATCGGTGCGTCGTCCATATTTCACCAAAATTGAGGTTATGCCTTAGCGGAGTATATCAGGCGTTGCCTTAGTTGCAAGTGTTAGGCTATTCCTTATGACCTTGGGATCTCGAATCAAAGAAAAGCGGAAGGCTCGCGGCCTGACTCAAAAGCACGTCGCGGACCATTTCGGCATCACGGGCGTTTCGGTATCGGAATGGGAGCGCAACGTCTCCCGGCCTGATTCGGCGAAGCTCGATGACCTCGCGCGCCTGCTGCGCACGAGCGTCGACTACCTGCTGTCCGGCCGCGAAGCGAAAGGCGCGGCCCGCGAATCGTCTGTCGAGCCTGGTCCAGCTATTCGGGGGACGGTGCCGTTGATTTCGTGGGTGCAGGCCGGCCAGTGGGCCGAGATTTCGAAGAATTTTGACGAGTGCGACGCTGAGGACTGGATTCCGTGTCCGGCCGGCCATAGCAAGGACACGTTCTGTCTGCGCGTGCGCGGACAGAGCATGTTCAACCCGAACGGCGCGCCATCGTTTAACGAAGGCGAGATCATCTTCGTCGATCCCGACCGCGGCGCTGATCACCGCAGCTGCGTCATCGTGCGACTCGACGACGAGCGTGAAGCGACGTTCAAGCAACTCATCATCGAGGGTGATAAAAAGCTACTGCATCCGCTCAATCCGAGCTGGCCTGAGCAGTGGATCTACATCAACGGCAACGCCACTATCATGGGAACGGTTATAGGGAAATGGGTGCCGGTATAAACGACCAACCGGGGGAATCATGAAAAAGATCGCAATTTCAGCGTGCATGATGATCACTACGATTGTCGCTTATGCACAACCGCCAGAATGGATACAGATCGATGACGGGAAAGGGGCTACCTCGTATTACATTGATCCTCATTCGGCAAAAGTGAACGGTAATTTTCGAACTGTCTGGGTGCTTCTGTCTTATAAAGCGAAGCAACCCGGAATCGCCGCATCGAATATGAAGCCGTACTATTCTGCGGTTTCGCAAAACAACTTTGACTGCGAGAACAAGCGATTTACGCTGAAGCAAGTCGTCTATTATTCGAACCCGATGGGTAAAGGTCCCGTCTCCGGATCGCAAGAAATTTCGTATCCCCAACCGCGCGACGCGGTGCCTGGATCGGCCGCAGACCTGATGATCGATTCAGCTTGCATGATTGGAACCATCCCGCCGGCAGCTTCGCAATAGAGCAGCCTGTCCGGCCCGAGAAACAGCCGCCCTTGAGGCGGCTTTTTTTCGTCTCGAAGAAAAACTAAGGCAACACCTTGACAAGTAACTAAGGCATGCCCTAACCTTGCAACTAAGGCGAAACCTTAGCGAGAGGCAACCATGCTCCACCCCCACCCAATCACCCCGCGCGCTCTGCCGTCGCACGTCGACTCCTATGCGGACCGCGTGCAGGCGGAGGCTGACGCACGCGCCGAGGCCGACGATGCCGCGTTCGAGCGCGCATCGGCCGAGGTCGAGATCGCTGACGTGATCAACGCGATGGCGGAGCTGCCCGACGGCTTCCTCGCAAAGGTGATGAACGCCTTCCTCGACAAGAGCGACCACGCCCATTTCGTCTACCTGCTCGAGATCCTTTTCGAAGACGCGTTCAACGCGGCTGCCGAGGGCATCGCGAAGCGCAATGGCTACTGATTTCCACGCAGTACCACACCACCACCTGGAGACCACCATGCAACTCAAATCACTGACCATTCGCCGCCGCGAATCCTATGAATCGAACAGCGGCACGCTCGCTGCCGAAGCAATGTTTGAAGGCCCGGGCGGAAAGATCGAACTCGAACTTGCCCCGGGCTTCATCGTCCGTGTGCTGGCGCTGATCGAAGAAGATGCCGCGCAGCGCGCGAAGCGTCTTTGCGCATCCGTCGAAACGGCGATGGTCGACGCAGTCGACAGCGCTCGCCTGATCGAGTCGGACACGAAGCCGCTCGAAATACCGTTCTGATCAAACCGCTCCCGCTACAGGAGAAAGACATGGACCACAACTACGTTGACTTCGATCCGAACGGCGCTGACAACGAAGTGCGCACTGCAACGATGGACCACATGAACGAGATCAAGCACACGCCGCTCGTCGCCGATAACGAGCGCGTTCGCCTCGAAGACGGCACGCTCATCGCGACGGTCTGGGCGCGGTACCCAGAGAAGACGCGGCTCGCGGGTGAATCGTGGATGGACATGATGGAACGCCTGCAACCCGCGAAGCGGGAGGCCGAAGCGCTGGCAGTTCAGCGCGCGCAGGAATTCGCTGCTGCGAACGACGCGCTCATGGTCCTCGGAATGCTCGCCGCCGACGCTGATGCCGGCAAGGTCATGATCCCGTCCGGACTGCGTCTGTCCATCGACGCCGCGCTGATCAAGGCCGGCCGCAAGGCTGCGCCGACGCCGGTGCGGCACGTGCGCGTCTGCGGTGAGGATCTGTGATGCGCACCCCTCCCAACAGCCTATCGCCTGTATTGCGCGATTACAGCCGATCGGTTGTATCGCGCGACTGGTTCCCGCTCGCGGTGATCGGCGCGCTGTACCTGATCGCGTGTGGTGTCGCGCCGACCTATGAACTTCTCGCGGGGATTGCTCGATGAACCCGATCACCTACTTCTGTGACGCGCTCGACCGCCTGTTCGAACGCAGCCCGGTCGCCGGGATCATCGTCGCGATCGTCATCGGCTTCTTGTGCGCAGTCGGCATCGCGTACCTCGGCACCACGCCTGAAGCGCCGCGCGGCGTGTGGGGGGCGTGATGCTCGACTACAACCTCTCGATCGACGCATACCATGCGCTGCCGCCCGTCTCGAAGTCGCAGCTCGACGACCTCGCGCTGTCGCCGTTCCACTTCTACAGCCGGCACCGCAATCCGCTGCGGCCGCCGCGCGTCGAGAAGGCCGGCCAGCTCGAAGGACACCTTGCGCACTGCGCCGTGTTCGAGCCTGACCAATTCGACGCGCGCTACGTGTGGGCGCCGAAGGGTGCGCCGCGCAAGCCGACGGACGCGCAATGGAACGCCAAGAAGCCGTCGCCCGACAGCGTCGCGGCGATGGAATGGTGGCGAGAATTCCTCGACACGTGCGGCGACAAGCGTGTCATCACGCTCGAGCAATACGAAGTCGCGATGCGCCAGGCCGAGTCCGTGCGCGCGCTGCCCGAAATTCAGGACGCGCTGTCTCAGGGCCGCGCCGAGGTGTCCGCGTTCTGGACCGACGAAATGACCGGCGTCGACTGCCGCTGCCGGCCGGACTGGGTGCACGCGCTGTCGCGCAAGTCGGTCGAGCTGCTCGACCTGAAGACGTACAGCTGCGCGTCAGCCGACGAGTTTCGCCGCCAGATCGCGCGCAAGCGATACCACGTGCAGGACGCGTTCTACTCGGCTGGCTACAGCGCGGCGGCCGGCGTCACCGTCGAGAAATTCACCTTCGTGGCTGTCGAAACCGAATGGCCGTACGCGGCCGCGTCATACACGCTCGGGCCTGAAAGCCGCGAAGAAGGGTTTCTCGAATGCCGCCGGCTGCTCGACCTGTACGAGGAGTGCGTGCGCCTGAAGCGCTGGCCCGGCTACTCGAACAAGACCATGCAGATTGACCTTCCCCCTTACGCCTTCACCTCTCAAGAGATCGAGATCGCATATGTCTGACATCACCGACCTCCGCGGCACCATCGTGCCGAAGTCCGACCAGCTGAACGCAGAGCAGCTGCTCGCAGGCGACCTGACCATCACTGTCACCGACGTGCGCATGGGCAGCGAGGACCAGCCCGTGATCCTGCACTACGAGAACGACGAGGGCCGGCCGTACAAGCCGTGCAAGACCATGCGCAAGCTCCTGATCTTCGCGTGGGGCGAGGACGGCCGCAACTGGGTCGGCAAGTCGATGACGCTCTACAACGATCAGGCCGTGCGTTTCGGCGGAATGGTCGTGGGCGGCATCCGGATCAGCCACCTGAGCAACATCGAGCGCGAGATCTCACTGTCGCTCACCGCGACGAAGGGAAAGAAGGCGCTGCATACCGTGCTGCCGCTCGAAGTCGTGCGCCTCGACGATGTGCTGAAGGCTATCGCGACGGCGACCGATCGCAACGGCATGAACGCGGCACGAGCGCTCGCGATGAAGCTGCCACCGGGCGATCAGGCTCAGGCCGCGCAGGACGCGTACAACGCGCGCATGCGCGAGCTCCGCGGCACAACGGCGCGCCGCACGAACGATGAGCCGACGCGTTCCGATGGCGGCCCCGGTGCAGATGAAGCGGCCGCGCTCGCGCGCCTCGAAGAATGCGCGGACGTCGACACGCTCGATGTGCGCATCGACGAGTTCCGAGATTACCCGGCCGACGTCCTCGCGCGCCTGACCGAAGCGTACAACCGCCGCCGCGAAGCGCTGCTCGGCGCGTAACCCTCCCCTCACCACCAGGAGCACCGCATGTTCAACCTCGATCGCCTCACCGCTGATCGACTGCGCCACGTGCTCAGCTATGACGAGCAGAACGGCGAATTTCGATGGGTCGTCCGGATCAACAATCGAATCCAGATCGGTCAGATAGCAGGGTACGCGAGCGGCGGCTATAGGCGAATCTCCATTGATGGCGTGACGTACCTTGCGCATCGACTGGCGTGGCTCTACATGACCGGCGAATGGCCGTCGAATCAGATCGACCATATCGATGAAAACGGATTGAACAATGCGTTCGGCAATCTGAGGGGCGCCACCGCTTCTCAGAATCGATGCAACCGCGGTGCGCAGTCCAACAATCGGTCTGGATTCAAGGGCGTTTCATGGTTCAAGAAAACGAAAAAATGGCGTGCTCGTATTCGAATTGCCGGGCAAGCCAAGACGCTCGGATATTTCTCTGATCCTGCCGAGGCGCATGAGCTTTACGGACTTGCGGCCGAAATGCTCCACGGTGAATTCGCAAACCTCGGCCATTCGGCCGCTCACCTCGATCAGTAATAGGAGAACTCATGTTCAACGTCCAAGACACGCTCGCCAAGATCACGTCGTGCACCAACCGATCGGAGAAGCACGGAAAGGAGCGCGAGCCGGCGATTTCCATCGGCCTTACGCTGGTCGGCGGTGGCGAGCTGCTCGACCAATTCGACGTCGCCCTGCGGCCGATGCTGTATCGGAAACCGCAACCGAAGCCGGGTGAGCTTCCGATGGAACACGCGGGGCTCACGGAGCTGCGGTTCCCGTACCTCCGCAATATGCGCTGGGACAAGAGCTATCCCGGATACCTGCTTCGATTCCACATCGGTGCGTCCGGCGCTGAAGACGTACTTCTGGCCGAGTGCGAGATCAAGGAAATCGTGTTCGTGACCATGGACGGCGGCTCCGTCGAGGTGTCGTTCAAGGTGAACGCCCATCCGAAAGATGACGAGGACCACGGCAAGATCGGCCGCCGCGTTCAGCAGGAGATCGGTATCACTCTGACGCCGCCGGATGGGTACGTCGATCCCGATCTGTTCGGCCGGCCCGACAGCAACGAGAGCGACGAGCACCGCCCCTTCGCCGGTTCCGACCTCGACACGCAGCCGGATGAGGAAGTCGAGGAAGAGTGAACCACCAGCCGCGCGGCACCCGTCGCGCGGCAACCAAAGCCTCAACGTCGGCGACATGGGTGATGGGTGGGCGCCGTCACAACTTCAACTCGATGCGGATTTCATGCGAACAACGCTGCCATATGCGAACCGTGTCGCCGACTTTGAGGCTTGATCTACTGATTTAAAGGATGCCACGTGGCCGCGTACTACAACGAGCACGACCCATACGCCGCGCAGTGGCTGCGCAACCTGATCGCCGCCGGGCACATCGCACCGGGCGACGTCGACGAACGGAGCATTGAGGATGTCCGACCTGATGACCTGCGAGCCTATGACCAGTGCCATTTCTTCGCCGGAATCGGTGTCTGGTCGCACGCGCTTCGACGCGCTGGCTGGCCTGACGATCGACCTGTTTGGACCGGTTCCTGTCCGTGCCAACCTTTCTCCGCGGCAGGCAAAGGAGCTGGGTTTGACGACGAGCGGCACCTTTGGCCTGCGTGGTACTGGCTCATCGGCGAGTGCCGACCTGCAGTCATCTTTGGAGAGCAGGTTGCGAGCCCTGCTGTCGACCCGTGGATCGACCTTGTACACGCTGACATGGAAGCCGTGGACTACGCCTACGGGTGTGAGCCGTTCCCGTCTGCGGGCATCGGTGCGCCGCACATCAGAGATCGAGCTTTCTGGATGGCCTATGCCAACAGTTGGAAACGCGGAGGGCTCTCAGTCGTTCGAAGGGCTGAGCGCAACAGGGCGCACGCCGGATGGCCGGAAGGTAGCGGTGAGCCTGAATCACGTGGCGCAGTTCGCGGGATGGCCGACACCCACAACGACAGACGCGCTTCGGAAGCCGGCTGCGCAATTCTCGACGACAAACATCACGTTGAATCATGCGGCGGCGCTCCTGAAAGACAACCCCATGCCGGCCCGACTAACGGCTTCTGGCGAGCTGCTGACTGGCTCCTCTGCCGGGATGGAAAGTGGCGGCCAGTTGAACCCGGCACATTCCCGTTGGCTGATGGGGCTCCCTCGCGAGTGGGACGACTGCGCGCCTATGGCAACGCGATCAACGCCGAAGCGGCGACGCAATTCATCCTCGCCGCGCGAGACATCCTGACCTGAGGACCACACCATGACCACCGGAAATAGCCGCGCTGATGCGCTGACGGACCTGCAAATTATGGAGGCGCTCGAAGCTGCTGGCGTGAAGTGGCAAGCGCAACGATCGCTGGCAAACGACCGCGAAATTCTGACCTACGGCAGCACGCCAGCAGCGGACATAATCGCAGGCATCCGCACTTTGCTCGCCGCATCCCCTGTCGAGCAGCCCGCAGCAGCGCCGATCGAGAAGTGCGCAGGATGCCACTCGCGATGCACGAATAATCCACCGGACTGCTATGCCGCACCCTCGCCGGCGGACGAGCGGGCGGCGTTCGAGGCGTGGGCTCGCGAAGAGTACGGCGGGGATGAGGCGTTGCTACGTTTCGGCAAAGAATCCGGTGAAGAGTACCGGTACAGCGGAACTAGCGATGCGTGGGCCGGCTGGCAAGCCCGCGCCGCATCTGCCACGAAGCCGGCGGACGAGCGGGCGGCATTCAGTGTCGCACAGACATGCGCGCTGAAGCATGCGATTTCTAGCCTCACTGCGGACGGTCTGGAAGCATCTGCGAGAGAGCTCGAAGCATTGCTCGCCCGCGCCTCCTCTGCCAACGAGACGGGGGCGGAAGGGGCTGACGCGCTCGCGCACGAAGTATGGTCGGCGGCGCAGCGTGCGCCCGGCGAAGGCATCGAGGATGCAGTGCAGCGGATCGCCGCCATCCTATCCCGCTCGCCCAATATGGCGGCGGAAGCGGTGTCGATCCCGGCCGGATGGAAGCTCGTACCTGCCGAGCCGACGCCGGAGATGCTGGATTGCTGGTGGGATGGTTTGCCGAAGGGCACTGCATTCCAGAACTGCACCCCGCGCGGCGTCTATGCGGCCATGCTTGCTGCCGCCCCGCAGCCCGCGCAGGCAGACGCTCGGGTCGGGCTGACGGACGAGCAGCGCGACGTACTCACGTGGGCGATCGGCCGTGCCAATGCGCAAGGCGAGGATGCATGCGCCGACGTTCTCCGCTCGATACTCGCCTCCCAACCGGGCCGCCCGGAGCCGCGCGCCGAGGTGACGGAGGCCGAGATCAGCGCCGCCGCCCGCGTGCTCTCGGATAGCAACGCCGACCTGTGTTATGTCGATCGCGACGACAACTGGAAGATCCACGGCGATGAATTCAGGATCGAGGCGAAAACCGCGCTCGAGGCAGCTGCCGCCGCCCGCACCGGAGCCTCATCATGACCAACCGCCGCATCAACGGAACCGCCGTGCTCGAAGTCCTGCGCACTGGCACGCACACCGCGCGCGAGATCGCAATCGAGCTCCGGTCATCGCCCGCCGTCGTGCAGTGCTTCCTCGACACGCTGTTTTACGCCGGCCGCATCAGGATCGATCGACGTGTGCAGACGGACACAGCGTACGAGGTGACGCCGGCCGCAGTGCCGCGCGCGGCACTCGACACGCCGGCCGCAGGCCCGCGCCTCGCACCCAACCTGCAATCCACGCTCGCCGGCTACGATCGCGAGATCAGCCGCCGCGTCGAGCTTGCTATGTCCACGAGGGCACGATGATGGAAACGAACGAAGTGATGAACGTGGCCCGCCGCGCGGTGCAGCTCTACGCGGAAACGCACCCGCGGCCGACGCACGTCACGCAGATGCAGGCCGCCGAAATGCTCGGCATCAGCCGCTGGACGGTCAGCAAGATGGTGAAGGCCGGCGACCTCAAGCTGAACCGGTGCGGACTGATCCCGATCGAGGAAATCGACAAGGCGCGCGAGGCGCACGTTTAAAGCCGCGCGGCGATCTGCTCGGACGTCTCGCGATAGTAGTGCTCCTGCAGCAGCTTCAAATCCTTGATACCGCTGATGCGCGACAGCGTCAGCACATCGACTTTGCGAGCCAGGCGCGTCAGCGCCTCACCTCGCGAGTCGTGGAACGTCATCCCCGTGATCAGCAGAGCAAGCCGTGCCTTTCGAAACAGCGTGCTCAGCGAGTCGGCATCGACAGTGAAGCACCGCTCGCGATGGGCAACTGCCTTCAGCAAGCGCAGCGCGGGGCGTGGGAGCGGTATCTCGCGCGGCTTGCCGGTTAGGTACTGCATCTTGTGCTCGAGCCGCGCAACGCCGGTCTTCATGTTCAACGTCTTCTTTCCGAGTCCGCACAGCTCTTTCACGCGCATGCCGCTGCGCAGCGCAACCAGCCACGCGAGCGCGACCTCCTCGCTCTTTGTGGCTGGCTCTTGTCCACTTCTATACCCAAGCCACCGAACGATGGGGCGAACCTCTTTCCACGGGTCGACGCGACGCGTGCGCGCCGCATTGTCGGGGGGAATTCCGAGGTCGGTGAACGGATTCGCGTCGATCCACTTCCACTCGCGCCGCGCGATCGTATAGACGTTCCGGTACAGGTTGATCTCGCGCAGCACCGAGCCGTTCGTGATGCCGCGCACCTTCGCGCCGTCCGGCCCGACATAGCCTGCCAGGCGCCGGTCGCGCCACTCGGCCCACATCGGTGTGTCAGCCTGCGACAGCGATCGCTCGGCGTACTCGGGGAACTGCTTGATGAACGAGGCGATACGGTTCTGTTCCCACTTCGTGCCGCCCTTCTTCGTCGACACGCGGCTCGAGTATTCGGTGAGCATTTCGCCAAGCGTGTGACGATCAGCGGCCGGCGTGTCGCGCAGGCGCTTCAGCTCTGCCTCGCGCGCAGCGCCCCACGCTGTCGCCTCGCGGCGCGTACGGAGGACCTTCGAATCGCGCGCGCCGTCGACATAGACCTGCACGCGGAAACCGTTCTTGTGTGGGGTGATCGATGCCATCGTGGGGAGAGTCGTGCGTAGCAAATGGGGAATCCATTCTACAACTCTCCCCACAACGCGGGGAAAATACCCTGTATGGATCAACAGTTACGACTCGCTAACCCATTGTTTCTACATGGTTCAACGAGATGGAAAAGTTATTGTTGAGGTGTCGTGGTGCCGGGGACCGGACTCGAACCGGCAAGCCAGTTAAGGCGGCGGATTTTCGTCACACTGCTTCTTTCAAAGCCGGCCTCGCGTGCGAGAACCGTTCGTGCGCTGGACTATGCCTTCACCGTCGCGCGCGGGCATGACCGCTGCCCGTGCGCCTTAGGTGCCCCCCGTCTAGTCTCTACACCTTCCTCGCGGGTGCCGCGAGGCTTGGCTCGGCGTTGCCTCGATGCGCGCATCAGGGGTTTCGCCGAATTTGAAGGGTTCTGCACCGACCGTTTCCGGCCGGGCACTCAATCGTTTAAGTCCGCTATGTTTACCAATTTCATCACCCCGGCAAGAGGGCGGACGCGATTCTACCATTGCTTGGCGCATGCGTTCCCTTATTCCGCCGCGCCGCATCGCGACACCGGCCATCGTCGCACCGCCTCGGCCTGCGCATTCGATACCGACACCACGCCCGACGATTTCATCCCGCGCCGCCGCCTCCGTCGATACAATCGGTCGCGCGTCGTCCGACGCCGTCAACCGTCTGACGTTTGTGTCGTGCCGTTCGCGAAACAAGCGTCGCATGCGTCATCGCGAAGTCACAAACGTTTTCGATAATTCCCCGGCCGAAAACGTTTACATCGCATGACTTCATGACCTCGACCATCAAGGACGTCGCTGCCCTCGCGGGCTTCTCGATCGCCACCGTTTCGCGTGCGATCAACGCGCCGCATACCGTCAGCCCCGCCACGCTGCAGACGATCCGCACCGCCATCGACACGCTGCAGTTCCGCCCGAGTCCGCTCGGCCGGCAACTGCGCGGCGAACGCACGCGGCTCGTCGGCGTCGTCGTGCCGACGCTGTCGAACCCGGTGTTCGCCGACTGCCTGCAAGGCATCGACGCGCTCGCGACCGCGGCCGGTTTCAAGCTGATCCTGATGACCACCGAATACGATGCGGCGCGCGAACGTCATGCGATCGAGACGCTGCGCGAGCAGCGCGTCGAAGGGCTGATCCTCACCGTCGCCGATGCGGACACGCACCCGCTGCTCGACATGCTCGACCGCGACGGCCCGCACTACGTGCTGATGCACAACGACACGCGGCGCCGTCCGTCGGTGTCGGTCGACAACCGCCGCGCCGCCCATGACGGCGTGCAATTGCTGACCGCGCGCGGCCACCGCCGCGTGCTGATGCTGGCCGGTTCGCTCGCCGCGTCGGATCGCGCGCGCCAGCGTCATCTCGGTTATGCGCAGGCGCTCGAGGAAAGCGGCGTGGCCCCGCTGCCGCCCGTCGAGGTCGACTTCAACGCACCCGAACTGCCCGATGCGGTGCTCGCGCATCTCACCGCGCACGCCACGCGCCCGACCGCCCTCTTCTGCAGCAACGACCTGCTCGCGATGGTCGTGATGCGCGGCCTGCGCCGCGCGGGCTTCTCGATTCCCGACGATCTGTCGGTGCTCGGCTTCGACGGCATCGCGATCGGCGAGTTGCTCGCGCCGCCGCTCGCGAGCATCGCGACGCCGAACCACGACATCGGCTGCCACGCGTGGCAGCGTCTCGTCGAATGCATCGGCGGCGCGGCGATCGACCGGACGTCGACGATCCTGCCGCATGCGGTGCGCGACGGTGCGACGATTGCGCCGCCCGCCACCGACCTGCAACTGCGCAAGGCCTGATCGCAACACGCACGCGCCACGCCCAACGACCACCCTCCCACTCGCCCGGAGACCCACCGTGTCCTTTCGCCTGACCTCGCTGCTGCGCGCACTTGCCGCGCCGCTCGCCCTCGCCGCGCTCGTTGCCGGCGCCCCCGCGGCTCATGCCGACGAAACGGCGATCTGCTACAACTGCCCGCCCGAATGGGCCGACTGGGCCGCGCAGATCGCGGCGATCAAGCAGAAAACCGGCATTCGCGTGCCGTTCGACAACAAGAACTCGGGCCAGTCGATCGCGCAATTGATTGCCGAGCAGAAGAGCCCGGTCGCCGACGTCGTCTACTTGGGCGTGTCGTCGGCGTTCCAGGCAAAGGACAAGGGCGTGATCGCACCGTACAAGCCCGCGCACTGGAACGACATTCCCGCGAACCTGAAGGATCCGCAAGGCTACTGGTTCGCGATCCACTCGGGCACGCTCGGCTTCTTCGTGAACAAGGACGCGCTCGACGGCAAGCCGGTGCCGCGCTCCTGGGCCGATCTGCTGAAGCCCGAATACAAGGGCATGGTCGGCTACCTCGATCCGTCGAGCGCGTTCGTCGGCTACGCGGGCGCGGTCGCCGTCAACCAGGCGCTCGGCGGCAGCCTCGACAACTTCAAGCCGGCGCTCGACTGGTTTCGCAAGCTGAAGGCGAACGCGCCAATCGTGCCGAAGCAGACCGCGTATGCGCGCGTGCTGTCCGGCGAGATTCCGATCCTGCTCGACTACGACTTCGACGCGTATCGCGCGAAATACAAGGACAACGCGAACGTCGAGTTCGTGATCCCGAAGGAAGGCACGATCGCGGTGCCGTACGTGATGAGCCTCGTGAAGGGCGCGCCGCACGACGCGAACGGCAGGAAGGTGCTCGATTTCGTGCTGTCCGACGAAGGCCAGAAGCTGTGGGCCAATGCGTACCTGCGCCCGGTGCGCGCGCAGGCGCTCGGCGCCGACGTCGCCGCGAAGTTCCTGCCGGCGAGCGAATACGGGCGCGCCAAGCCGGTCGACTTCGGCAAGATGGCGGCCGGCCAGCAGGCGTTCGGCCAGCAGTACCTGCAAGTGATGCAGTAAGCCGCTGGACGCAACCGATGCTCGACCTCACTTTTCCGCTGCGCTGGCGCATCGCGCTCGTCGCGCCGGCGCTCGCGGTATTCGCCGCGTTCTGGCTGCTGCCGATGGCGTCGCTCGTGCAGGTGTCCGCCGACGGCGCCTTCTTCTCGCACTACGCGGCGCTGCTCGGCAATGCGCGCTACATGAAGAGCCTCGGCGAGACGGTCGCGCTGTCCGCGGGCGTCACGCTCGCGACGCTCGCGCTGTCGACGATCTCGGGCCTGCTGCTCGCGCGCCGCGAATTCGCCGGCAAGCGCGTGCTGCTCGCGCTGCTCACGTTTCCGCTCGCGTTCCCGGGCGTCGTCGTCGGCTTCATGGTGATCATGCTCGCCGGGCGCCAGGGGCTGATCGGCATGCTGTCGGCGAAGCTCACGGGCGACAAGTGGGTGTTCGCGTACTCGGTTGCCGGCCTGTTCATCGGCTACCTGTATTTCTCGATTCCGCGCGTGATCGTCACCGTGATCGCGGCCGCGTCGAAGCTCGACGCGTCGCTCGAGGAAGCCGCGCGTTCGCTCGGCGCGTCGCCGTGGCGCATCTTCGCCGACATCGTGCTGCCCGCGCTCGCGCCGGGCCTGATCGCGGCCGGCGCGATCTGCTTCGCGACCGCGATGGGCGCGTTCGGCACCGCGTTTACGCTCGCCACCGACCTGAACGTGCTGCCGATGACGATCTACACCGAGTTCACGCTGAACGCGAACATCGCGACGGCGGCAGGCCTCTCGATCGTGCTCGGCATCGTCACCTGGGCCGTGCTCGCGCTCGCGCGCCGCTTCACCGGCCACACCGCCGCCGCCGCGGCCTGAGGATTCCTTCATGCAATCGCTTCCCGGCTCTTCCACGCTGTCGTCGGCGCCCGCTCCGTCGCATGCGAACGGCGTCGCACGACGGGCACCGCGCGTCACGGGCGCGCGCGCGATCGCCGCGCTGCAATGGAGCGTCACGCTGCTGCTGTGCGCGTTCCTGATCGTGCCCGTCGTGATGTCAGTGCTCGCGGGGCTGACCGTCAACTATTTCCGCGGGCTGTCGAGCGGCCTCACGCTGCGCTGGCTCGAACAGGTGTGGCAGCAGTATCACGGCTCGGTCGCGCTGTCGCTCTACGTCGCGTTCGCGACGCTCGCGATCGTGCTCGCGATCGGCGTGCCGGCCGGCTATGCGCTCGCGCGCAGCAAGAGCCGCGTCGCGCGTGCGATCGAGGAAGCGCTCGTGCTGCCGGTCGCGCTGCCGGGGCTGGCCTCGGCGCTCGCGCTGCTGGTCGTGTACGGCGGCTTCACCGCATTCCGGATGAGCCTGTGGTTCATCGTCGTCGGCCACGTCGTGTTCACGCTGCCGTTCATGGTGCGCGCGGTCGCGGCGGTTGCGGCCGGCGCCGACCTGCGCACGCTCGAGGAAGGCGCGGCGAGCCTCGGCGCGTCGTTCGTCACGCGCTTCGTCACGATCGTGCTGCCGAACCTGCGGCCGGGCATCGTCGCCGGCGCGCTCGCGGTGCTCACGCTGTCGATCGGTGAGTTCAACCTCACGTGGATGCTGCATACGCCCGACACCAAGACGCTGCCGGTCGGGCTCGCCGATACCTATGCGTCGCTGCGCCTCGAAGTCGGCAGCGCGTACACGATCCTGTTCCTGCTGATGACGCTGCCGCTGCTCGTCGCGATGCAGTGGCTCGGCGTCGATCCGTCCGGGACGCGTGCGCTGAAGAAGCGCCCGCGCTGACCCTGTGCTGACTTTACCGATTCCATGAAACTCGATTCCACGCCCATCACCCTGACCGGCTGCGCGAAGACGTTCCGCGGCACACGCGTGCTCGAGCCGCTCGACCTGTCGATCGGCGCCGGGGAAACGCTCGTGCTGCTCGGGCCGTCCGGCTGCGGCAAGACGACCACGCTGCGCCTGATCGCGGGCCTCGACACGCCGGACGCCGGCGGCACGATCGCGTTCGGCGACGACGACGTGACCGCGCTGCCGATCGAGCGCCGGCAAGTCGGCATGGTGTTCCAGAACTACGCGCTGTTTCCGAACCTGACGGTGCGCGGCAACGTCGGCTACGGGCTGAAGATCCGCAAGACCGAGCCGCGCGCGTTGCGCGAACGCGTCGACGAACTGCTCGCGATGATGCGGCTCGACGCGCATGCGGACAAACCGGTCGATCAACTGTCGGGCGGCCAGCGTCAGCGCGTCGCGCTGGCGCGTGCGCTCGCGGTGCGGCCGCGCGTGCTGCTGCTCGACGAACCGCTGACCGCGCTCGACGCGAAGCTGCGCGACGTGCTGCGCCGCGACATGAACGCGCTGCTGCGCGCGCTCGGCGTGACGACCGTCTACGTGACGCACGATCAGGCCGAGGCGATGGAGCTCGGCGACCGGATCGTCGTGATGGGCGCGGGCCGCATCGAGCAGATCGGCACGCCGCGCGAGATCTACTACCACCCCGCGAACCGCACGGTCGCGCACTTCATCGGCACGCTGAACCGGCTGGCGGGCCAGTGGCGCGACGGGGCGCTCGCAACGACGGGCGGCGCGATCGTCACGCCGCATGCGGCCGACGAATGGTTCTTCCGCCCCGAGGACGCGCAACTCGCCGATCCCGCGCACGCGCCGCTGCGCGGGGCGGTCGGCGCATGCGCGTTCCTCGGCGAGCGCACGCGGCTCACGATCGAGCATGCGGCGCCCGACGCGCTCGTGATCGACGTACCGGGCCGCATCGCGCTCGCGCGCGGCACGGCGGTCGGTCTCACGATCGCGCCGGAAGGCCTGATCGCGCTCGGCGCGTAAGCCGCCGATCGGGCATCATGCATGCAGCCCCCCACGACGGCGCACGCCGCCGCGACAACAACCAGACGATTCCGAGGAACGACGATGCTGCTTGCTCAAATCAGCGATCTCCACATCAAGCGGCCGGGCCAGCTCGCGTACCGGCGCGTCGACACCGCGGCCGCGCTCGCGCGCTGCATCGCGAAGCTGAACGCACTCGTGCCGCGCCCCGACGCCGTGCTCGTCACCGGCGACCTGACCGACTTCGGCCACGATGAAGAGTACGGCAACCTGCGCGAGCTGCTCGCGGCACTCGAGATGCCGTACTACCTGATGATCGGCAATCATGACGACCGTGCCGGTCTGCGCCGCGCGTTCGCCGATCGCGCCGAGTTGCAGGACGGCGAATTCGTGCAGTACGCGCTCGACGTCGGCGCGGTGCGCGTGCTCGCGCTCGATTCGCAGGTGCCGGGCGCGAGCCACGGCGACCTGTGCGACGCGCGGCTCGCGTGGCTCGCCGCGCAGCTCGACGCCGCGCGCGCGCAGCCGGTGATCGTCGCGCTGCATCACCCGCCGTTCGTGTCGGGCATCGGCCACATGGACAAGCTGCGTCTAGCGCCCACCGCCGCCGCGAAACTCGATGCGCTGCTGCGCGCGCATCCCAACGTCGAGCGCGTGCTGTGCGGCCACGTGCACCGCACGATGTTCACGCGCTTCGGCGGCACGCTCGCGGCCGCGGTGCCGTCGCCCGCGCACCAGGTCGCGTTCGACCTGCGGGCCGACGCGCCGTCCGCGTTCCGGCTCGAACCGCCGGCGTTCGCGGTCCACCGTCATGCGCCCGATACGGGGATGACGTCGCATCACGTGTATATCGACGAAGGCGCGGGGCCGTATCCGTTCTACGAGCCGACGGGCGAGCTGGTCGACTGACCGATGTGAAGCGCGGTGACGGGCGACGGCCGGCCCGTCGCGCCGGCTTGCCGCCGGCAGGATTCGCGTCGCTCCGGTATGATCGGCAGCCTCGACCGGCGCCCGGCCTGCCGACGCATCCGACGCGTGCGCCGCCTGCCGCGCCGCCCCACTCCGTTGCCGCCGCCATGTCCACCGCCTCCACCGACCGTCCGACCGACGCCGCCTCGCCCCACTACTCGCGCAGCCTGCTGTTGCTGCTCGCGACGATCGCGGGCGTGTCGGTCGCGAACATCTACTACAACCAGCCGCTGCTCGACAGCTTCCGTGCGACCTTTCCGGACGGCGCGTCATGGATCGGCGCGGTGCCGACCGCGACGCAGCTCGGCTATGCGGCCGGCATGTTCCTGCTCGCGCCGCTCGGCGACCGTTTCGATCGCCGCGGGCTGATCCTGCTGCAGATCGCCGGGCTGTCGATCGCGCTGATCGTGGCGGCCGCCGCGCCGTCGCTGGCCGTGCTCGCGGTCGCGAGCCTCGCGATCGGCATCCTCGCGACCATCGCGCAGCAGGCCGTGCCGTTCGCCGCCGAAATCGCGCCGCCGGCCGAACGCGGCCACGCGGTCGGCACCGTGATGAGCGGCCTGCTGCTCGGCATCCTGCTCGCGCGTACCGCCGCCGGCTTCGTCGCAGAGTATTTCGGCTGGCGTGCGGTGTTCGCCGCCTCGGTCGCGGCGCTCGTCGCGCTCGCCGTCGTGATCGTGCTGCGGCTGCCGCGCAGCTCGCCGACGTCGACGCTGTCGTACGGCAAGCTGCTCGGCTCGATGTGGCATCTGGCCGTCGAATTGCGCGGGCTGCGCGAGGCATCGCTGACGGGCGCCGCGCTGTTCGCGGCGTTCAGCGCATTCTGGCCCGTGCTCACGCTGCTGCTCGCCGGCGCGCCGTTCCATCTCGGCCCGCAGGCAGCCGGATTGTTCGGGATCGTCGGCGCCGCGGGCGCGCTCGCCGCGCCGTATGCGGGCCGCTTCGCGGACACGCGCGGCCCGCGCGCGATCATCTCGCTCGCGATCGCGCTGCTCGCGCTGTCGTTCGTGATCTTCGCGCTGTCGGGGTCGAGCCTCGTCGGGCTCGTGATCGGCGTGATCGTGCTCGACGTGGGCGTGCAGGCCGCGCAGATCTCGAACCAGTCGCGCATCTATGCGCTGAAGCCCGACGCGCGCAGCCGCGTGAACACGGTGTACATGGTGTGCTACTTCATCGGCGGCGCGCTCGGCTCGTCGGCCGGCGTCGCCGCATGGCGCGCGTTCGGCTGGACCGGCATGTGCGCGGCCGGCCTGCTGTTTGCCGCGCTCGCCGGCTGGTCCCACCATCGCGGCGGCCGGCGCGGCTGAGCGGGATCGGCTGCGGCTGCTGCGGCTACGGCGGCGTCACGCGTCGGTGCGCGCGGCGGCCGGCTCGGCGGCGGCGGGCGGCGGCGCGAACGCCGGGGCCGGGTCGATCACCGCGCCGGGATCCATGACCGCGGCAGGCGTCGGTACCGCCAACGGGACGGCCGAAGGCGCGAGAATCGGCGCCGGATCGGGTGTCGCCATCGGCTCGGACGGCGGCGAAGCATCGCTTGTGAGCGCCTGCTCCATCGCCGCGGCCGGTGCGGCCGGTGAAGTGGCGGCCGAGGCGGTGGCCGTCGCAGCCGCGGGCCGACGCGCCGGATCGAACACGAACGACAACCCGACGCTGCCGAGAATCGCGACGGTCGCGACGACGGTCGCCATCGTCACCGGTTCGCCAAGCAGCAGCGCACCGAGCGCAACCGCGACGATCGGGTTCACATACATGCAGCTGCTCGCGATGATCGGGCTCGTATGGCGGATCAGATAACCGTACGCGACGTACGCGGCCATCGTGCAGAACACCATCAGGTACACGAACGCGAACACCGACCCGACGGCCAGTTGTTCGACGCGTTCGCCCAACAGCCACGCGACGATCGTCGACATCAGCCCGCCGAGGCCGATCTGCAGCGACGTCGACAGGAACAGGTCGGACGGCAGCTTGAGCCGCGTCGCGAGATGCGCGCCGCCCGCCCAGAACAGTGCGCCGGCCAGCACGCAGATCGTGCCGAGCGCCGAGTTCGCGGCGGCCGCGCCGCCCGAATTCAGCACGACGATGCCGACCATCCCGAGCGCGACGGCCGCCCATTCGCCCTTCGCCACCGGCCGCCCGGCGACCGCCGCGATCACGGTCGCGAACAGCGGCACCGTGGCCACCATCACCGCGGCCGACCCGCTGCTGACCGTGCGCATGCCGAGCGCGATCGTGCCGGACGACAGCGCGACGAGCATCGTGCCGACGATCGCCGAGTTGCGGATTTCCAGCAGCGTCGGCCATTCGGGCTTGCGCCGCAGCGCGAAGATGAACAGGCCGACCCCACCGAGCAGGTTGCGCAGCCCCGACAGCAGCAGCGGCGGAAACGACTGCAGCGCGAAATGCAGCCCGCTGTAAGTCGAGCCCCAGACGAAATAGATGAAGACGAGCGCCAGCGCCACGCGACCGCCGCGGCTTTGGGGCAGGCGGATCCGGAACGAAAATCGGGCGAGGAAATCGAGAAGGCGGTCGAGCGGTGTCATTGCGCTGCCCGCCCGCACGTCGCGTCGCGTGCTCCGCGGAAAGACGCCGGCAATGCCGGCAAACGGTCCAGGCGGAACCGGGAAGGCAGAGCAAACGTGCGGAACGACATGGCAGTGCGAACGGCGACGAAAAAGAACCGGCAAGCGGCGGCAGAGGGACAAAAAAACGCGCGCAACCGTTTTCGGTTGCGCACGCTCGGCATTATGGCATCAAGGATTCGAAAGCATCGTCAGACCTATCCGAAAGGATCGGGAGTGACGTTTCGGCGCGACACCTGGCGTGCCGCGAGCCCTTCCCGTCTACCGCGCCAGTTCGACCTGCACGACCGCGCCGCTCTCGTCGGCCGACAGCACGGTGATCCGGCGTCCGGACACCGTATCGACGATCGACTTGCCCGGCATCAGCGGCGCGTCCTTCATGCCGTCCGCGCTGCCGGGCGTCGCATCGACGAGGGTGTTCTTGATGCTCACGGTGTTCGGGTGGCGCATGATCCGCACCGTCACGCCGTTGACGAACGGCGACGTGTCCGGCCAGTCCTCGAACGTGCCGCGCTTGCCTGCGTCGAGCTGCGGACGGCGGAATTCGAGCACCAGCGCCGAGCCGTCCCCACGCGGCAGCCGGTAGCCCTGCTTGCCCGGCAGCGTGCTCCACAACGGCGCGAGGCGATACGTGCCGGGCTTGACGATGGCGGGCACGTCCTCCTCGGAAAGCCAGCCGGTAAACAACTGGTAATCGACGGGATACATCCGCCGGCCGCCACCGCCCACGGTATCGGTCGGATCGTCGATGCCGCCCGTCACGCAGCCGTTGCCGATCACGACGGCGCCATCCTTGACCGGGCAGTGTTGCAGCGAATCGGGGTGGTGTACGCCGAGCCCGTGCCCGAACTCGTGCGTCCACATCCAGTACCCATGCCCGGAGCCGTTCGACAGGATCCACGCGCCCGGGCTCCCGGCCAGACCTGAAAATCTGCATTCGCGGTTCGACGGGAAATCGACGAACAACAAGTTGAACTTGCCGGCATCGACGCCGCGCGCCTTCGCCGCGGCCTTCGCCTGCGCGCGAATGGCGACCGAATCGCACCCCTTGGGGAAATCGCCGAGATCCACGTCGGTCAGCATCGTGCCTTCGATCCCGAACTTGCCGCGCGATGCCAGCTTGAGGTAGTGCGCGAGCGACGAAAAATCGTCGCCGTCACCGAATACCGCCTTGCGGATCGGCTCGGCGGGATTCGCCGTCTGGCCCGTAAAGCGGCCCGTTATCAGCAACACGCGATCGGTGCCGCCGACCCTGCGCATCAGGGTCGGCACTTCACCTTCGTAGGTCCAGCGTGCGGCGGGCTGGCCAGCCTCGGGCAGCATCGCGAGCGCGTCCTCCGTCGCCTGCAGCGCGGTGCCTTTGTTCGTATCGGCCCAGTGCTTGTTCAGCATCGTGAACGCGCCGTTCGGATCGAGCATCGCCGCACGCCACAGCCGCGTCGTCGGGTAATCGGCGCCGCCGCACGACGACATGCTCACCGCGCCCGGCGCGGCAGGCGCCGCACGCAGGCAGACGTCGCGGCTCTGCGATGCGGCCAGCACGTTCTTCACCCTGAAGTTCTCGTTGTTGGCCCGCTCCATCCGCCAGCGCTGCGCGTCCGATCCCGAACAGGCCGCGAACCCGACGGACACGCCATCGACAGTCGACATCGTGAGGCAACGCTCACCGCCTTGCGCGAGGTTGCGGATGGCGAAGCTCGTGTCGATGGGTGCTGGCGGCGGTTCGATTGGGGGTGGTTCGACCGGCGGAGGCTCGACCGGCGGAGGCTCGACCGGCGGAGGCTCGACCGGCGGAGGCACAACCGGCGGCGGCACAACCGGCGGCGGCACAACCGGCGGCGGCACAACCGGCGGCGGCACAACCGGCGGCGGCACAACCGGCGGCGGCACAACCGGCGGCGGCACAACCGGCGGCGGCTCGCCGGGCACCTCCTCGGGCAGCGTGGGCGCCGGATCGGCCAGTTCGACGTCGCCCGGCTCCGGACGCGGGCTCGCGTCCTCGATCTGCACGACCTCGGACGAATCGTCACCGCCGCAGGCCGACAACGTCAAACCCGCCAGCAGACAAAATGCTCCCAACGGCAAACCACGCCGAAAAAATACAAGATTCATGCTAATCGACTCACCGCGAATAGGAAAAAGGAAGGCGCAGCCGCACACGCATCACACCGTGCGCGACCAGCGTTACTCGACCTGTCATTCGCGATTCGAATAGCGAATAGGTTAAATTCCGCTGCTGCCAGATACATACGTCAATTGACGCCGATCTCCCGCGAGGAGATCGGCGCGACGAGAAAATTATAAAATTCGACGTATTCGGCAAACAATCGTACAAGTACTAAATTACGATCCTCATTAACGCCATGAAATTCGATCTTTACCGATCTTTTTCGAGATAAGTCGCCAGTCCATCGCGCGATGCGGCCCACGTCACGATCCGCCGAACCAGTTGTAGCCCTGATCTACCCAGTAGCCGCCCGGGAACGTATCGGTCACGAAGATTTCCATGATGTGCTTCGGGTTCTTGTAGCCGAGCTTGGTCGGCATCCGCAGCTTCATCGGGAAACCGTACTCCGGCGGCAGCTGGCGGCCGTCGTATTCGAACGCGAGCAGCGTCTGTGGATGCAGCGCGGTCGGCATGTCGATGCTTTCGTAGTAGTCGTCCGCGCACTTGAAGCCCACGTATTTCGCGTGTGTGTCCGCGCCGGCGCGCGCGAGGAATGCGCCGAACGGCGTGCCGCCCCAGCGGCCGATCGCGCTCCACCCTTCCACGCAGATATGGCGCGTGATCTGTTCCGCGTGCGGCAGTGCGCGAAGCTCGTCGAGCGTCCATACGCGCTTGCCCGTCACGCGGCCCGACAGCACGAGCCGATACGTCGACTCGTCGACGTGCCGCACTTCGTCGATCCCGTAGTACGCGTTGAACGGGAACGGGCGCGTGATGTCGGCCTCGGTGTAGGTCGGCGCGAGCTGGTTCGGGTTGAACAGCCACGCCTGCACGCGATCGTTCATGCGCGACACTTTCTCGAGGAACGTGTTGACCGACGCGTCGTCCTGCAGCGTGCAGCCGGTCAGCATCGCGAGGCCGCCGAGCGTCAGCACGCGCCGGTTGAAGAGCCGTCGCGACGGCATCTCGAGTTCGCGGCGCACGTCGAGCTCGAGCGACTTCCGGTCAAGCGTCCAGCGCGGCTCGCCGCGTTTTTTTTCGGATTCCGACATGATAATTTCCTTCGCCCGCGAAGCGGGTCAGCGGCCGCGCAGCATCGCGAGCAGCGAGCGCGGCACGAGCAACGCCATCGCGACATGGACGACGACGAACGCGACCAGCAGCGACATCGCCCAGAAATGCACGATGCGCGCATTGTCGTAACCGCCGAACAACTCGCGCAACAGCGGGAACTGTACCGATTTCCAGATCGCGAGCCCCGACAGCACCAAGACGACGAGATCGACGATCGCGGTCAGATACGCGGCACGTTGCACCGAGTTGTAGACGCTCAGGTCGTCGTGCGACAGCCGCCCGCCGAGCGCGGCGCGCACGTCGCGCCACACCGACGCCGGCGTCACGGGCAGCAGCTTGCGTGCGAAGCGTCCCGTCGCGATCGCCATCGCGAGGTAGAACAGCCCGTTGCCGACCAGCAGCCACATCGCCGCGAAATGCCATTGCAGCGCACCGCCAAGCCAGCCGCCGAGCGTGATGCCGTGCGCGAACGTGAACGACGGATAGATCGGCGACGCGTCATAGATACGCCAGCCGGACAACGCCATCAGGATCGCCGCGAGCGCGTTGAGCCAGTGGCTCGCGCGCACCCACCGCGGATGGATCGTCGGCGCGGGCGGCGGCGCACTCGCGCGATCCGTGACAGGGACCGTTTGCATGATGAATACTCCCGGGATGATGTGGCGGGACGCGACGCGCGCCCGTGACCGGCCGGCCGCGCCCCGCACGCATTCGTTAGTTCGACGGGCTCATGGCGTCCTTCTTCATCGCGTCGTCCTTCTTCATCGAATCGTGGCCCATCGCGTCCTTCTTCATCGAATCGTGACCCATCGCGTCCTTCTTCATCGCCTGCTTCTTCATGCCGTCCTTCTTCATGCCGTCCTTCTTCATGCCGTCCTTCGACATCGCGTCGTGGCCCATCGCGTCCTTCGACATCGACATGCCGTCCTTCGACATCGCATCGTTCTGCGCGTAGGCCCCCGTTGCGATCGTGGCAAGTGCGGCGATACAGGTGGCGACGAATACTTTTTTCATGACATCTCTCCGATACATGGGTTAAGGAGCCGAATAGACGGAGCACGCGGACGGAAATGACAGCGATGACGAAAATTTTTTTGCGCCTGAAAAAAGGGAACGGACTACTGCCCCGCTCGGCCGTTCTGTACGGCCCTGCATCGCGGTTCGACCGCAGCGCTTGCTGCGGCGCAGCGTGCGCGCACCAGCGGCCGCGATCCGGCCATCGCCCGGCGCCATCCGCGCCGCATCCGGTTGAAACCGCCGCCAAGCCGGTGTATCGTGTGCGCTGCTAACGCGGGGGTCCTGCAATGCGTTCGGTCAAACAACCGGCATTGCGGGTGAGAAATACCCTTTGAACCTGATCTGGATAATGCCAGCGCAGGGAAGCGTACGGATTTCGCCGCCATCCCTCTGACGAAACCCGCCGCCTCACCAAGCCTTGTCTCCTGCTTAGCTCGAGCCCCACATTCGTCAAGGGCTCCGGGCAAGCGCCGAAGCGCCTGTCCGGCGCCCGCACAGGAGATTGCATGAACGCCAATCCGAAGTTTCTGTCTGCCGACGCCCACGTCGACGCCGCCGCCGTCGCCCCGCTGCCCAATTCGCGCAAGGTGTATGTCACCGGCTCGCAACCCGACATCCGCGTGCCGATGCGCGAGATCACGCAGGCCGACACGCCGACCGGCTTCGGCGGCGAGAAGAATCCGCCGATCTACGTGTACGACACGTCGGGCCCGTACACCGATCCGGACGCGAAGATCGACATCCGCGCGGGCCTGCCCGCACTGCGTCAGCGCTGGATCGAAGCGCGCGGCGACACCGAAGTGCTCCCCGGCCTGTCGAGCCGGTACGGCCTCGAGCGCGCGGCCGACCCGGCCACCGCCGACCTGCGTTTCCCCGGCCTGCACCGCAACCCGCGCCGCGCGCAGCCCGGCAAGAACGTCACGCAGATGCACTACGCGCGTCAGGGCATCATCACGCCGGAAATGGAATACATCGCGATCCGCGAGAACCAGCGCCGCGCCGAATACATCGAGAGCCTGAAGTCGAGCGGCCCGAACGGCGCGAAACTCGCCGCGATGATGGGCCGCCAGCATCCGGGCCAGGCGTTCGGCGCCGCGGCCTTCGGCGCGAACGCGCTGGCCGAGATCACGCCGGAATTCGTGCGCGACGAAGTCGCGCGCGGCCGCGCGATCATCCCCGCGAACATCAACCACCCGGAATCCGAGCCGATGATCATCGGCCGCAACTTCCTCGTGAAGATCAACGCGAACATCGGCAACTCGGCCGTCACGTCGTCGATCGGCGAGGAAGTCGACAAGATGACGTGGGCGATCCGCTGGGGCGGCGACACGGTGATGGATCTGTCGACCGGCAAGCACATCCATGAAACGCGCGAATGGATCATCCGCAACAGCCCGGTGCCGATCGGCACGGTGCCGATCTACCAGGCGCTCGAAAAGGTCAACGGCAAGGCCGAGGACCTGACCTGGGAAATCTTCCGCGACACGCTGATCGAACAGGCCGAGCAAGGCGTCGACTACTTCACGATCCACGCGGGCGTGCGCCTGCAGTACGTGCCGCTCACCGCGAACCGGATGACGGGCATCGTGTCGCGCGGCGGCTCGATCATGGCGAAGTGGTGCCTCGCGCATCACAAGGAAAGCTTCCTGTACGAACACTTCGAAGAGATCTGCGAGATCATGAAGGCGTACGACGTGAGCTTCTCGCTCGGCGACGGCCTGCGCCCCGGCTCGATCTACGACGCGAACGACGAAGCGCAGCTCGGCGAACTGAAGACGCTCGGCGAGCTCACGCAGATCGCGTGGAAGCACGACGTGCAGGTGATGATCGAAGGCCCCGGCCACGTGCCGATGCAGTTGATCAAGGAGAACATGGATCTCCAGCTCGACTGGTGCAAGGAAGCGCCGTTCTACACGCTCGGGCCGCTGACCACCGACATCGCGCCGGGCTACGACCACATCACGTCGGGCATCGGCGCCGCGATGATCGGCTGGTTCGGCACCGCGATGCTGTGCTACGTGACGCCGAAGGAACACCTCGGCCTGCCGAACAAGGACGACGTGAAGGAAGGCATCATCACGTACAAGCTCGCCGCGCACGCCGCAGACCTCGCCAAGGGTCATCCGGGCGCGCAGGTGCGCGACAACGCGCTGTCGAAGGCCCGCTTCGAATTCCGCTGGGAAGACCAGTTCAACATCGGTCTCGACCCGGACAAGGCGCGCGAATTCCACGACGAGACGCTGCCGAAGGATTCGGCGAAGGTCGCGCACTTCTGCTCGATGTGCGGCCCGCACTTCTGCTCGATGAAGATCACGCAGGACGTGCGCGAGTTCGCGGCGCAGCAAGGCGTGTCGGAAGCCGAAGCGCTGAAGAAGGGGATGGAGGTCAAGGCAGTCGAGTTCGTGAAGACCGGCGCCGAGATCTACCACCGCCAGTAAGCGCGCGGCGAGCCGCACCGCTCGCATCGCGCCGCGCGAAGCCCGCTTTCGAGCGGGCTTTTTTGCGCATGCCGCGTGCCTGCCGGCGCAGGGGAAACAATTGATTACGAAACCGCGCGAGCCTTAACAAGTCCTTACAGCAGCGCCGCGGGACGGCGCGTAGATTGGGGACATGCGCGGCCGCCGGCCGGTCGCGCGCCCTCCGTTCACTACCACAAGGACAACGATCATGAATTCGATTCGGCGTTTTGGGGTATGCGCGCTCCTCGTCGCGACAGTGGCCAGCTTGTCGGCCTGCGATTCGATGTCGCGGCGTCAGCGCGATACGGCAATCGGTGCGGGTGTCGGCGGCGTCGCCGGCGCGGCGATCGGCGGCAACGCGCTGTCGACGCTGGGCGGCGCGGCGGCCGGCGGCATCATCGGTAACCAGATCGGCAAGTAAGCAGCCCGACTCCGGCCGGCCGGGCGTCATCCGGCCACGGCCGATCGGCTCAACGGCGCTTCCGCACCGCGGACGCGCCGTTTTTGCATGTAGCGCCGCGGAGCGTGGCCGCGGACCGGAAATGATCGGTTACCGTTTCTCATACCGTGTCATCGGTACTCGGCCTAAGCTTCAGGTATCTGCCGATAGCCGGCTGCGCCGGAGACACATCATGAACAGGACCTTCGTCGCCGCGGCGCTTGCCTGCGCGACGCTTGCCGGCTGCTATTACCCGTACGCCTACTATCCCGGAGGCTATTACACGGCGGCGCCGGCGCCGGTACAGCCCGCGCCCGTGTATGTCGATCCGGCCCCCGCCTACTACTATCCGGCGCCTGCGTATGGGCCGGCGTGGGGCGGCTATTGGGGCCCGGCACTGTCGCTCAATTTCGGCTTCGGCGGACGCGGCGGCTGGCGTCATCGCTGATCGGCCGCGCCGCGCGTGGCCGCCCGCCGCCGGGCACGACCGGCGACGTTCCCGTTTCTTGTCGTTTCATCCGATCGTGAAACGACGGTGTGGTAACGCGGTGTAAGATCCTCGCATCCCGTCCCCGCCCTCCCCGATCGATGTCGCCCAAAAACGCTTTCCTGCTGACCGTGCTCGCCGCCCTGTGGGGCGCGTCCTTCCTGTTCATCCGGATCGGCGTGGTCGATTTCGGCGTCGCGCCGCTGATGGCGCTGCGCGTGGGCATCGGCGCGCTGTTTCTCGCGGGCTTCGCGCTGACGCGCTTCAAACCGGCCGATCTCGGCACCCGGTTGCGCCGTCATGCATGGCCGCTGTTCGTCGTCGGCGCGCTGAATTCCGGCATCCCGTTCTGCCTGTTCGCGTTCGCCGAGTTGACGCTGTCGGCCGGCGTGACGTCGGTGATCAACGCGACGACGCCGCTGTGGGGCGCGCTCGTCGCTTATCTGTGGCTGAAGGACAAGCTGTCGCTGCCGCGCGCGCTCGGCCTCGTCATCGGGTTCGCCGGCGTACTCACGCTCGTGTGGAACCAGATCGCGACCGCGCACGGCGACACGGGCGCCGGCGCGACCGCGCTCGCCGCGGCGGCAGCACTCGGCGCGACGCTGCTGTACGGCGTCGCGGCCAACTATACGAAACGCAACCTCGGCGGCGTCGATCCGCTCGTCAACGCAGCGGGCAGCATGATCGGCTCGACCGTGCTGCTGCTGCCTTTCGCGATCGCGACGTGGCCGGCCGCGCCGATCGGCGTGCACGCATGGGGCGCGGTGCTCGCGCTCGGCGTCGCGTGCACGGGCATCGCCTATTTCATCTTCTTCTACCTGATCGCGCACATCGGGCCCGCCCGCGCGATTACCGTGACGTTCGTGATCCCCGTGTTCGGCCTGCTGTGGGGCGCGCTGTTCCTCGGCGAACACGTGTCGGCCGTGATGATCGAAGGCTGCGCGATCGTGCTCGTCGGCACCGCGCTCGCGACCGGCGTGATCAAGCGGATTCCCGGCGTCCGGCCCCGCGGCGGCGAAGCGGCCTGACGATCGGCACGCCGGGCGCGCACGGACCGTCGCAGGCCGCCCGCTGGCCGCGGCCCAGTGGCCGCCGCGCGGCAATGCCGATGACGGCGCGCCGCGGGTTGGCCGACATGCCGCCGATCGCACCGCGGCGCGCGGCATTCGTCTCATTCGTCTGACAGCGGCGGCCGGCCGCCGGGATTTCCCGTATCGGGCGGCAACGACGCACGATCACGCCCTGTCGCGGGATGCTCGCCCGCGGCCGCGGCGCGCTTCGTTTCGCGACGATCATGCACCGTACGCACGCATGCGGCGCCCCCGGCCGCGCCGCCGCCCGCGTGCCGGAATCGCGATGTAGCGTTTGCGTCTGGAGTTACCCTGATACGCGCGCCGCGGCAATCCCGTTACACTCGGGACACTTATCCGCAGAAGGCAGTCTCGATGCCCCACGTTCTTTCGCGTCCGCCTGCGCATGCGGCTGCATCGGCGTGGCGGAGTGTCGACGCCCCGCCGCCCCCGCCTGGGCACCGTTGACATGAAGCCCACCCGCGACCTGTCGCTCGACGCCCTGCTCGAACGCCTCACGCCGACACCCCACGGCTGGCTCGCCACCTATCGCACCACGACCTTGCGCAGCGTGTTCCAGCCCGTGCTGTCGATCACGCACAAGCGCGTCGTCGGCTACGAGGCGCTGCTGCGCGTCGTCGACGGGAACGGCGCGCTGGCGTCGCCCACCGCCCTGCTCGACAAGACGCGCGGCGACGCCGACGCGCTGCTGCTCGACCGGCTCGCGCGCTGCCTGCACACGGCCAACTTCGTCGCGCAGGGCATCGGCGATGGCTGGCTGTTCCTGAACGTGACGCCGCGCGTACTCGATACGGGCCTCGTACAGCGCGAGTTCGTCGAGGCGCTATGCCGGCATTTCGCGCTGCCGCCGAACCGCATCGTGCTGGAAGTGGTCGAGCAGCCGGCGCGCGACGAAGCCGCGCTCGCCCGCACGATCGACATGATCCAGCATCGCGATTTCCTGATCGCGATCGACGATTTCGGCACCGGCTTCTCGAACTTCGACCGCGTGTGGCGGGCGCGACCCGACATCGTGAAGCTCGACCGCTCGCTCGTCGAGCGTTCGACCAGCTCGGCCGAGGACCGCCGCATCATGCATCACCTCGTGTCGATGCTGCACCAGGCCGGCGCGATGGTGCTGGCCGAAGGCGTGGAAAGCGACGACGCGTTGCAGGCGCTGATGGAAGCCGACATCGATTTCGTGCAGGGTTTCCGGTTCGGTCAGCCCGATGCATCGATCGCGCACGCGAGCGCGGCGGCGCCCGCGATGCTCGACGCCGCGTGGCGGCGCTTCATCGCCCGCCGGCACACGCCGGTGGCCGCCGGGCAGCCGGGCTTCGACGCGATCGAACGCCTCGTGCTCGGCGGCGCGGCCGCGTTTTCGGCGAGCGGCAACCTGCAGGACGCCGCACAACGCGTATTCGCGGTGCCTGCCGCGCGTCGCGTGTTCGTCACGGACGAGACGGGCGAACAGTTCCTGCCGTCGATCGGCGCCCCGCTCGACGATAGTCAGGCGAGCGCGACCCGCCTCGCCCCGTTGTTCCCGGAGACCCACAGCAACTGGTCGCGACGCCCGTATTTCCAGCGCGCGATCGCCGCCCCCGGGCGCGTCGCGCTGATGGGCCCGCACTTTTCGCTGACGGAAGGCCGCGACTGCTATACGGCCGCCGTCGCGATCCGCGCGCAGAGCCGGCTCGTCGTGTTCTGCGTCGATTTCGTGCTCGACAGCGCCGGAACCGTGATGCGCTAACGGGCCGCGCGCGGCGGACCTTCGCTCGCGACGAGCACCGGCCCGTCGTTCGTCAGTCGACCACCTTCCCTCGCCCCGACTTCACCACGCTGCGGCGCGACTTGTGTTCGAGCCGCCGTTCTTTCGACGCACGCGTCGGTCGCGTCGCGACCCGCGCACGCGGCGTGTACGCGACGCTGCCGATCAGCGTATCGAGCCGCGCGAGCGCCGCCTCGCGGTTCTTCTCCTGCGTCCGATATTCCTGCGACTTGATCACGACGATGCCGTCGCGCGTGATGCGCTGGTCGGACAGCGCGAGAAGCCGCTCCTTGAGCACCGGCGGCAGCGACGACGCGCGGATGTCGAAGCGCAGATGAATCGCGCTCGACACCTTGTTCACGTTCTGCCCGCCCGCGCCCTGCGCGCGCACGGCGGTCCATTCGACCTCGGCCGGATCGAGCGTGTAGCGGATCATCATCGCGAAACCTCCATGCGGCGCCGGGCGAGCGCCTCGTCGATGCGGGCCGCGAGCCCCGAATCGCGCTGCGTGCGCGTCGCGACTGCCTGCGCCAGCACGCGCCGCGGCCCGATCACCTGCACGCGCGTGCGGGCGCGCGTGACGGCCGTATAAACGAGCTCGCGCGTGAGCACGCGGCCGAACGACGCGGGCAGCACGAGCGCCGCCTCGTCGAATTCCGAGCCCTGCGATTTGTGCACCGTCAGCGCGAACGCCGTCTCGTGCGGCGGCAACGCGGCCGGCGACACCGCGCGCACGGTGCCGTCCGCGCGCCGGAACCACACGCGCAGCACGCCGTGCGCGTCGGGCAGCGCAATGCCGATGTCGCCGTTGAACAGCCCCAGCGCATAGTCGTTGCGCGTGACCATGATCGGCCGCCCGGTGAACCAGTGCGCGCCGACCGCGAGCGGCACGCGCGCCGCGTGCCGTACGTGCGCGGCCACCAGCGCATTGACGTGTTCCGCGCCGCGCGAGCCGCCGCGGGTCGCGCACAGAATCCGGAACCGGTTGAGCGCGTCGAACAGCGGCAGCGGATCGGGCACCGGCGCGGCCAACGCGTCGCGCAATGCGTCGAGATAGGCGCCGAAGCGCCGCGCGAGCCGCTCGACCGTCGACGACGCCAGCGTGTCGCCCGCATCGTCATGAAACGACGCGGCGGCCGAGTCGTCGGCAGGCAGCGCATCGAGCGCCGCCTGCACGTCGCCGCGGCGGATCGCGAGCGACAGCCGCCCGATCGGCGAATCGAGACCGAACCGGTAATTGCGTTCGAGCCACACGACGCAATCCGCGAGCGGTGCCGGAGCGGACGTGCCGGCGGACGCGGCGACGGCTTCGCCGGTCAATGGCGATGCGGCGGCCGTCACCGATGCGAGCACCGCATCGGCCGTGTCGAACGGCGGCAGCTCGACGGTGTCGAGCCACGCGAGTTCGTCGGCCTCGATCCAGGCGGGCGCAGTGCCGTCCGGTACGCCGGCATCGGCCGGTGCCGACTCCGCGCTGGGTGGCGGCGCGATGCCGGGCGACGACGCTTCGTCGTCCTGCGGTTCGTCGTCGAAGAGCGACGCCTGTCGCGCATCGACTTTCGGCCGAGCCGCCGGCTTGCGTGAAACGGGTACGGACGCCGATGGCGACGCCGAAGCCCGGGCGGAAGCGGAAACCGGATGCGCGGCCGGAACCGCGGCCGGCGCGGCTTCGTCCGGCACCGGCAACGCCGCGACGAACGCCGCCTCGTCGATGCCCAGCGCCTGCGCGATGCGCGCGCGCGCCGCGGCCGTGAACGCGGGCCGCGCGCTCAGCTCCGCGAATACGGCGCCGGCCTCGACCGCGGCCAGTTGATCCTTGTCGCCCAGCAACACGAGCCGCGCGCCCGGCGCGAGCGCGTCGAGCAGATGCGCGGCGAGCGCGACGTCGATCATCGACGCCTCGTCGACGACGATCAGATCGTACGGCAACGGATTGTCGCGATGATGCCGGAAACCGCCTGCTCCACCGCCGCCCAGCAGCCGATGCAGTGTGTACGACGTGTCGGGCAGGCGCGCGGCGAGTTCCGGCGGCAGATCGCCGGCGCGCGCGTGCAGCGCCTCCTGCATCCGCTGTGCGGCCTTGCCGGTCGGTGCGGCCAGCGCGATGCGCAGCCCCGGGTGCGCGTCGAGCAGACAGGCGAGCACGCCGACGACGGTCGTCGTCTTGCCCGTGCCCGGCCCGCCGCTGACGATCGTCACGCGGCCCGTCAGCGCGACGATCGCCGCGACGCGCTGCCAGTCGACTTCGCCGGTGGCGGGCCCGAAGTAACGGGCGAGACTGTCGCGCAACCGGTCGGGCGACAGGCGTTCGTCCGGCGCGGCGACGCCGGCCTGCGCGACGAGCGCATCGGCGAGCCGCCGTTCGTAATCGAAATAGCGCGACAGGTACAGGTGATCGAGCCGGTCGACGATCAGCGGCCGCTCGTCGCCGCGCGCGAGCGTGCCGAACGCGACCACGCCGCTTGCGGCCAGCGCCGCACGGACCTCGTCGAGCGGCGCTTCGTAGCGCTGCGCGAGCGCGCCAAGCGCGACGCACACGTGGCCGCCGGCGGTCGCGCGGCTCGTCGCGAACGCGGCGCGCGCCGCCCAGCGTGCCGATGCGGGCGGCGCACCGGCACGCCGCGCGAGGTCGCCGATGCGGCGCGCGAAGCCTTCCGCGAGCGCGATGCCGAAATCGGCCGGCTCGGGCAGCCGCGCGACGAGGCCGCCGGTGAATTCGAGCATGTCGTCGGACGCGGTCATGCGCGGCTCCCTTCCATCATCCGGTCGAGTGCGTCGACGAGCGCGCGCGCGGGCCGCCGCGCATGCACGCCGGCCGGCTCGCCGCCGCTGCGCCAGCCGGGCCGCACGCCGCGCACGAACAGGTACAGGTAACCGGCGATGTGCGTGTCGTAGTCGTAATCGGGCAGGCGGCCACGCAGGTAACGGTGCAGCGCGACCGTATAGAGCAGCGCCTGCAGGTGATACGCGTGATCGGCCATCGCGACGTCGAGCGCGCGCGGGCCGTAGGCATCCGGCGTCGTGCCGAGGTAATTCGACTTCCAGTCGACGATCCAGAAACGGCCGTCGTGTTCGACGATCATGTCGATGAAACCCTTGATGAAACCGGCGAGCGTGCCCGCCTCCAGTGCAACGTCCGGATAGCCGTGCGCGACCAGCAGCCGGCGTAGCGCCGTCAGATCGAGCGACGGCGCCGGAAACAGGAAGCCCATTTCGTCGAGCCGCTTCGCCGGATCGAGATCGGCAAGCCGCATGCCCGGCACGAGCTCGGTGTGCACGACGTCGTCGACGAGCCGCGCCATCATCGCCGGCAGGCGCGCCGCAAGCTCCGGCTCGGCCTCGACCGGCCGGTCGTGCAGCGCGCCGAGCGCGGCGGTGTGCCACGATTCGGGCTCGGTGAACCGGCTGAGCTCGAACAGGCGGTGCAGGCATTCGCCGGCCGCCGCGCCGCGCGGGAACATGAGGATGTCGTCGTCCGGCGGGCCGGCCGCGGCCGTATCGGCCAGTATCGGTTCGCCGTCGGGCGTCACCGCCGCAAGCGCATCGTGATCGGGCCGCAGTTCGTCGTCGGGCACGGCCGCGACGCCCACCACCTCCTCCCGCGCCATCGACGCGGTCAGCGAGCTGAAGCTCGCCATCCGCCACGCATCGCGCAGCACGCGTGTCGCATGGCGCGCCGCGAGCGTCTGCGACGCGTCGTGCCCGGCTTCGAGACGCTCGCGGCGCGCAGGCACCGGCAGCGGCGCGACGCTCACGGGGCCGCCCGCGAGCGCGTGCCACGCCGCGTCGAGCGCGGCTTCGTCGGGCGGCTCGTCGAGCCACGCATCGAACGCATGACCGGCCCCCGCGACGAGCCAGTTGAGCACGCTGCGCCGCGCTTCGCGCGTCGAGCGCGACGACAGGTAGGGCCCGGCGACGACATAGCAGCGATAGACCGCGCGCGTGAGCGCCACGTAGACGAGCCGCGCGCGTTCCGCGGCCTGCTCGCGCAGCGCCTGCCGCGCCGCGTGCGCGGCCGCTTCGTCGTCGCATCCGTAATGCAGCACCGCATCGCCCGCCTCGTCGTGATACTCGCGCGCATCGGGCAACGCGGACGACGGCGGCTCGCGCAGCCCGCCGTCGTTCAGGAACGGACAGAACACGATCGCGTATTCGAGCCCCTTCGACTTGTGCACCGTGACGATCTGCACGAGATTGCGATCGGATTCGAGCCGCAGTTGCGCTTCCTCGCCGCCGCCGTCGAGCCGTTGCGCGGCGAGCCAGCGCAGCGTCGGCGCGATGCCCGGCTGCGCGGATGCACGGGCCTGCGTCAACTCGGCCAGATGGTTGATGTCGGTCACGCGGCGCTCGCCGTCCGCACCGGCCATCAGCCGCTCGGCGATCCGCAGCTCGCGCGTGAACGTGCGCCACATCACCGCGAAACCGCGTTCGCGCCACAGCAGCCGATACCGCGAGAAGCGCTCGACCCAGCTCATCGCGTCGGCACCGTCGGCCGCCGGCGCGCCGGGTGGCGCACCGCCGTCGCCCTGCTCCATACGCCACAGCGCGCCGGCATCGAGCCCGAACCAGTCGGACGCGAGCGCCGCGCGCAGGCGCCGCAGGTCGCCCGGCGCATCGATCGCCGCCAGCACGCGTTCGAGCTGCTCGGCATCGCCGGTCGAGAACACCGACGCCTGCGCCAGCTCGACGCTGCCGATGCCCCACGTCGCGAGCACGCGCTTCACGAGGCTGCCCTGCCGGTGCGTCTGCACGAGCACCGCGATGTCGCCCGGCGACAACGGCGTGTCTCCCAACCGCACGCGCCCTTCACGCGCGCCGCGCATCAGCCGCGCGATCTCGGCCGCGCACGCCTGGGCGGCCTGCGCCTGCGCATCGCGCTTGAGCAGCGTGCGTTCGCCGCCCGGCAGCGCCCACACCCGGAAATCGCCGGCAGGGCCCGGATCGGTTTCGTCGACGAACGGCGCACGCACGCGCGTGCCGGCGCGCACCGCGTAATAGTCGAGCCCGTCGAGCACGAACGCGCGCGGATTCGACATGAACAAGCGGTTGCACGCGTCGACGATCGCGGGCGTCGAGCGCTGGTTGACCGCGAGCGTGTAGCACGCGCTCGCCCGTGCGCGCGCGGCGAGATAGGTATGCAGATCGGCCGCGCGGAAACTGTAGATCGCCTGCTTCGGATCGCCGACGAGGAACAGCGGGCCGCCCGGCGCGAAGATCCGGTCGAAGATCGCGAACTGCAGCGGATCGGTATCCTGAAACTCGTCGATCAGCGCGGCCGGATAGCGTGCGCGCAGCGCCTCGGCGAGCCACGGATGCGCGTGCAGCGCGTGATACAGGTTCGCGAGCAGATCGTCGAACGACACGACGCGCCGCGTGCGCTTGCGCTCGGCCAGCTCGCGCGGCGCCATGTCGAGCCATTCGGCGATCAGCGCGAGCCAGCGCGCGCGCTGCGTGGCCTCGGCCGCGGCCACGGCGGCCTCGAGCGCGTCGGCCACGTCGAAGAACGCGTGGGCGGGCGTCGCACCGCCTTTTTTCGTCGCCTTGGTCAGTGCGGTTTGCGTGAGCTTCAGCGCGGCTTTCGGCAGCGCGGCCGTCGCGTCGCCCTGCGCGAAATGCGCCGCCCACGCGGCGAGCGCATCGGCGAGCGCGTCGGGCTTGTGCGAGCGCTGATTGAGCGCGGGCTGCGCGGCGCGCAGCAGCGCATCGATCGCGTCGCGCTCGGCCGCCCACATCCGCGCGGCCTCCGCGAAGCATTCGGCCGCGGCCGCTTCGGCCGATTCGTCCGGCTCGGTCACGCCATCCCAGCGCAGCGCGGCAAGCGGCTTCTTCAGCCGGCGTGCGAGCTGCGCATCGAGCGCGGCCGGGCCGGCGCCCGATTCGACGAGCCACGTCGCGAAGCCCGGCCAGCGCGCGGCCGCCGGTTCGACACGCGTGCGCCAGAAATCCGCCGCGAGTTCGAAGCGCAGCGACGCATCGTCGGCCTCCATGTCGAACGCGAACGGCATCGCCGCCGCGAACGGCGCTTCCTGCAGCGCGCGCTGGCAGAACGCGTGGATCGTATGGATCGCCGCCTGGTCGAACGCGCGCAGCGCACGCCGGATCCGCTTCACGGCCGTCTCGGGATCGAGCGCGCCGTCGTCGCCGAGCGTGGTCTCCAGCAGGCGCGCGATGAACGGATCGCCGCCGTCGTCGCCCGTGTCGAGCGCATGCGCGAGCTGCGCGAGCCGGCCGCGAATCCGCTCGTGCAACTCGGCCGTCGCCGCTTTCGTGAACGTCACGACGAGGATCTCGTCCGCGCCGAGATCCTTTTCGAGCAGCAGGCGCACGTACAACGCGCAGATATTCCAGGTCTTGCCGGTGCCGGCCGACGCCTCGATCTGGTTGACGCCGTCGAGCGGGCACGCGAATACGTCCAGTTCGAGCGCCTGCTGCTGCGCCCCGGCGCTCATGCGACCTCCTTCAGATGCTCGACGAGCGGCTCGAACACGAGCCGCGCGAGCGTGCCGAACGGCTCGTCGAGCGACGGATGCGCGCCGCGCCACGCGATCGCGATGGCCGGATCGTCGGCTTCGCTCACGACCCGCTCGTTGATCCACACGCTCGCGGCCTTGGCCTCGCCGTCGGACACCCGCGCCCATGCACTGCGCGGGAAAAACCGCAGCGGCATGCGCCGCCCCGCGCGGAACAGCGCGGCCAGCGGCGCGAGCCGTTCGAGCGGCGCCGCGACGGGCGTCAGCTCGAACGCGCCGCCGCTGCCGAACCACAGCGTGCGGCACGGGCCGCCCGGCTCGATCGCGCAGTAGACGAGATGCGCGAGCCATGCGGACAGGTAGTCGCGCGCGCTCGGCCGCGCATAGCGGTAGATGACCTGGCCGGCCGGTGTCAACCGGTTCAGCGTGCCGTGCAACTCGAGCGCCGCGCTCACCGCGTCGGCCGCCAGCATCGCGTCGTCGGCGCCGAACAGCGCCTGCTCGGTGTCGGGCCATTTCGGCACGACGGCGAGCGAGAACGGCCGCCGCTCGATGCCGCCGGCCAGCGCACCGCGCACGTTCGACGCAAGCTGCGTCATCGAGCCGAGCGCCTGGTCGCGCCACACCGCGCCCGTCGCGCCGCCGGGCAGTTCGGGGCTCGCGTCCGCGATGCGCAGCGCGTGATCGTGCACGCCGCCCTCGCCCGCTTCGATCAGGAGCGGCAGCACGCGCTCGGCAAGCGCGTCGCTGCCGGCAAAGTCCAGCGCGAACGGCTCGGTATCGAGCAGTTCGGCCTGCGCGTCCGCCAGCACGATGCCGAGCCGGCCGCGCAGCAACGCGCGCGCCGGATGCCGCCAGAAACGTTCGAATTCGCTGAACGCGACGGGCTCGACCGGCTCGGCCGGCAGCGGCTGCGCGAAGAACGGCTGCTCGCGCGGCCCGCCGCGCGACGCTTCGGCGGCCAGCAGCGACGCAAGCGTCGCCCGCTCGGCGTCGTACGAAACGAGTTCGCTGCCGGGCTGGAAATACGCGGCCGCGAACGGCTGCAGCGGATGCTCGACGATGAACGCGCGCCGCGCGGCATCGACCGCATCCGGTGCGGCGCCGGGCCCCGCCGTGACGATCGCCAGATGATCGAGTAACTCGTCGACGAGCGCCGCGGGCGGCAACGGCGCATTGTCGCGGATGCTGCGGCCCGTATAGGCGATCAGCAACCGGTCGCGGGCAGCCAGCAGCAGGTCGAGAAACAGATTGCGCTCGTCGTCGCGGCGCTGCCGGTCGCCCAGCTTCGGCAGCACGGCCATCAGGTCGAACTCGTCCGCGCGCGCGAGGCTCGGCAGCACGCCGTCGTCCATCCCGAGCAGGCAAACGATGCGATACGGCAGCCCGCGCAAGCTCGTGAGCGACGAGAACGTGACGCCGCCCCACGGCACCCCGCCGCGGGCCGGATCGTCGAGCGCCGCGGTGAGCCCCGCGCGGACGACGGCCGCGGGCAGCGCCTCGTCGGGCGCGCCTTCCGTCATCGCGGCCAGCATCGCGTCGAGCGCGTCGCGCACGCCGGCCAGCGCGTCGGCATACGCGGCGCCCGAATCGAAGAAGCGCGCGAGCGTGTCGGCGAACAGCTCGCTCCAGCCGCGCGGCGTGTGCGACTGCGCGAGCCGCCGCGCGAAGCCGTCGAGATCGTCGGTGAAGCGTGCGAGCCGGCCGAGCAGTTCGGCCTCGCTGCCCGTGGCCGCCTCGATCGGCAGCCATGCGCCGATCGGCGCCGCGCCTTCGGGCATCGCATAGCCGAGAAAGAGCCGCGCGAGCGCATCGGAAAACGTATGGCGCGGCGCGGGCACGGCCGCGTCGTCGCTCGCGCGCGGCGACAGCCCGCGCCGTGCGCCGGCGGCCGCGAGCCAGGTCTGCACCGTTTCGAGCGCGGCCGCGTCGATGTCGTAGCGCGCGGCCACCGCATCCACGCGCAGCCATTCGACCAGCTCCGGCGCGCCGACCTGCCGCTCGGGCAACGCGAGCCAGTCGAGCAGCACGCGCGCGACCGGGTTCGCCTGCGACGGCGGCAGGCCGGTGATCCGGTACGGCACCCGCGCGCCGCCGGCGCCTGCGGTGCCGAACACCGCGTCGATCAACGGCCCGGCCGCGGCAAGATCGGCGACCGCGACGAGCACGTCGGACGGCTGCAGGCTCGCATCGGCGTCGAACCACGCGAGCAGCCGGTCGTGCAGCACCTCGAGCTGGCGCGCGAGGCTGTGGCACACATGCACCTCGATCCCGCGCTCGAGCGGCGTGCCGCCGATGTCGGCCTCCGGCTGCAGTTCGAGGATCGCGTTCTGCACGCGCGCGAGCCACGTCGGTGCGGGATTCTCGACGAAACGCGACGCATCGCCCGACGCCGCGCTTTCAGTCAGCTCGTGCAGCATGTGCAGTTGCGCCTGCGTCTGCCTGCCCCATTCGGCGAGCAGCGGATGGCCGACTTCCTGGTAGTCGCGCCGCCCGGCCGCATCGAGCGCCTCGGCGTGCGCGGCGGTCACGATGTCGAACCAGAATTCGCGGCACGGGTTCAGCGCGTAGACGCGCACGTCGATCCAGCGCGACAGTTCGCGCAGCAGCGCGACGTGCAGCGGAGGCATCGTCGGCAGCGCGAACACGCTGACCGATTCGGGCCAGTCGGCGCGCGCGACCGTATCGGCATCGAGATGGCGCGCCTCGACGAGGAAACGGTGCGCCGGCGGCGTGCCGCTGTCGCTCAGCTCGGCGAGCAGCGCGCGCCACAGCGCGGCCTGCCAGCGCTCGTCGTCGCGCGCGGCGTCGCTGATCCCGCGCGGCGCGGCGTCGCCCGCGAGCACCGACTCGCCGGCCTGCCACGCGGCCAGCCATTCGGGGCGGTAGGTCAGGTAGTGATCGAGCACGGCCGCGACGCGATGGGCCAGCTCGTAGCGCATCGCATCGTCGGAGGCCGACAGATACGCGGCCAGCCGCGGCGACGCGAGCCACGGCGCGTCGCCTGCCGCCTGCGCGAACAGCCGGTAGCAGCGCCACACGAGCCGGTCGGGCGCGAACGGCGAACGCGCGGGCACCGCCAGCACGCGGCCGATCTGCGCCCACAGCCACTGCGCGAGATACGTGAACTCGACGTTCGCGCACACGCCGTTGCGCGCGGCGATGTCGAGCTCGAGGCGGCGGCGCAGCGCCGCGCTCGGCACGATGACCTGTTGCGGCGCCCACGGGCCGTTACGGGCCGGGAACGCGGCCAGATCCTCGAGCAGCGCGTCGGCCAGCGTTTCGTGACGGTTCGAATAGAAAAGATGGAGCATGAAGCGGGCGTCGGAACCTCGGACCGGCGGGGCCGGGCGAACAGGATCACCAAGGATAGCAAATGGGCCGCCGCCGCGAACCTCGGCCGGAAAGCCAGCTTTTGCGAACCGCGAAATACGATAGACTCGTCGCCAGTCAATACGCCGCCCCCGGGCGTCTTCGTCTGCCATTCAGCCCATCGATGCGCTATTCGGTCGAAATCAGAAAGTTTTTCTACAGCCAGTACTTTTTCGGCGGCCTGCGCATCGCGGTCGGCGTGTCGCTGCCGGCCGTGTTGTGCCTGATCGTGTTTCACAACCGCGAGCTCGGCTTCACGATCTCGACGGGCGCGCTCGGCGCGTGCGTCGTCGACATGCCGGGCCCGCTCAAGTACAAGCACAACGAAATGCTCGCGTGCAGCGTGATCGGTTTCCTGGCGGCGCTCGCCACCGGCCTCGCGACACCGAACATCTTCGCGCTGTGGCTCACGATCGTGCCGCTCACGTTCGTGCTGTCGCTGATCGTCGTCTACGGCAACCGCTGGCCGCAGATCAGCTTCGCGACGCTGTTCATGATGGTGATGACGCTCGAGGAGAAGTTCACGCCGCTGCAGGCGTTCGTCAACGCCGGCTGGATTCTCGCGGGCGGCCTCTGGTACACGTACTGGGCCACGCTCGTGTCGCAGTGGCAGGCGCGCCGGATCGAGCAGCAGGCGCTGGCCGAAAGCCTGTTCGCCTGCGCCGACTATCTGCTCGCGCGCGCGCAGTTCTACGATCTCGACGCCGATCTCGACGAGTGCTACCGCAATCTCGTCGCCCGGCAGATCACCGCGGTCGAAACGCAGGAAACCGCGCGCGACATCGTGCTGCGCAACCTGCCGAAGCTGCGGCGCGGCAAGCTCGATCCCGGCCGCACGACGATGTACAACCTGTTCATCAACAGCGTCGATCTGCACGAGCTGTTCGTCGGCGCGCACACCGACTACCCGCTCGTGCGCAACACGTTCGGCGGAACGGACCTGATCATCTTCTACCGCGACCTGATCCGCAAGGCCGCGGCCGATCTCGAGGAGGTCGGCCTCGCGGTGCTCGAAAACCGCGCGCCGCATTCGCACATCAGCGTGAAGGCCGAGCTGCGCGCGATCGAGTACGAGATCGAGCTGATGCGCAAGAAGAACTTCGCGGCCACCCACGCGGAAGCCTATGCGGCCGTGGTCGCGACGTTCCGGCGCATCTGGAGCGCGACGCGCCTGATCGACCGGATGCGCCGCAACCTGTCGGGCCGCGCCGATCCGCAGCAAACCGAACTGAAGATCGACAAGGCGCTCACGCGCTTCCTGCAGCGCCGCCGCCTGTCGCCGCTGCTGATCTTCTCGAACCTGAACATGCGTTCGCCGAGCTTTCGCCACGCGCTGCGCGTGACGATCGCCGTGGCGGTCGGCTTCTGGATCGGGCGCCTGCTGCCGCTCACCAACGCATACTGGATCGTGATGACGACCATCATCATCCTGAAGCCCGGCTACTCGCTGACCAAGCAGCGCAACGCGGCGCGTATCGTCGGGACGCTGATCGGCTGCGCGGCGAGCGTCGCGCTGATCTACACGGTGAAGGACACGCACCTGCTGATCGCGATCATGTTCGGGTCGATGATGATGAGCTACAGCCTGCTGCTGTTCAACTATGCGGCGAGTGTCGTGTTCACGTCGTCGTACGTGCTGCTGATGTTCCACCTGCTCGCGCCGGGCAGCATGCGGATCATCGGCGAGCGCGCGATCGACACGGTGGTGGGCTGCATGATCGCGATCGCCGCGAGCCGGCTGTTCCCGTACTGGGAATACCGGCTGATGGGCAAGCTCGTCACCGACATGCTGAGCTCCACCCGCAAGTATTTCGAGGCCGTGTGGCGCGCCGGGCGCGGCATGTCGCCGCCGACGGTGCCAGCCGCCGACGGTGCCGCCGTCGTCGCGGGCGTCGCCGCGGCGATCGAATCTCCGGCGGCCAGCCTCGACGACGACTACCGCTACCGGCTCGCCCGCAAGGACGTGCACATCGCGTTCGCGAACCTCGGGCAGGCGTTCCAGCGGATGATGATCGAGCCGAAGGCGCACCAGCGCTTCGTGCCCGAACTGAACGACCTGCTCGTGCAGACGCACGTGCTCGGCGCGCAGATCACGGCTGCGGCGCCGCTGATCCGCAGCGCGTGCGCGGCCGACGGCGGGCTCGTGCACGACGACGCGCTGCAGCGCGGCCTGGCCGCCGTGCTCGACAATCTCGAGAAGGCCGAAGCCGGCGAGCCGCCGCCGGCCGACCAGCTCGAAGCGTCGAAGCAGATCACGCGCGATCTCGATGCGATGGTCGTGTCCGCGGAAAGATCCGCTGCGGTCGGCGCCGAGCTCACGCACGACCTGAAGGTGCTCGCGCACCAGTGCAAGCAGATGCTCGCGTCGTCGCTGCTGATCCGCAAGGACGCGAGCGTGATCCGCCTGCCCGCCTGAGCGCGGATGTCCGTGTTCTACGCGCGGATCCGCCCGAAATTCGCGCCCGCGTCACGTTGACGCACGGCCGACCTGTCGATACGGCGCGCCGGTTTCGGCGCGCCTTCCGCTGACCCGGTTCCGCACGGCGCCCGTCGCACCGGAAGCCGCGAATCGACGCCGTTTGCCTGCCGCGCGCGCGACCCGAGCGGGCCGCGCACCGGCACGTCAGTGCGACGCCGCGCTCGCGGCCTCGGCCGGATGGGCCTCGTCGTACGCGTGCTTCTGCGAAATCGCGTTGTACAGGATCGTCCCGATCACGAGCAGCACGGCCACGACGATCAGGATGCTCACGTTGCGGACAGGGTTCTTCTTGCGCTGATCGTTCATGGTCGGTGCCGCTCCGTCAAATTCCTCGAAGCGGGCATTCTACGCGCTTGCGCCCGCGCCGGGCCGCCCCGTTCGCCGGTCTCCGTCCCCGGCTTCTCCCCTGCTTTCCACAAGCTTTCGTTTGTTAATCATTCCCATTTCGATTTAGAATCCAGAATCTTTCACTTTGTAATGTTCCGGGTCGCTCGGGCGGCAGGCGCGCCCCGGAACGCTCCCTCGTCCACCTGCCCCACCGGAGTCTCCATGTCGAATCCGCGCACCCGCCTGCTGCCGCTCGCCGGCGCCCTCGTCCTGGCCGCGGCCGCCTTCGCGCCGCTTGCCCAGGCAGCCGAGGAAGTGAGCCTGTACACCACCCGCGAGCCGAAGCTGATCCAGCCGCTCATCGACGCGTTCACGAAGCAGAGCGGCGTCAAGGTCAACACGGTGTTCGTGAAGGATGGCCTGCTCGAGCGCGTGAAGGCGGAAGGCGCGCAATCGCCGGCCGACGTGCTGATGACGGTCGACGTCGGCAACCTGCTCGACCTCGTCGACGGCGGCGTCACGCAGCCGGTGCGCTCGAAGGCGCTCGACGATGCGATTCCCGCGAACCTGCGCGGCGCGAACGGCGACTGGTACGCACTGTCGCTGCGCGACCGCGTGCTGTACGTCGAAAAGGACCTGAAGGTCGATGCGTTCCGCTACGAGGATCTCGCCGATCCGAAATGGAAGGGCAAGGTCTGCATCCGGTCGGGCCAGCATCCGTACAACACGGCGCTCGTCGCGGCGATGATCGCGCATGACGGCGAAGCCGCGACCGAAAAATGGCTGCGCGGCGTGAAGGCCAACCTCGCGCGCAAGGCGACGGGCGGCGACCGCGACGTCGCGCGCGACATCCTCGGCGGCATCTGCGACGTCGGCCTCGCGAACGCCTACTACGTCGGCCACATGAAGAATGCGGAACCCGGCAGCGATGCGCGCAAGTGGGGCGACGCGATCAAGGTCGTGCGTCCGACGTTCGCGAATACGAAGAGCGGCGGCACGCACGTGAACATCAGCGGCGCGACGGTCGCGAAGCACGCGCCGCACAAGGCCAATGCGGTGAAGCTGCTGGAATACCTGGTGTCGCCGGAAGCGCAGGCGCTGTATGCGCAGGCGAACTACGAATACCCGGTGCGCGCGAACGTGAAGCTCGACCCGGTGATCGCGAGCTTCGGCACGCTGAAGGTCGACCCGCTGCCGCTCGCGGATATCGCGAAGCATCGCAAGCAGGCGAGCCAACTCGTCGACAAGGTCGGCTTTGACAACTGACGCATCGCCTGCCCGCGCGTTGCGCGAGCCGCGCGGTCCGCGTGCGCGCCTGTGGCCGCGCGCGGGCAGCCTGTGGCTGATCGCGGCGCTGGCGATCGCCGCGGCGGTCGCGGCGCCGCTCGCGGTGCTCGTGGCCGCCGCGTTCGACGCCGATCTCGCGCACTGGCGGCATCTCGCCGAATTCGTACTGCCGCAGGCGCTCGTCAACACGCTGCTGCTGCTCGCCGGCGTCGGCACGATCGTGTCGATCGTCGGCACCGGCTGCGCGTGGCTCGTCACCGCGTACGATTTCCCCGGCCGCCGGGTCCTGACCTGGGCGCTGCTGCTGCCGCTCGCGGTCCCCACCTACATCGTCGCGTTCGCGTATCTCGACCTGCTGCATCCGATCGGCCCCGTGCAAGGCGCGATCCGCTGGCTGCTCGGCTTCGACAGCCCGCGCCAGTTCCGCCTGCCCGACCTGCGCTCGTTGCCCGGCGCGATCTTCGTGCTCGGCTTCGTGCTGTATCCGTACGTCTATCTGAGCACGCGCGCGATGTTCGTCACGCAGTCCGCGAGCCTGCTCGAAGCCGCGCGCACGCTCGGCGCCGGCCGCGTCGCGACGTTCTGGCGCGTCGTCGTGCCGCTTGCACGGCCGGCGATCGCGGTCGGCGTGAGCCTCGCGCTGCTCGAAACGCTGAACGATATCGGCGCGTCGGAATTTCTCGGCGTGCAGACGCTGACCGTGTCCGTCTATACGACGTGGATCACGCGCTCCGATCTCGCCGGCGCCGCGCAGATCGCGCTGGCGATGCTCGCGATCGTCGTCGGCATGATCGCGCTGGAACGCTACGGACGCCGCCGCCAGCGCTACGCGCACGGCCGGCGCATGCGGCCGATCGCGCCGCGCCGCCTGACCGGCTCGGCCGCGCTCGCCGCCGCGGTGCTCGGCTGGCTGCCGGTCCTGCTCGGCTTCGGCGCGCCGGCCGCGTACCTCGCGGTCGAAACGGCCAAGCGGCTGCACCTCGTCGGCGGCGTATCCGCGCAATTGATGACGGGGCTCGCGAACACGCTGACGATCGCGAGCGCCGCCACCGCCGCGACGCTCGCGTGCGGGCTCGTCGTCGCGTGGGCCGCCCGCGCGCAGCGCGACAGCGCCCGGGCAGGCCCTGCCCGCCTGTGCGCGCGGATCGCGAGCCTCGGCTACGCGGTGCCGGGCACCGTGCTCGCGATCGGCCTGCTGATGCCGTTCGCGGCGGCCGACCGCCTGTTCGGCGCGGCGCTCGGCCGCGACGCGCTGCTGCTGATGGGCTCGGCCACCGCGCTCGTGATCGCCTATACCGTGCGTTTCCTCGCGATCCCGGCCGGCGGCATCGAGGCCGGCCTCGCGCGCATTCCGCCGTCGCTCGAACAGGCCGCGCGCTCGCTCGGCGAGACGGCGGGCGGCACGCTGCGCCGCGTCCACCTGCCGCTGCTGCGGCCCGCGCTCACGACAAGCGCGCTGCTGGTGTTCGTCGACGCGATGAAGGAATTGCCGGCCACGCTGCTGCTGCGCCCGCTGAACTTCGACACGCTCGCGACCTGGCTGTATGCGGAAGCCGCGCGCGGCACCTATGAAGAAGGCGCGGTCGCCGCGCTCGCGATCGTGCTGGCCGGGCTCGTGCCCGTGATCCTGCTCGCCCGCACCCGCCACAAGATCGGAGCCTGACACCGTGAACCTGCTCGAACTCGACGACCTCTGCGTCGCCTACGACACGCCGCACGGCCGCCGCACCGTGGTCGACGGCCTGAGCCTCGCGCTGCCGCGCGGCGACATCGGCTGCCTGCTCGGCGCGTCCGGCTGCGGCAAGACCACCGTGCTGCGCGCGATCGCCGGCTTCGAGCCCGTGCGCATGGGACGCATCGTGCTGGACGGCACGCCCGTCGCGGCGCCGTCGCTCGACGTGCCGCCGGAGCGGCGGCGCATCGGCATGATGTTCCAGGATTACGCGCTGTTCCCGCACCTGAGCGCGGCCGACAACGTCGCGTTCGGCCTGCGGCGCATGCCGAAGGCCGAACGGCGCCTGCGCGTCGCGGAGATGCTCGACCTCGTCGGCCTCGCCGATTCCGGCGACGCCTATCCGCACGAACTGTCGGGCGGCCAGCAGCAGCGCGTCGCCCTCGCGCGCGCGCTCGCGCCGTCGCCGGAACTGCTGCTGCTCGACGAGCCGTTCTCGAATCTCGACGTCGATACGCGCGAGCGGCTCGCGTTCGAGCTGCGCGACATCCTGAAGCACACGGGTCATACCGCGATCCTGGTCACGCACAACCAGGCGGAAGCGTTCGCGATCGCCGACCGGATCGGCGTGATGAAGGACGGCCACCTTGCGCAATGGGATACGCCGTATGCGCTGCACCATCATCCGGCCAGCCCGTTCGTCGCGGATTTCGTGCGCCGCGACGCGCTGGCCGACGAACGCGCACGCGCGCTGGCGCGCGGCCGATGAAGCGGCGCCGCCGGCGCGGCGGCGCGCCCGTCAGGCGGGCTCGGCCAGATCGCGCACGGGCAGCGCGGTCGAATACTTGATCTGCTCCATCGCGAACGACGAGCTAACGTCGAACAGCGGCACCGTGCGAATCAGTTGCTTGTAGACGCGGTCGTAGTCGTCGATGCCGGCCACCACGACGCGCAGCAGGTAATCGGTCTCGCCGCTCATCCGGTAGACCTCGACCACTTCCGGCATGTCGCGCACCGCCTGCGTGAAGCGCTGCGCCCATTCCTCGGTGTGCTGGTTCGTGCGGATCGCGACGAACACGGTCGTGCCCACGCCGAGCTTGCGCGCATCGCACAGCGCGACCTGCGCACGAATCGCGCCGGTTTCCTTCAGCCGCTGCACGCGCTTCCAGCACGGCGTCTGCGACAGGTTCACGCGCTGGGCCAGCTCCGCGATCGGCAGCGTGGCATCCGTCTGCAGCAGCTCCAGCAGCTTGCGATCGATGGCGTCCATTTCTCCATTCCCTCGTCGATAGAAATTTATTCTATTCATCCTGCCCAACGGGGAACAATATGAAAAGTGTCCGCGCGCGTCGACCAGTGTAAATACCGATCGGCCACGCGCTCGCCGCGCCAAACGAAACAGGCGACGCCACCCGCGAAGGGTGGCGTCGCCTGACGTTGCCGAACGTCGCGGCTTGCCTGCCGCGCGCGGGCCGGCGCTCACACGTCGCCGCCGGCCGCCGCGCCGCTCAATACGCGACCGTCGCGATCTCGCGCACGAAGCTGTCCCGCTCGAGCGCGTCGACGAACGCGACCGCGTAGTCTTCCGCCGAGATCTTGCTGTTGCCTTGCGCGTCGACGATCAGCTTGCCGACGCCCGTGCGGAACGTGCCCGTGCGCTCGCCCGGCGCGATCAGCGCGGCCGGCGCGAAGAAGGTCCAGTCGAGATCCGCAACCGTCTTCAGGTAGTCGAGCGCGTCGCGATGCGCGAGCGCAACCGCCTTGTACGCTTCGGGGAAACCTTCGGTGTCGACGAGCTGCTTGCCCGGCGCGACTTCGAGCGAACCGGCGCCGCCCACCACGACGAGCCGCTTCAAACCGGCCTGACGCGTGCCGGCGACCAGCGCCTTCGCGACCGCGACGACCTGCGCCACATCTTCCTGCTTAGGGCCGTATGCGCTTGCGACGACGTCATGCCCCGGCACCGCAGCCGCGATGCTGGCCGCGTCGAACAAGTCGGCCGCCTTCGCGGTGATGCCGTCGCCGGATGCGCCCGGATGGCGCGACAGCGCGGTGACGCGGTGGCCGCGCCGCACGGCTTCCGCCGCGATGCGCGAGCCGATCATGCCGGTGGCGCCGAACAGCGCGATATTCAAAGAACGTTGCGTCATGTCGATTCTCCAGAAAAGAAAATATGTAACATAGTTAATTACATATAAGATCGAAAAAAACGGGGCGAAGCCCCCGTTGCGCCGACCGCCGCGCGTACGCGCCGTCCGGCTTCCTGCCCTGCCCGCCCGCGGTCACCCGCCGGCGTGCGCCGCCCGCTGCGTGCGCTGCTCCCGATCCAGCATGTCGGTCGTCACGTCGACCAGCGTGCGCGTGGCGAGCGACGCTTCCATCGCGCGCTGCGCGTCGCCGATATAGCCGGTCAGCGCGCCCTGGATGTGCCGCCCGACGAGACACGCCGGATTCGGCGCCTCGCGGTGCAGCGCGAACAGTTGCGCATCGTCGACCGCGCGATACACGTCGAGCAGCGTGATCTCGCCGGGCTCGCGCGCCAGCAGCGCGCCGCCGCCCGCGCCGAGCTGCGACGTGGTCAGCCCTGCTGCCGCCAGCATCGACAGCAGCCGGCGAATCAGCGCCGGATTCGTATTCACGCTGCCCGCGATGACGTCGGACGACAACGGCACGCCTTCCTGCATCGACAGCAAGGCAAGCACGTGAACGGCAAACGCGAACCGGCTGCTGGTATTCATTCCTGACTCACTCGGCGACGCCGGCCCGACCCGCAACCGGCGACATGTGTAACCATGATAATTACATTTTGCGGATCGTGCAAGCCCGCGTCATTCGCCGCTCGCGGGTTTCGCCCCGGCGGCGCTCTGCTGGCTCCACTGCTGGAGTTTCTTGCCGGCTTCGGCGATCTTCGCGCCCGCTTCGGAAGCCGCATGCGCGACGACCGCGGACGCCGCCGCGTCGATCTGCGCCTGCGCAGCCGACGCGAGGCCGCTCGCGGACAACGGCGGCACGGCCGACGCCGCGGACGCGATGCCGGCCTTCGCCGCGTTGATCTGTTGATTGACGGTGCTCGCCACCTGGTCGAGCGCCTTGGCCGCGTTGTTGGCGGCATCGGCGGCCGCGCTCGCGGCCGTATCGGGTTGCGCGGTCGACGTACCGGACTTCTCGCAGCCCGCGAGCAACAGCAGCGCACCGGCGGCCACGGCCGCCAGCACGGACCCGGGCACGCGACGCGCCCGCGATGTCTTCATGTTCATCAGCAATCTCCGGCCGCACGTGGCGCGACCTCGTGGTTGGACCGGTGTCGATGATACCGCCTGTGGAACAGGCCCAATGACGACCCGTTGTTAAAAATGCCTTTCAATTTCGGATTCGTCTGATTCAATCGAACGCGCCACGCCTCTAAAGTGGGCACGCCTCAATTCACTTCGTACGTGCCCCCTTTTTCTTCGTCATGGCTTTCCTCATCGATTGGTTCATCGTCCTGGCCGCGCTGCTCGCCGCCACTCTGTTCCTCTGCCTGCGCGCGCCGTCGGCGCGCCGTCTCGCCGAATCGGGGCGTCCGCGCCGCATCGCGTCCGCGCGCCTGCTCACCCAGGCCGTGATCGGTTTCTGGACGGCCGCGCTGATCGTCGCGCGAGGCATTCTCGGCGCCGATGGCGACGGCCAGTCGCTCGCGGGCTTCGCGGCGCTCGCGGTCGCCGCGATCGGGCTGTCGGCCGTCGCCCTCTACTGGTCCGCGTGCGCGCTGCGGCTGCGCCGGCCGCCCGCGCTGTTCGCGCGCCACTGACGCGCCAGATCGGTGCGTGAGCGGCGCACGCCGCGCACCGCTTCATTCGGCATACGCACCAATTTCGTCACGATCGCACCATAAACGCGCATCCGGCGAAGCGATCGGCGACCGGCGGCCACGCCCCGATCCCGTGCATGATTCACCGGCATGCCGCATCGCACGGTGCCCGGGCACCAATTTCACGCGGCCATTCACCAGCTTGGCTCGATACTTGCGTTCCTCGCCCGTTTTTTGCGCAAGGAAGCCACGGCATGGATGGTCTGAAATCCGGCGTCGACACACTGTTCCTGTTGATCGGCGCCGTCATGGTGCTCGCGATGCACGCGGGCTTCGCCTTTCTCGAACTCGGCACGGTCCGCAAGAAGAACCAGGTCAACGCGCTCGTGAAGATCCTGGTCGACTTCTCGGTGTCGACGCTCGCGTATTTCCTCGTCGGCTACACGATCGCGTACGGCGTCGAATTCTTCGACGACATCGGCTCGCTGTCGCAGCACAACGGCTACGCGCTCGTGCGGTTCTTCTTCCTGCTGACGTTCGCCGCGGCGATCCCGGCGATCGTGTCCGGCGGCATCGCGGAGCGCGCGAAGTTCAATCCGCAGCTCGTCGCGACGCTGATCATCGTCGGCTTCATCTATCCGTTCTTCGAAGGGATCGCGTGGAACGAGCGCTTCGGCGTGCAGGCCTGGCTCGCGCACGCATTCGGTGCGCCGTTCCACGACTTCGCGGGCTCGGTCGTCGTGCATGCGTTCGGCGGCTGGGTCGCGCTGCCGGCCGTGCTGCTGCTCGGCGCGCGCCACGGCCGCTATGCGAAGGACGGGCGGATTGCCGCGCACCCGCCGTCGAACATCCCGTTCCTCGCGCTCGGCGCATGGGTGCTCGCGGTCGGCTGGTTCGGCTTCAACGTGATGAGCGCGCAGACGCTCGACAAGATCAGCGGCCTCGTCGCGGTGAACTCGCTGATGGCGATGGTCGGCGGCACGCTCGCCGCGTGGGTGGCCGGCCGCAACGACCCGGGCTTCACGTACAACGGGCCGCTCGCGGGCCTTGTCGCGGTCTGCGCGGGCTCCGACGTGATGCACCCGATCGGCGCGCTGGTCACGGGCGCCGCGGCCGGTGCGCTGTTCGTCGCGATGTTCACCTGCGTGCAGAACCGCTGGCGCATCGACGACGTGCTCGGCGTCTGGCCGCTGCACGGGATGTGCGGCGCGCTCGGCGGCCTCGCGGCCGGCGTGTTCGGGCTGCCCGCGCTCGGCGGGCTCGGCGGCGTGTCGTTCCTGTCGCAGCTCGTCGGCACGCTCGCCGGCATCGCGATCGCGACCGCGGGCGGCACGCTCGTCTACGGCGCGCTGAAGGCGACCGTCGGCCTGCGTCTCGATCGCGAAGCGGAATTCGACGGCGCCGACCTGTCGATCCACCGCATCTCGGCCACGCCCGAGCGCGACTGAGCGCAAACGCTTGCGACCGGCGTCCGTCCGTTCACCTGACGGACGCCCGACACACCATTACGTTCTCGATTCAAAAAACTTTCATCTAGCGTCCCTACACTTCCGTCCAGTTTTCAATTTGCCTTCGCATTGCTTGCCGTACGCCTGCATCGCGAAGGCCATGTTTCCAACAACCGAAACTGGACTCCACATGCCCGCGTTGCCCAATGCTTCCCGTCGTCAGGCCCTGAAGATCCTCGCCGGCGCGCCGATGCTTCCCCTTTCCGGCCTCGCGCTGCCGGCCCTGCTGACGGGTTGCGGCGGCGACGACGATCCCGCGTCGACGCCGGTCGCCGCCGCCTATACGTCGGCGGCCTTCTCGGCGATGGCCGCGCCGACGCTCGACAACGCGGCCGCGATGGCGACGACGACGGTCGGCGCAACGCTGTCGGTGTCGTTCTCGGACGGCTCGTCGCGCAACTTCAAGCTCGCGTACAAGCCGTTCTTCGTGACGGGCGACATGGTGCCGGACGGCAAGGGCGGCACGACGCTCGCGGGCGGCTACTACGACATCAACAACCAGCCGATCATCGACCGCTCGGTGGCCGGCAAGGAGCGCCAGTTCTATTCCGACTGCCCGGACGGCAGCTCGCTGCTGACGCTGAAGAACGCGAACGTGCCCGGCGCGAAGGGCAACACGGTGTTCGCGGTCGTGCAGTTCGAATACACGACGCGCGACCAGGCGAGCGCGTCGCAGTACGGCCAGCTGCCGTCGCCGATCGCCGTGCTCACGCTCGACCAGGACCCGGCCACCGGCGCGCTGAAGCTCGTGAAGTATCACAACGTCGACACGTCGAGCGCACACGGCCTGTGGATCACGTGCGGCGCGAGCCTGTCGCCGTGGGGCACGCACCTGTCGAGCGAGGAATACGAGCCGGACGCGACGAAGGCCGCGACCGACGCGCAGTTCAAGGCGTTCAGCAAGAACACGTTCGGCGACGAGACGAAGGCGAACCCCTATCACTACGGTCACCTGCCCGAGATCACCGTGAATCCGGACGGCACGGGCACCGTGAAGAAGCACTACTGCCTCGGCCGCATCTCGCACGAGCTGATCCAGGTGATGCCGGACCAGCGCACCGTGATGATGGGCGACGACGCGACCAACGGCGGCCTGTTCATGTTCGTCGCCGACAAGGCGGCCGACCTGTCGGCCGGCACGCTGTACGTCGCGAAGTGGACGCAGACGTCGTCGGCCGGCGCCGGCACCGCGACGCTCACGTGGATCAGGATCGGCCACGCGACCAGCAGCGAGATCGAAGCGCTCGCGAACACGCTGAAGGCGTCGGACATCATGGACCTGGTGACCGTCGACCCGAACGATGCGAGCTACACGAAGATCCACTTCGGCGGCAAGTTCAACTGGATGCGCGTGAAGCCGGGGATGGAAAAGGCGGCCGCGTTCCTCGAGACGCACCGCTACGCGGCGCTGCTCGGCGGCAGCATGGCGTTCACGAAGCTCGAAGGCACGACCGTGAACGCGAAGGACAAGATCGTCTACACGGCGATGTCGCGGATCGAGACGTCGATGGTCAAGGGCAACGCGGTGTCGCGCGACGTCGCGCTCGACAAGAAGATCGCCGCGGGCGCCGTCTACGCGCTGAACCTGAAGGCGGGCCAGCGCGACACGACGGGCGGCGCGATCGACAGCGAATGGGTGCCGGTCGACATGGGCGCGCCGGCCGCGCTCGTCGGCGAGGATCTCGCCGCGGCCGACGCGCTCGGCAACCTCGCGAACCCGGACAAGATCGCGAATCCGGACAACCTGAAGTTTTCCGAAAAGCTGCGCACGCTGTTCATCGGTGAAGACTCGGGCATGCACGTGAACAACTTCCTGTGGGCCTACAACGTCGACACGAAGTCGCTCGCGCGCGTGCTGTCGTGCCCGGCCGGCGCCGAATCGACGGGCCTGCACGCGGTCGACGAGATCAACGGCTGGACCTACATCATGAGCAACTTCCAGCACGCCGGCGACTGGGAATCGCCGCTGCACGACAAGGTCAAGCCGACGCTCGACCCGCTCGTGCGCGCGAACTACAAGGACCGCTTCGGCGCCAGCGTCGGTTACCTGACGGCCGAGCAGACCAGCATCAAGCTCGCGAAGGGCTGACCGTCGCGCGCGGGGACGTTGCGCGTTGCAGGGCGCCCTGACCGGGCGTCCCTAACCGGGCGTCCCTGACCGGGCGTCCCTGACCCGGCCTCCCGGCCGGGCGTTCTTTCTTCGATCACCGTTCATTCGTCGGCGCTCCACGCCGTTTCATGCGCGATGCCCACTGCGGGCATCGCGCTTTTTTTTGCGTGAAACGAGCGCGAGCGCGGCGCGCATCGCGCGGGCAGGCGGGCGCGATGCGACCGTGGACAGGCGTTTGCGGCGATCGGAGGATAATACGGGCCTGACGCGTCCGGGCGGACGGTCGGAAAGACAGGCAAAAAAAAGCGCCACGGAGACCGTGGCGCTAAAAAAGTTCTAGCCATTCCGAGGGCCGTGCTAGAACCTGAGAGACTGCGCGAAACATCGTTGCCGGTTAAACTCTTGAAACGATGTTTCGAAAACGTGAGACATTCTTTCCGTTTCCGCCCGACAAGTCAAGCGGTATTTGCACCGGCTCATGCACTTTCCGGCAACGCTCATTTGAGCGTTTTCCTAATAAACCAAGGGTGAACCCGTAAAATCTCATCCAATGACCGGTTCTCCCGCGGAACATGCATGCTTTGACAATAGTCCTACAATACCAACAAAATTGAAATCGAGTTTCGGAATTAGAGAGAATCCCTCGTGTCGACACCTGTAACCTCTCCCGCGTCGCGGGACCGTGAATCGTCGCCCGACGAAATCACCGCCCTCGCCCGCGGCCTCGCCGTGCTGCGCCGCATCGCGGCTGCCGACGCGCCCGTCAGCAACCGCGAGCTGACCGAATTGACCGGCATCCCGAAGCCGACCGTCTCGCGCATCACCGCCACACTCGTCAGCGCCGGCTTCCTGTTTCAGTTGCCCGACAGCGAGCGCTTCGTGCTCACCGCGTCGGTGCTCGAACTGAGCCACGGCTTCCTGCGCAACTTCGACATCCGCGCGCGTTCGCGGCCGTTCATGATCGAACTGGCCGAACGCACGTCGCTGTCCGTGCACCTCGCGGTGCGCGACCGGCTCGACATGGTCGCGATCGACGTGATCCGCCCGCGCTCGGCCGTGCTCGTCACGCGCCTCGAGATCGGCTCGCGGATGGACATCGCGCGCACGGCCGTGGGCCGCGCGTATCTCGCCGCGCTCGAGGACGACGAGCGCCGCCTGCTGCTCGAGTCGCTGCGCACCACCGCCGGCGACGACTGGCCACACGTGTCCGCCCGCCTGACGCCCGCGCTCGACGAAGCGATGCGCGACGGCCACGCGATCGCGATCGGCGAATGGCGCGAGGGGCTGAACGCGGTCGCGGCCGGTTTCGTCGGCCCGTCGGGTCAGCGCTATTCGGTGAATTGCGGCGGCGCGTCGCACCAGTGTCCGCCCGAATGGCTGCGGGAACACGTCGTGCCCGCGCTGCAGGAGTGCATCGCGAAAATCACGCGCGAGATCGGCGGCGCGCCGGCCCGGCGCGTCGGCGTGTAATCGTTTCGTCATCGCCGTGTCGCGTTCTGTAACGACCGTAACCCGTTGAAAGATAGACCGCTGGACTGTAACGGGGACGGCACGTAGGATCATGCCCATCGTCGCGCCGCACTCGCGGTGCGCACCGCTCTTTCCCGTGCGGATCGGCGGGGCCCCGGACCGAGCCGGGCCGCCCCGTCGCGTCTTCCGCACGCCCACGCGCAGCCGAGCAGTCCGATTTCCGGCCCGCCGCGCCGTCTTCCTGACAGAACACGATGGATAACGAACAAAAGCCCACGCCCCCTTCGAAAGACCCCGCGCCCGCCGCCGCCCGGCGCCCGCGCCGCACGTTGCTGATCGGCACGGTCGCGGCCGTCGTCATCGGCGGCCTGCTGTGGTGGCACCCGTGGAACCGCACGCCGGCGGCAGGCAGCACGGCGAAAGGCATGGGCGCGAGCGCCGCGGGCGGCCATCGCGGCCGCGGCGGCCCCGCCGCGATGGCGAACGTTCCGCAGCCGGTGCAGGTCGCCACCGCGACGCAGGGCGAGATGCCGATCGTGCTGTCCGCGCTCGGCACCGTCACGCCGCTCGCGAACGTGACGGTCAAGACGCAACTGTCGGGCTACCTGCAATCGGTGTCGTTCCAGGAAGGCCAGATCGTCAAGAAAGGCGACGTGCTCGCGCAGATCGACCCGCGCCCGTATCAGGTCGCGCTCGAGAACGCCGAAGGCACGCATGCGCGCGACGCGGCGCTGCTCGCGACGGCCCGCCTCGACCTGAAGCGCTACCAGACGCTGCTGTCGCAGGATTCGATCGCGTCGCAAACCGTCGATACGCAGGCGTCGCTCGTCAAGCAGTACGAAGGCGCGGTGAAGACCGACCAGGCCGCGATCGATTCCGCGAAACTCAACCTGACGTATGCGCGCATCACGGCGCCGGTCTCGGGCCGCGTCGGCCTGCGCCAGGTCGACCCCGGCAACTACGTGACGCCGGGCGACACCAACGGCATCGTCGTGATCACGCAGTTGCAGCCGATGAGCGTGATCTTCACGACGTCGGAAGACAACCTGCCGCAGATCCTCAAGCAGATGAACGCGGGCCGGAAGCTGTCGGTCACCGCCTACAACCGCAACAACACGGTGCCGCTCGAGACGGGCTCGCTCGCGACGCTCGACAACCAGATCGACACGAGCACCGGTACGGTCAAGCTGCGCGCGAATTTCGACAACAAGGAAGGCATGCTGTTCCCGAATCAGTTCGTGAACACGCGGCTGCTCGTCGACGTGCTGCGCAACGCGATCATCGTGCCGACCTCCGCCGTGCTGACGGGCTCGATCGGCCAGTTCGTCTACGTCGTGAAACCCGACAACACGGTGACGGTGCGCAAGGTCACGGTCGGCCCGGTCGACGGCGAACGCACGAGCATCGTCAGCGGCGTGGCGCTCGGCGAACGCGTGGTGACCGACGGCTCGGACCGCCTGCGCGAAGGCTCGAAGATCTCGATTCCGGCCGACAAGCCGAAAGGCGCGTCGGGCGCGCGCGGCGCCGGCGCGGCGTCGGGCGCATCGGCTGCGTCCGGTGCAGCAGGCCATCGCGGCGGACACAAGCACGGCGCGTCGCAGGCAGCGGCCCCCGCGGCCCAGTAACGCGCGGGCCGCTCGATGAATCCATCCCGCCTCTTCATTCTCCGGCCGGTCGGCACCGCCCTCCTGATGGCGGCGATCATGCTGGCCGGCCTCGTGGCGCTGCGCTTCCTGCCGCTCGCCGCGCTGCCCGAGGTCGACTACCCGACGATCCAGGTCCAGACCTTCTACCCGGGCGCGAGCCCGGAAGTGATGACGTCGTCGGTCACCGCGCCGCTCGAACGCCAGTTCGGGCAGATGCCGTCGCTGAACCAGATGTCGTCGCAAAGCTCGGCCGGCGCGTCGGTGATCACGCTGCAGTTCTCGCTCGACCTGCCGCTCGACATCGCCGAACAGGAAGTGCAGGCCGCGATCAACGCGGCCGGCAACCTGCTGCCGTCCGACCTCCCTGCCCCGCCGATCTACGCGAAGGTGAACCCGGCCGATGCGCCGGTGCTCACGCTCGCCGTCAAGTCGAAGACGCTGCCGCTCACGCAGGTGCAGGACCTCGCCGACACGCGCCTCGCGATGAAGATCTCGCAGATCGCCGGCGTCGGCCTCGTGAGCCTGTCGGGCGGCAACCGGCCGGCCGTGCGGATCCAGGCGAACCCGACCGCGCTCGCGCAGTACGGGATGAACCTCGACGACCTGCGCACGACGATCTCGAACCTGAACGTCAACACGCCGAAGGGCAACTTCGACGGCCCGACGCGCGCGTACACGATCAACGCGAACGACCAGCTGACGAGCGCCGACCAGTACAACAGCGCGGTCGTCGCGTACAAGAACGGCCGCCCGGTGATGCTGACCGACGTCGCGACGGTCGTCGCCGGCTCGGAGAACACCAAGCTCGGCGCATGGGTGAATGCGGACCCGGCGATCATCCTGAACGTGCAGCGCCAGCCGGGCGCGAACGTGATCGCGACCGTCGACGCGATCAAGGCGCAGTTGCCGAAGCTGCAGGAGACGCTGCCGGCCGCGCTCGACGTCGAGATCGTCACCGACCGCACGACGATGATCCGCGCGGCCGTGCGCGACGTGCAGTTCGAGCTGCTGCTCGCGGTCGCGCTCGTCGTGCTGGTGATGTACCTGTTCCTCGCGAACGTCTACGCGACGATCATCCCGAGCCTGTCGGTGCCGCTGTCGCTGATCGGCACGCTCGCGGTGATGTACATGGCCGGCTTCTCGTTGAACAACCTGTCGCTGATGGCGCTCACGATCGCGACCGGCTTCGTCGTCGACGACGCGATCGTGATGATCGAGAACATCGCGCGCTACGTCGAGGAAGGCGAATCGGGGCTCGAGGCCGCGCTGAAGGGCTCGCGGCAGATCGGCTTCACGATCATCTCGCTGACGGTCTCGCTGATCGCGGTGCTGATCCCGCTGCTGTTCATGGGCGACGTGGTCGGGCGCCTCTTCCACGAATTCGCGATCACGCTCGCGGTGACGATCGTGATCTCGGCGATCGTGTCGCTCACGCTCGTGCCGATGATGTGCGCGAAGCTGCTGCGCCATTCGCCGCCGCCCGAGAGCCATCGCTTCGAGGCACGCGTGCACCGCGCGATCGACTGGGTGATCGCGCGCTACGCGGTCGCGCTCGAATGGGTGCTGAACCGCCAGCGCTCGACGCTCGTCGTCGCGCTGCTGACGCTCGGGCTGACCGCGCTGCTCTATGTGTTCGTGCCGAAGGGCTTCTTCCCCGCGCAAGACACCGGCGTGATCCAGGCGATCACGCAGGCGCCGCAGTCGATCTCGTACGGCGCGATGGCCGAACGCCAGCAGGCGCTCGCGGCGGAAATCCTGAAGGATCCGAACGTCGCCAGCCTCACGTCGTTCATCGGCGTCGACGGCAGCAACATCACGCTGAACAGCGGCCGGATGCTGATCAACCTGAAGGCGCGCGACGAACGCGGCGAAACGGCCGCGCAGATCATCCGCGGCCTGCAGCAGCGCGTCGCGAACGTCACCGGCATTTCGCTGTTCATGCAGCCGGTGCAGGACCTGACGATCGACTCGACGGTCAGCCCGACGCAATACCAGTTCATGCTGACGAGCCCGAATTCGGAAGAATTCGCGACCTGGGTGCCGAAACTCGTCGCGCGGCTGCAGCAGGAGCCGTCGCTCGCCGACGTCGCGACCGACCTGCAGAGCAACGGCCAGTCGGTGTACATCGAGATCGACCGCGCGAGCGCCGCGCGCTTCGGCATCACGCCGGCGACCGTCGACAACGCGCTGTACGACGCGTTCGGCCAGCGCATCGTGTCGACGATCTTCACGCAGTCGAACCAGTACCGCGTGATTCTCGAGTCGGAGCCGAAAGAGCAGCACTACGCGCAATCGCTGAACGACATCTACCTGCCGTCGGCCGGCGGCGGCCAGGTGCCGCTGTCGTCGATCGCGTCGTTTCACGAGCGGCCGTCGCCGCTGCTGGTCGCGCACCTGTCGCAGTTCCCGTCGACGACGATCTCGTTCAACCTCGCGCCGGGCGCGTCGCTCGGCGAAGCGGTCAAGGCGATCGGGGCCGCCGAGAAGGACATCGACCTGCCCGGCTCGTTCCAGACGCGCTTCCAGGGCGCGGCGCTCGCGTTCCAGGCGTCGCTGTCGAACCAGCTGTTCCTGATCCTCGCGGCGGTCGTCACGATGTACATCGTGCTCGGCGTGCTGTACGAGAGCTACATCCACCCGATCACGATCCTGTCGACGCTGCCGTCGGCCGGCGTCGGCGCGCTGCTCGCGCTGATGATCACCGGGCACGACCTCGACATCATCGGGATCATCGGCATCGTGCTGCTGATCGGCATCGTCAAGAAGAACGCGATCATGATGATCGACTTCGCGCTCGAGGCCGAACGCGTCGAAGGCAAGCCGCCGCGCGAGGCGATCTACCAGGCGTGCCTGCTGCGCTTCCGGCCGATCCTGATGACGACGCTCGCCGCGCTGCTCGGCGCGGTGCCGCTGATCGTCGGCTCCGGCGCGGGCTCCGAGCTGCGCCAGCCGCTCGGGATCGCGATCGCCGGCGGCCTGATCGTGTCGCAGGTGCTGACGCTGTTCACGACGCCCGTGATCTACCTCGGCTTCGACTCGCTCGCGCGCCGCATGCGCGGCTGGTTCGAGCGGCACGGCCCCGACGCCGGCACGCGCACGGACGTGTAAGCGATGAACCTGTCGCGTCCCTTCATCACCCGCCCCGTCGCGACGACGCTGCTCGCGCTCGGCGTCGCGCTCGCGGGCCTGTTCGCGTTCATCAAGCTGCCGGTGTCGCCGCTGCCGCAGGTCGACTTCCCGACGATCTCGGTGCAGGCGTCGCTGCCGGGCGCGAGCCCGGAAACGGTCGCGACCAGCGTGACGAGCCCGCTGGAGCGGCACCTCGGCTCGATCGCGGACGTCTCCGAAATGACGTCGACGAGCACGGTCGGCAATGCGCGGATCATCCTGCAGTTCGGCCTGAACCGCGACATCGACGGCGCCGCGCGCGACGTGCAGGCCGCGATCAACGCGGCGCGCGCCGACCTGCCCGCCGCGCTGAAGAGCAACCCGACCTACCGCAAGGTCAACCCGGCCGATTCGCCGATCATGGTCGTGTCGCTGACGTCGGAGACGGCGTCGCCGGCGAAGGTGTACGACGCCGCGTCGACGGTGCTGCAGCAGTCGCTGTCGCAGATCGACGGGATCGGCCAGGTCTCCGTGAGCGGCTCCGCGAACCCGGCCGTGCGCGTCGAGCTCGAACCGCAATCGCTGTTCCACTACGGGATCGGCCTCGAGGACGTGCGCGCGGCGCTGGCCTCCGCGAACGCCAACGCGCCGAAGGGCGCGATCGAGTTCGGCCCGCAGCGCTTCCAGCTCTACACGAACGACCAGGCGTCCCAGGCGTCGCAGTACCGCGATCTCGTGGTCGCCTACCGCAACGGCTCGGCCGTGCGGCTGTCCGACCTGTCCGACGTCGTCGATTCGGTCGAGGATCTGCGCAACCTCGGATTGTCGAACGGCAAGCGCGCGGTGCTCGTGATCCTCTACCGCTCGCCCGGCGCGAACATCATCGAGACGATCGACCGCGTGCGCGCGGCGCTGCCGCAGCTCACCGCGTCGCTGCCCGCCGACATCACGGTCACGCCGGTGCTCGACCGCTCGACCACCATCCGCGCGTCGCTGAGGGACACCGAGCACACGCTGCTGATCGCGATCAGCCTCGTCGTGATGGTCGTGTTCCTGTTCCTGCGCAACTGGCGCGCGACGCTGATCCCGAGCGTCGCCGTGCCGATCTCGATCGTCGGCACGTTCGGCGCGATGTACCTGCTCGGCTTCTCGATCGACAACCTGTCGCTGATGGCGCTGATCGTCGCGACCGGCTTCGTCGTCGACGATGCGATCGTCGTGCTCGAGAACATCTCGCGGCACATCGAGAACGGCAAGTCGCGGATGCAGGCGGCATTCGACGGCGCGCGCGAAGTCGGCTTCACGGTGCTGTCGATGAGCATCTCGCTCGTCGCGGTGTTCCTGCCGATCCTGCTGATGGGCGGGATCGTCGGGCGCCTGTTCCGCGAGTTCGCGCTGACGCTGTCGCTCGCGATCGCCGTATCGCTCGCGGTGTCGCTCACGCTCACGCCGATGATGTGCGCGCGCCTGCTGCCCGAAAAACACGACCCGCAAAGCGAGGGCCGCTTCGGGCGCTTCCTCGAACGCGGCTTCGCGCGCATGCAGCGCGGTTACGAGCGCTCGCTGTCGTGGGCGCTGCGCCGGCCGCTGTTGATCCTGCTGACGCTGTTCGCGACGATCGGGCTGAACGTGTACCTGTACGTCGTCGTGCCGAAGGGCTTCTTCCCGCAGCAGGACACCGGGCTGATGATCGGCGGCATCCAGGCCGACCAGTCGACGTCGTTCCAGGCGATGAAACTGAAGTTCTCCGAGATGATGCGGATCGTGCAGGGCAACCCGAACGTGAAGAGCGTCGCGGGCTTCACCGGCGGCACGCAGACCAACTCGGGCTTCATGTTCGTCACGCTCAAGGACCGCACCGAGCGCAAGCTGTCGGCCGACCAGGTGATCCAGCAGTTGCGCCCGCGGCTGGCGGACGTCGCGGGCGCGCGCACGTTCCTGCAGGCGGCGCAGGACATCCGCGTCGGCGGCCGGCAGAGCAACGCGCAGTACCAGTTCACGCTGCTCGGCGATTCGAGCGCCGACCTGTACAAGTGGGGGCCGATCCTGACCGAGGCGCTGCAGAAGCGCCCCGAGCTGACCGACGTGAACTCCGACCAGCAACAAGGCGGCCTCGAGGCGATGGTGACGATCGACCGCGCGACGGCCGCGCGGTTCGGCATCAAGCCCGCGCAGATCGACAACACGCTGTACGACGCGTTCGGCCAGCGGCAGGTCTCGACGATCTACAACCCGCTGAACCAGTACCACGTCGTGATGGAAGTCGCGCCGAAATACTGGCAGAGCCCGGAGATGCTGAACCAGGTGTGGATCAGCACGTCGGGCGGCAGCGCGAACGGCTCGCAGACCACCAACGCGGCCGCGGGCACCTTCGTCGCGACCTCGGCCGGCACGTCGAGCGCCGGCACGGCCGCGCAGAGCGCCGCGGCGATCGCGTCCGACTCCGCGCGCAACCAGGCGCTCAACGCGATCGCGGCGAGCGGCAAGTCGAGCGCGTCGTCGGGCGCGTCGGTGTCGACGTCGAAATCGACGATGATCCCGCTGTCGGCGATCGCGACGTTCGGGCCGAGCACGACGCCTCTGTCGGTCAACCACCAGGGGCTGTTCGTCGCGACGACGATCTCGTTCAACCTGCCGCCCGGCGTGTCGCTGTCGCAGGCGACGCAGATCATCTATCAGACGATGGCGGAGGTCGGCGTGCCGCCGACGATCGTCGGCAGCTTCCAGGGCACCGCGCAGGCGTTCCAGCAGTCGATGAACGATCAGCCGATCCTGATCCTCGCCGCGCTGCTGGCCGTCTACATCGTGCTCGGGATCCTGTACGAGAGCTACATCCACCCGATCACGATCCTGTCGACGCTGCCGTCGGCCGGCGTCGGCGCGCTGCTCGCGCTGCTGCTGTTCAAGACCGAGTTCAGCATCATCGCGCTGATCGGCGTGATCCTGCTGATCGGCATCGTGAAGAAGAACGCGATCATGATGGTCGACTTCGCGATCGACCAGACGCGCAACAACGGGAAGTCGTCGTTCGACGCGATCCACGAAGCGTGCCTGCTGCGCTTCCGTCCGATCATGATGACGACGATGGCGGCGCTGCTCGGCGCGCTGCCGCTCGCGTTCGGCAGCGGCGACGGCGCCGAGCTGCGCGCGCCGCTCGGGATCGCGATCGCCGGCGGCCTGATCATGTCGCAGGTGCTGACGCTCTATACGACGCCGGTCGTCTACCTGTACATGGACCGGCTGCGCGTGTGGGCCGAGAAGCGGCGCAATCGCCGCGGCAACAGCGGCGGGCCGGCCGTCGCCGGCGAGTGACGAAAGCGGCCGCCCTCGGGCGGCCGTCTTTTGCGCTTGATTGCCGGGTTTGATTGCAGGACTTGGTGGCCGCACGTGGTGGCCGGACTTGTTTGCCGGCCGCGATCGGCTATCGTGTATCCATGCCCACCTCGTTCCCGTCCCGGAATCTCGCCATGAACGTCCAGCTCAACCATACGATCGTCTGGTGCCGCGACAAGCATGCGTCGAGCCGCTTCCTCACCGAGTTGCTGGAATTGCCGCCGCCGACGCCGTTCGGCGCGATGCTGGTCGTCGCGCTCGACAACGGCGTGTCGCTCGATTTTTACGAACAGGCGGGGGAGATCCGGTCGCAGCATTACGCGTTCCTGATCGACGAAGCCAGCTTCGATCGCGTGCTCGCGCGCATCCGCGAACGCGGGTTGCCGCACTGGGCCGATCCGGCGAAGCGGCAAGCCGACGACATCTACCGCCACAACGGCGGACGCGGCGTGTACTTCGACGATCCGGACGGCCACTTCCTCGAAGTGATGACGCAGCCGTACGCGCTGAACGGTTAGTGGAAGAAGGCCGGCATCGCGCCGGCCACGGGGCGGCGGGCCTCGCAACCGCGCTGCTTCATGCAAAACGCGCGGCCTCTGCCTGCGCCCCATCCGTCCCGCACTCCACGGCGGCGCGACGGATGGCGCTTCAGCAGGCAGGCCCTTAGTCGGCAGCCTCGGCCGTCTTGCGCGGCCGCCGCGCGCGCGGCGCCGCCTTGCGGGCCGGCTTCTTCGGCTTGGCCGGAGCCGGCGCGTCGGCGACCGCTGCGACCGGTTCGGCGTGTACGGGAGCATCGTGCGCGGGCTCCCCGACAGCATCGCCGCCGGTTTCACCGCGTGCCGGCGCCGCGCCGGCGGCTCGCCCGTCGTCATGTTGCCCGTCGCGATGCATCGCTTCGGCATGCTTGCCGCCGCCGTGCTTCGCGTCGCCCCGCGGGGCGTCGCCTTCCTGCACCGCCGCCTGCCGGCCGGCGTTCTTGCCGTCGCCGCCCTTCTTCGTACCGGCCTTCTTCGCGGGGGTCTTGCGAGCACGCTTGCGTGCGGTCTTCGCATCATCGTGCCCGCCCGCCGGTTCGCCGTGCGCGGCCGCGGCTTCACCGACGGTCACATCGGCTTCGTCCGCTTCGGTGAATTCGACCGCCGTCTCGACCGGCTCGTTCTCCTGCACGAACGGCGTGCCGAACGGCTCGCCGAATGGCGCGCCGAACGGCTCGCCAACCGGCTCGCCGTGCCGCCCACGTCCGCGGTGATGGCGCGGCTCGCGCTCGGCCTGCACCGGCTCCGCCGGGCGCCGGCCGTGCTGGGCCGGTGCGTGGTCGGCCGCCACGGCGTGCTCCGCAGCCGACTGGCGGGCCCGCGACACGAACGCGCCCGACTTGTCGTCGCGCCCCACTTCGAGCAGGCCGCGCGCCTGCGCCTCGTCGAGCAGGTTGCCGAACGCGCGGAACCCGTAATACGACTCGTTGAAATCCGGCTTGCGGCGCTTGATCGCGCTCTTGAGCACCGACGCCCAGATCTTGCCGACGTCGTCGCGCTCCGACGCGAGCGCGTCGAACGTCTCGACCGCCAGCGCGATCGCCTCGGCCTTGCGCGCCTCCATGTCGTGCTTGCGCGACGGCTCGTCGGGCCGCTTCGCGCCGCCGTTGCCCGCGCGCTGCTGCTGTTCGCGCTTCGCGAGCGCACGCTGCTGCTCGCGCACCAGATCGTCGTAGAAGATGAATTCGTCGCAGTTCGCGACCAGCAGGTCCGACGTCGATTTCTTCACGCCGACGCCGATCACCTTCTTCGCGTTCTCGCGCAGCTTCGACACGAGCGGGGAAAAATCCGAATCGCCGCTGATGATCACGAACGTATCGACGTGCGACTTCGTGTAGCAGAGGTCGAGCGCATCCACGACGAGCCGGATGTCGGCCGAATTCTTGCCCGACTGGCGCACGTGCGGAATCTCGATCAGCTCGAAGCTCGCCTCGTGCATCGACGCCTTGAAGCCCTTGTAGCGATCCCAGTCGCAATAGGCCTTCTTCACGACGATGCTGCCTTTCAGCAGCAGGCGCTCCAGCACGGGCTTGATGTCGAATTTCTCGTACTTCGCGTCGCGCACGCCGAGCGCGACGTTCTCGAAGTCGCAGAACACGGCCATGCTGACGTTGTCCAAGGGTAATGCCATGTGTACTCCAACCGGTGGGCCGACGCGTTATTCACGCGTAGCGGCGAAAAATGCATCGCGCACATGATAGCCGGTCGGCGCGTCATTCCCGCATCCGGGTGAATGAATGCACGCCGGCATGCGTCGTGCCGGTACGCCCGCAGCCGGTCGCCCACGCCGGTACGCTCGCGCCGGTACGCCCGCGCCGGTACGCCCCTTATTACGCCCCCACCGCCGGGCCGATTCGACATTACACTTGAGTTATCGGTCGTCCGTCCCTATCTGCACGGATGACGCATCGAGCAAGGAGCGCTTTCATGACGACGAAGGTACTGCTGATTGGCGCGACCGGACGAACGGGCCAGGCCTGCGCGGATCTGCTGCTCAAGCAGCCGGAGTTCGAGGTCACGGCGCTCGTGCGCCGGCACGGCTATGCGCTGGCGGGCGCACGGGTCGTCGAGGCCGATCTGACGAACGATTTCTCGCACGCCTTCCAGGGCATCACGCACGTGATCTACGCGGCCGGCTCCGCCGAATCCGAGGGCGCGGCCGAAGAGGAGCAGATCGACCGCGACGCGGTCGCCCGCGCGGCCGACTACGCGCTCGCGTTCAACGTGCAGAAGCTCGTGGTCGTCAGTTCGTTGTCCGCATACCGGCCGGAGCACGGGCCCGACGCGCTGCGCCACTATTCGCAGATGAAGCGCGAAGGCGACGACCGCGTGATCGCGTCGGGCGTCGATTACGTGATCCTGCGCCCGGGCCCGCTTACGGACGATCCGGGCGTCGGCAAGATCGCGCTGACCGACACGTGGCTCGATCCCGCGCCGCCCGTGTCGCGCCAGGACGTTGCATGGGCCGCGATCGAGGCGATCAAGCTCGGCATCTCGCGCAAGATCGTCGGCTTCGTCGGCGGCGGCGTGCCGATCGAGCAGGCGCTGCGCGCGTAACGGCAACGGGCGGCCACGCACAGGCCGGGCGTTCCGGTGCCCGCGGCCCGCACGACGGGCCGTTTTCACGCGCGCGGGCAGCCGCCTACTGCTTCGGATGCGCGTCGGCCCACGCCTTCACGGCGGCGAGCGTGTTCTCGACGTGCTTGTCGGGCGACAGGCTCGTGTATTCGTAGAGAACCTTCCCTTCCGGCGAAATCACGTAGGACACGCGGTTCGCCCGGTCGAGCGCCGGCAGCTTCGCGTCGTATTCGCGGATGATCTTCGCGTCCGGGTCGGCCGCTACCGGGAACTTGCTGCGGCATTCGCTCACCGAGAACTTCGTCAGCGTGTCGATGTTGTCGGCCGACACGCCGATCACCGTCGCGCCGTAAGCCTTGTAACGGTCGACCGCGTCCGCGAACGCATGCGCCTCGATCGTGCAGCCCTTCGTGAACGCCGCCGGATAGAAGTACAGCACGACCGGCCCCTGCTTCAGCGCGTCCGCGAGCGAGTACGTATACGTCTTGCCGCCCAGCGACGCCTGCGTCGTGAAATCGGGCGCCGCGGCGCCCGGCTTCAGTTGCGCCTGCGCCAGCAGCGCATGGCCGGCCACCAGCGCCGCCATGGCGCCCAGCAACAGTTTTCTCTTCATCTGCGTCCTCATTTCTTATAAAGTCAGCCTCGATGTAGGCCACGTGGGCGTTCGCCTGCCGAACACCGCATCGATGATCCGGACCCGCGGCAGCGCCGCGCGTGGCCGGCCCGTTAAAGATTTCTGACAGTCTGCCGTTATTCCTTCCGGACAACCGGTTCCAGCCCTTCACGTCAGCGAGAAACATGGAAGCCAACAGGAAACAGACGTCACGCAAGGGCTCCTGGCGCAGCGCCTTGCATACGCTGCGCCGCTTCGCTCGGTCGGGCGGCGCGCTGATGCCCGCACGCGCCGTGGCGCCGCGCCGCGACGACTCCGTGCGCGACTGGCTGGAACAGACGGTCGGCACGGTGGATTTCCTCGCCCATGTCGACCGCGAGCTGCGCTTTCTGTACGTGTCCGACGCGAGCCTGCGCTTCATCGGCTACCACCGCGACTACCTGCATACGCTGACGCTGCGCGACCTGATCGCCGAACAGGATACCCCGGCGCTCGAAGGCCTGCTCGCCCGCGCCGCACGCTCCGGCCAGGTCGAGAAGGCGACGATGTGCATCGTCAAGTCGCTCACCTACCCGCTGGACGTCGCGGTCCGCGCGTTCAAGAGCCGCCACCACGGCGTCGACGGCTTCGCGATCGCGGCATTCGACGTGTCGTCGTGGCGCGCGCTCGAGGCACGCCTGACGTACGAAATGCACCATGACCCGATGACGGGGCTCGACAACCTGTCCGCGCTCGTGCCGGCGCTGATGCGCGCGCAGCAGACCGCCGACGAGGACGGCACCTGCGCCGCGCTGCTGCTGCTCGACCTCGACGACTACCAGCGGATCAACCGCGCGCTCGGCTACGACGCGGGCGACACGCCGCTGCGCGAAACCGCGCAGCGGCTGAAGGCGCTCGTCACGCCGAACGAGCAGCTCGCGCGCGTCGCGAGCGACAAGTTCGCGGTCGTGCTGGGCGCACCGGACCGCACGCAGGCGAGCCATGCCGCCGACGCGCTCGCGCGCCGGCTGCAGGCCGCCGTGCGCGAGCCGTACGTATTCCAGGGGCAGACCGTGCACCTGTCCGCGAGCATCGGCATCGCGCTCTACCCCAACGAACGTGCCGCGCCGCATCGGGCGCAGCATCACAGCCCGCTGCTGCGCCGCGCCGACCACGCGCTCGCGCAGGCGAAGGCCTCGGGCGGCAACGCGCTCGCGTTCCACGCGCCCGTCGACGATCCGGCCGACGCCGAACGGCTCAAGCTCGAAGCCGACCTGTACGACGGCGTGCGCAACGGCGAGTTTTCGCTCCATTTCCAGCCGATCACCCACAGCCAGTCGGGCGCGGTGGTCGGCGTCGAGGCGCTGATCCGCTGGCGCCATCCGGTACACGGCCTCGTGCCGCCGGCCACCTTCATCCCGCTCGCCGAATCGATCGGCCTGATCAACTACCTCGGCAACTGGGTGCTCAAGGCCGCGTGCATGCAGCTCGTCGCCTGGGACGGCCAGGGGCTCGCGCTGCAATACGTGGCGGTCAACGTGTCGCCACAGCAGTTCCGCGACCCGCGCTTCACGCAGAGCGTGCGCGAGGCGATCGCGCTGACCGGCATCGACCCGCGCCGTATCGTGCTCGAAATCACCGAAAGCCTGCTGATGCACGATCCCGCGCACGCGAAAATGCTGCTCGAGGAGCTGACCGATCTCGGCATCCGCTTCGCGATCGACGATTTCGGCACCGGCTATTCGAGCCTTGCCTATCTGCAGCGCTTCCCGCTCGCGAAGCTGAAGATCGACCGCAGTTTCGTCGAGAACCTGCTGACGTCGCGCAACGACCGCGCGATCGTGTCGGCGGTGGTCGGCCTCGCACAGACACTCGATCTCGAGCTCGTCGCCGAGGGCGTCGAGACCGAGGCGCAGCGCGAGCTGCTGACGGAGATGGGCTGCAATCACATCCAGGGCTGGCTCGTCTGCCAGGCGCTGCCGTCCGAGGAGCTCGCGCGGCGCTTCGCGGCGCAGCAGCTGCACCTGCACGCCGCCGCCTGACGCGCGCGGCGAACCGGACGGATCCGTATGTCAATCACCGAACACCTGCCCCGCACCGCGCTGCTCGACAAGCTGTGGGCGCGGATGAACGAACGGGGCGATTTCCCGCTGCTGTCGGAATCGCTGCGCGCGACGATGGCCGCGATGAAGAACGACGATCTCGACTTCACCGCGCTCGTGCGCGTCGTGCTGTCGGATTTCGCACTCACGCAGAAAGTGCTGCGGCTCGCGAACTCCGCGATGTACATGGCGTTCGGCGGCAACATCACCACCGTGACCCGCGCGCTGATGGTGCTCGGCATGGATGCCGTCGGCCATCTCGTGGTCGGGCTCAAGCTCGTCGACCATTTCCATCAGAGCACGCCGCGGCGTATCGACGCGAAGCTGGAGCTGAACCGCGCGCTGCTGTCCGGCTGCGTCGCGCGCAAGCTCACCGAGCGCGCCGAACTGCGCGCGGGCGAGGAGGCCGTCGTCTGCACGCTGATGCGCCAGGTCGGCAAGCTGCTGGTGGTCTGCTATCTCGACAGCGAGTGGGACCGCATCCGCCGCCGCGCGGCCGAACTGAACGGCGACGAATCGGCCGCCTGCACCGACGTGCTCGGCGTCGGCTTCGACGAGATCGGTCTCGAGGCAGCCGCGCGCTGGCGGCTGCCCGACGTGATCCGCGCGGGGATGGCCGACGGCGACCACGCGGCGCACGCCGACGCATTCGACGACGAAGACGGCGACGCCCGCCACGCGGGCCCGGCCGCCGACGACGGCCCGGCAGAGCGCATCCGCTGGCTGCGCGCGGTGAGCCGCTGTTCGACCGACGTCGCCGGCGCGCTCGTCATGCCTGCCAGCGCGCAGCGCGACGCGCGCATCGCGGCGCTCGCGCAGCACTACGGCGCCGAGCTCGACATGGAATCCGAGGCGATCGTCGAAATCGCCGAGCGGCTCGCGCGCGAGGAAGCGAGCGACACGGTGATGCGCGAGATCGTCGAGCTGCGCGCGAACGCCGATGCGATCGCGCGCGCGCAGGCCGAACCCGAGGCATGCCTCGAAGCCGGTCTTGCCGACCTGCGTGCGCTGCCGTCCGAGCACGTGCTGACGCCGGTGCTCGCGCTCGCGTCGGAAAGCCTGCTGGCCGGCCTCGCGTTCACGCGCACCGTGATGTTCGTGCGTCACGACGACGGCACGTTCGCCGCGCGCCTGGGCTTCGGCCCCGGCGTCGATACGGCGCTCGACCGGCTGCGCTTCGACGAGCGCTTCGAGCCGGACGTGTTCCATCTCGCGATCACGAACTCGGTCAGCATCTTCATCGAGCAGGCGCGGGAGCCGAAGATGGTGAAGCGCCTGCCCGCGTGGTATCTCGACGCGTTCGACGACACGCGCGCATTCGTGCTGCTGCCCGTACGCGTCGGCGCGACGAGCGTCGCGCTGCTGTACGGCGACTGGGCCGGCGCGCAGCCCGCGCGCAAGATCTCGCAGCAGGAGATGGCCGTGCTCAACGAGCTCGCACGCGAGCTGGGGCGGTTCTTCGCCGCGCAGCCTGGCTGACGGCCGGCCCGCCGCTGCCGTTTTCGCTGCCGAAAAGCAAACCGGCCGCATCGGCGGCCGGTTTTTTACATCGCGCGCGTACGAAACGCTTACTTGAGCGTGACGGGCACGCTGAAGTACTTCTTCGCGAGGTTGTCGATCGTACCGTCGGCCTTCAGTTCCTTCAGCGCCTGATCGAGCGCGGTCTTCAGCGCCGCGTCGTTCTTGCGCAGGCCGAAGCCGACGCCCGAGCCGAGGATCTCGGCGTCGCTGACCGTGCCGCCCGCGAACCCGAAGCCCTGGCCTTGCGGCTTCGTCAGGAAGCCCTTCGAGCCGGCTTCCGAATCCTGGAAGGTCGCGTCGAGACGGCCCGACTTCAGGTCGGCATAGGCCAGATCCTGCGTCTGGTACGGCACGACTTCAACGCCGGCCGGCGCCCACTTCTTCTTCGCGTACGCTTCCTGGATCGTGCCCTGCAGCACGCCGACGCGCTTGCCCTTCAGCGCTTGCGGGGTCGGCAGCAGGCCGCTGCCCTGCTTCGCGATCAGCTGGTTCGGAATCGTGTAGATCGGATCGGTGAACGCGATCGCGTGCTTGCGCTGGTCGGTGATCGTCATGTCCGAGTTGATCGCGTCGAACTTGCGCGCCTGCAGCGCCGGGATCAGGCCGTCGAAGTCGTTCTCGACCCACACGCACTTCGTCTTCAGCTTCGCGCACACCGCGTTGCCGATGTCGATGTCGAAGCCGGTCAGCTTGCCGTCGGGCGTCTTGTATTCGAACGGGGCGTACGAGGCCTCGACGCCGAACCGGATCTCCTTCAGATCCGCGGCAAGCGCGCTGCCTGCCGCCACCGCCGATGCCGCCACCACCGCATGCGCGGCCACTTTACGCCAATCCAACTTCATCAGGTGTTCTCCTCGATACTCGAATGTTCCGAAACGACGGGCGCATCCATCATTGCAGGGTCGGATGACACCGGCAATGCCGACGCCGCGCCGTGATGCGGCGCAACAGCCGCAAGGCCGCGATTGTACCAATCCGCGCGGCCCGGCATGGCGGAGCGGGCGTCGGCGCGCGATGCTGCGCCGCGTGCCCGGCGGCCGCCACGCGACCCGCCGAACTTGCAAGACGGTGTCGCAAACAAGCAAGCGCGACGCACGCGCCGTCTGCGCAGCGGGCGGGCGTCATCGCCAAAATGAAGGGGCCGCGGGACGATGCGCGCCGCGCGTCGCCGCGGCCCGCACGATCGCGCATCGATCAGACGAGTGCGGCCAGCGTCTCGCGCGTCGTGTCGATCACGAGCAGGCCCGCGCGCAGCCCGGGCTTCACGGTCGGGTTCGGAAACACGATCCGTTCCTCGTCGTGCGTCACCGTGTAGCGGTAGTCGCCGTCCCGTGCGAGCACGGTGCCGCGTGCGAATGCGGTGAAGTTCGCGACGTCGGCCGCGACGAACAGCTCGAGCGCGTCGCTCTGCTTCGTGATCTGGTCGATCACGGTGAACACGCGCGGCAGCGGCGGACGGCCGCCCTCGGCCGCGTCTTCACGCCGCTCGCCCGACACGAGCTTGCGCACCGCACGATCGGCCGGCGCGAAACGCGCGAGGTCGTTCTGGCCGAACGGTCGCACCTTGCCGAGCTCCAGCGTGCACGCGAGCGCACCGCACTGCTCGGCCGTGAAATGCGAATACGTGTTGCCCTTCGCAGTGTGCAGCAGCACGGCCGCGATGCGCGCATCGCCGAGCCATTCGACCATCGCGCGCGTGGGCGGCGTGCCCGTGTGCGGCAGCAGCGCGAACTGCTCGAATACCGACGCACGGATCGCCGTATGCATGTCGATGTGCCAGCGCGCGCTGCCCGCCGGCGCCGCCGCGAAGAAGGCGGATGCCGCCGCTTCGAGCCGCGCGGCGCGCGGCGCTTCGCGGCTCGCGGGCACCTGCGCGTGACGGCCGCCGAACAGGCGGTTCAGGTCGTCGTCGAGATAGCGTTCGCCCGCGCGCATCGCCGGCACGTTGCCGAGCACGACGAGCAGCCGGCACGCGAGCGGCAGCGCGCCCGACGCGAGATCGCGCACGAGCATCGACAGCAGCTCGATCGGCGCGGTCTCGTCGCCGTGCACGCCGGCCGACACGAGCACGCTCGCGCGCGCCGCGGCGTCAGCGGCGGCAGGCTCGAACGCGATCAGCCCGTCGCCGAGCCATTGCCAGCGCACCGCGGCGCCCGCGCAGGCGCCGTGCGTTTCGGCCGGCGCATCGCCCGCCAGCGTGAACGCGAGAAAATCGTCGAGCAGCGCGGCGGCCGGCATCCGTGCCTCAGCGCTGGAAGTCATACAGCGAACCGACGCGCAGGATCTGCGTGAGCTCGTCGAGCGCCGTGCGCGATTCGTCGAGCAGCGCCGGATCGGCGAGGTCTTCCGGTGCGAGGCGATCGCGATAGTGCTTGTCGATCCACGCGTCGAGCGACGCGAACAGCGTGTCGTTGATCCACACGTTCGACGTGACGGCCGCGCGCTCCGCTTCGTTCAGCACGACGCGCAGGCGCAGGCAAGCGGGGCCGCCGCCGTTCTTCATGCTTTCGCGCAGGTCGAACACGAGCACGTCGCGGATCGGGCCGTTGCCGGCCGCGAGATGGTCGAGGTAGGCGGCGACCTTCGCGTTCTCACGGCATTCCTGCGGCACGACGAGCACCTGCGAGCCGTCCGCGCGCGACAGCAACTGGCTGTTGAACAGGTAGGACGTGACGGCATCGTTCACGCTCACGGCCGCATCCGGCACCTCGATCACGTTCAGGCGCGCGCCGCGCGCGTCGAGCGCGGCGGTCAGCGTGTCGTAGATCGCCTGCTTGTTGACGAACGCGCGTTCGTGCGTGAACAGCGTGTCGCGGTTGCCGACCGAGATCACGTCGTTGTGGAACACGCCCGCGTCGATCACGTCCGGATCCTGCTGCGCGTAGACCGTCGCTTCCTCCGCGAGCCCGTGGCGATGCGCGACCGCGCGGCTCGCCTCGAACGTCTGGCGCGCCGGGAAACGCTTCGGCTCCGGCCCGCGACGGTATTCCGCGCGGCCGTACACGAAGAATTCGACGCCCGGCTTGCCGTACTCGGCGCAGAAGCGCGTATGGTTCGCCGCGCCTTCGTCGCCGAGCGCCGGCGTGCCCGTCAGCGCTTCATGCACCGCGAAGTGCGCGGGGTCGGCGAACAGCGTCGACAGCGTGCGGCGCGTGGCCTCATGCTCGATCGCGCGATGCAGCTTGCTGCACAGGTTCGCCGGCGTGAAGTGCACGCGGCCGTCGTTCGTATCGGCCGACGGGCTGACGGTGGCCGCGTTCGCGGTCCACATCGCCGACGCCGAGCTCGCCGCGGCGAGCAGTTCGGGCGCCTGCTTCGCGGCCTTCGCGATCACGTCCGCGTCCTTGCCCGAGAAGCCGAGCTCGCGCAACAGGCGCAGCGACGGCCGCTCCTGCGGCGGCAGCACGCCTTGCGCGAAGCCGAGATCCGCGAGCTGCTTCATCTTGCGCAGCCCCTGCTTCGCGGCCGCCTTCGGGTTCGCGGCCGACTTCTCGTTGTTCAGCGACGCCACGTTGCCGAACGACAGCCCGGCGTAGTTGTGGGTCGGGCCGACGAGTCCGTCGAAATTGGCTTCTTGTGCGTTCATCGTCGCTCCCTCGATCAGAAATGCAGGCCCGGCGACAGGCTCGCGGGCAAGGTCAGTTGCGTGCTTTCCACCGACGCCATCGGATACGCGCAATAGTCGGCCGCGTAGTACGCGCTCGGGCGATGGTTGCCCGAGCGGCCCGTGCCGCCGAACGGTGCGGCCGACGATGCGCCGTTGGTCGGGCGGTTCCAGTTGACGATGCCGGCGCGGATCGTGCGGCGGAAGTGCTCCCAGGCCTTCGCGTCGTCGGCGAGCAGCCCGGCGGACAGGCCGAACGCCGTGTCGTTCGCGCGCTCGATCGCTTCGTCGAACGTCGCGTAGCGGACGATCTGCGCGAGCGGGCCGAAGTGCTCTTCGTCGGGCAGGTTCGCGACGCCCGTCACGTCGACGATCGCCGCATTCACGAAGCCGAGGCGCGGATCGCGCTGCGCCATCGCGATGATCGGCTTCGCGCCCTGCTCGACCAGGCGCGCCTGCGCGTCGACCAGCTTCGCGGCCGCGCGTGCCGAGATCACCGCGCCCATGAACGGCTGCGGATCGGCATCGAACACGTCGGCGGTGATCTTCGACGTGACGTCGGCGAAGCGTGCGAGGAAGCGGTCGCCGAACGCGCCCTGCGGCACGAAGATGCGGCGCGCGCACGTGCAGCGCTGGCCGGCCGACAGGAACGCCGACTGGATCGTGTGATGCACGGCCGCGTCGATGTCCTCGACCTCGCCGATCACGAGGGGATTGTTGCCGCCCATCTCGAGCGCGAGCACGATTTCCGGCCGGCCGCCGAACTGCCTGTGCAGCAGCGTGCCGGTATCCGAGCTGCCGGTGAAGAACAGCCCGTCGATCTGCCGATGGTTCGCGAGCGCGATGCCGGTGTCCTTCTCGCCCTGCACGAGGTTCAGCACGCCGGCCGGCAGCCCGGCTTCGCGCCACACCTCGACCGTCGCGCGCGCGACGCCCGGTGCGAGTTCGGACGGCTTGAACACGACCGTGTTGCCGGCGATCAGCGCCGGCACGATATGACCGTTCGGCAAGTGGCCGGGGAAGTTGTACGGGCCGAACACCGCGACGACGCCGTGCGGGCGATGACGCAGCACCGCGACGCCGTCGGCCATGTCCTGGCGCTTCTCGCCGGTGCGTTCCTGGTAGGCCTGGATCGAGATGGCGACCTTCGCGGCCATCGACGCGACTTCGGTGCGCGCTTCCCACAGCGGCTTGCCGGTTTCGCGGCCGATCGCGGTCGCGATCGCTTCCTTGCGCTCGGTGAGCAGCGCGGCGAAACGCTTGACGATGTCGCAGCGCGCGTCGAAGTCGAGCGCCGACCAGCCGACGAACGCGCGGCGCGCGCTCGCCACCGCACGGTCGACGTCGGCCGCCGACGCGCTTTCGCCCTGCCATGCGATCGCGTCGGTGCCCGGGTTGCGCGAAGCGAAGACGGGGCCCGAGCCTGCGACCCAGGCGCCGTCGATGAAGAGTTCCGTCATGATTCGTTTATCCCTGTTTGACTTTGAGCGGCAGCACGCGGACCGGATCGCCGGCCTTCACGTCGAGCGCGGCGGCATCGTCGGCCGACAGCACGAACGAACCGTTCGCGACCACGCCCGGCGCGACGCCGACGCGGAAATCGTCGAGCGACGTGTTCGACACGAGCGACTTCGGTACGTTGTCGGTTGCGTCCGGCACGCCGATCGCGACCGGCACGACGACGCTCTCGCGCACCGTGCGCAGGTCGTTGACGTGGCATTCGAGCACCGGGCCCGCGTCGAAGATGTCGACGTGATTCTGGTAACGCAGCCCTTCGGCCTCGAGCATCTTGCGGGCCGGCAGCGTGTCGCGGTGCGTGAGGCCGACCGCGTCCTGCGCGTCCTGCGGCAGCAGGTCGACGTACACCGGGTAGCGCGGCATCAGTTCCGCGAGGAACGACTTGCGGCCGTGCGAGCTGAGGTAATCGGCCGCGTTGAAATCGATCTGGTAGAAGTGCGAACCGACCGCACGCCAGAACGGCGACGTGCCGTCCTCGTCGAAGTGGCCGCGCAGTTCCGCGCAGATGCGCTCCGGAAAGCGGTCGCGGAACTGCGCGATGAACATGAAGCGCGAGCGCGACAGCAGGCCGCCGACGCCGCCCGTGCGGTAGCGCGGGCTCAGGAACAGCGAGCACACTTCCGCGTAGCCCGTCAGATCGTGCGAGATGTTCAGCGCGGACATCCGCGTCCACACGCCGAGCTCCTGGCTCGCGTGCACGACCGTGCTCACGCGGTAGTTGTAGAACGGCTGCTCGAGGCCGACCTGCGTCTCGATCCCGCACACGCCCGCGATGTCGCCCGTCTTCGAATCTTCCATCACGAAGAAGTAGCCGGCTTCGCCCGGCGCCGCCTTGCCCTCCAGCGTGCGGCGCGAGCGTTCGATGCGCGCGGCGAGCGCGTCGCGGTCGGGCTTGAACGTGGTCAGGCCCGGCCCGGTTTCCTGCGCGAGCGACACGAGCGCGTCGACGTCGCCCGTTTGTACGACACGAACGACGATCATGCTGCGTCTCCCTTCGATTCTTCATCGTCGCGGCGATGCAGCGGCACGCAGCGCACGACATCGCCTTCCTTCACGTCGAGCGCCGCGCGCACGTCGCCGGCCAGCGGCGCCTCGGCGCCCCGCGCGTCGGCCGTCTCGCCCGGCAGGTCGGCCAGCACGCAGCGGAACGATTCGCCGCTGCCCGTCGACACCAGGTACGCGACGTCGCCCTGCTGATGCGCGGCCTCGCGCACGACGCGCTCCGCGCCGTGCTTCACGCACGCGGTGCGATCGACCTGCGCGGTCAATACCGGGCCCGCGTCGAAGATGTCGACGAAGCGGTCGGGCTCGAAGCCTTCCTCCAGATGGATGTCGTATGCGAGCAGCGCCGTTTCGTTCGGCTCGCCGAGCACGCGCTGTGCGGCTTCCGGCAGCAGCGGCACGTAGAGCGGATAGGCCGGCATCACTTCGGCGATGAACGTGCGGCTGCGGCCGCCCGAGGCGATGTCGACGTCGGTGAAATCGCGGCCGAAGAACTTGCGGCCCACCGCTTCCCAGAACGGCGATGCGCCGTTGCCGTCGCTCACGCCGAGCAGCAGCGTGAATACTTCGGGCGTGAAGCGGCGGCGGTTCGCGGCGATGTACATCATCCGGGCGCGCGAGATCAGGTGCGCGGCCGCGTCGCCGCGCAGCGACGGATCGACGTAGAAGCCCGCGAGCCGGCTCTTGCCGGTCAACTCGTGCGACATCGTGAGCGCATGGATCTTGCGGTTCACGTGCAGCTCGCGCGACGCGTGGATCAGCGCGTCGTTGCGGAACGCGTAGAACGGTTCCGAGTAGCCGGCCGCGGCCACGATGCTCGCCGTGCCGAGCAGCTTGCCGGTCGACGAATCCTCGAGTACGAAGAGGTAGAACTCCTCGCCGGCGAAGTCGACGTCCGCGCGAAACGAATCTTCCGAGAGCGCCACACGCGCTTCGAGCGCCGCGCGGTCGTGCGGCAGCGAGTGCAGGACCGGCTGCGCGGTGCGCGCCATGTGCGCGAGCGCATCGAGATCCGTGAGTTTGCCGGGGCGAACAAATAGCATCGTCGTTCCTGTCTGCGATGGGAGCGCCGATCAGCGCGCGGTGGCTTCCTGGGCCGCGACCACCTGCTCGACTGCCTTCTCGAAGCGCTTCACGCCTTCGTCGAGCAGGTCGAACGGGATCACGAGCGACGGCACGAAGCGCAGCACGTTCGGGCCGGCGATGAGCATGATCAGGCCTTGCTCGGCGGCGGCGGTGACGAAGTCCTTCGCGCGGCCGTCGAATGCGGCGGTGAGTTCGGCGCCGACCAGGAGGCCCTTGCCGCGGATGTCCTTGAAGATGCCGAAGCGCGCGTTGATGCGTTCGAGCGCGCCCTTCAGGCGCACGCTGCGTTCGCGCACGCCTTCGAGCAGGGCCGGGTCGCCGATCAGTTCGACGACCTTGTCGGCGATCGCCGATGCGAGCGGGTTGCCGCCGTACGTCGTGCCGTGCACGCCGACCTTGAAGTGCGCGGCCAGTTCGTTCGTCGTCAGCATCGCGCCGATCGGGAAGCCGTTGCCGAGCGCTTTCGCGGTCGTCAGGATGTCGGGCGTGACGCCCGTGTCCATGTAGGCGTAGAACTGGCCCGTGCGGCCGACGCCCGTTTGCACTTCGTCGAAGATCAGCAGGGCGTCGTTCGCGTCGCACGCTTCGCGCAGTGCCTTGAGGAACGCCGGATCGGCGGGAATCACGCCGCCTTCGCCCTGCACCGGCTCGACGATCACCGCGCAGGTTTTCGGGCCGATCGCGGCCTTCGCGGCTTCGATGTCGTTGAACGGCAGGTGCTTGATGCCTTCCGGCACGGGGCCGAAGCCTTCCGAGTATTTCGGCTGGCCGCCGACGCTGACCGTGAAGAACGTGCGGCCGTGGAACGACTGCACGAACGACACGATTTCGACCTTGTCGGCGCCGTGGCGGTCGAAGGCGACGCGGCGCGCGAGTTTCAGCGCGGCTTCGTTCGCTTCCGCGCCCGAGTTCGCGAAGAATGCGCGGTCGGCGAAGGTCAGCGATTCGAGGCGCTTCGCGAGGCGCAGGACCGGTTCGTTCGTGTAGCCGTTGCCGATGTGCCAGAGCTTGCGGCCTTGTTCGTCCAGCACCTTCAGCAGTTCCGGGTGGCCGTGGCCGAGTGACGTGACCGCGATGCCGCAGGCGAAGTCGATGTATTCACGGCCGGCCGTGTCCCATACGCGCGAGCCCTCTGCACGGTCCGGCACGAACGGCGCGGGAGAGAATACCGGCACCATCACTTCGTCGAATGTCTGGCGGGTCACGGTCGAGGTCGTCATGGTCGTTCCTTTCGGTTTCGTAAGAGGGTTCAACAGGATCAAGTTTAGGTAAGGGTGACGCAAGCGTCTTGCGCAATTGCGACGGGTTCTATCGGAAGGTTTGGGTTTTGCCCTTCCGGGCAGGTCGGTTGGTTGATGTGGGTCGGTATTTTGCGGCTTTTTCTCGCTGTCTCGGGGGCGCTTCCGGGGTCGTGAAATTCCTGTGATCGTGTCGGTCTATTAGCGTCGCCCCTCCGCGGGGCAGCGGTCACTTTTCTTTGTCTTGCCAAAGAAAAGTAACCAAAAGAAAGGCGCTCAGATAACGCATGACTTACCGGTGCCATGGCGCCCCAGAGTGGTCCGCACAAAAGTGTCCGCGCCAGTCAGGACCCCAGAGTGGTTCGAGCAAGGGTTCTGACACCACTGGCCACCCCACGGAGCGGTATACCGTCCGCTAGCTCCGTCCTCGCTTCGCTCGGCCGACAGGTCCATCCATCCCCAGCCAGCTGCCATCGCTCGCCCCTGGACGAAAGACAACTTCCGAAATGCAGGAATTTGCCGCTCCGCCGCGAGAAAATTGGGGCCGCAAACACATCGCGGTCGCGAGAACATCTTCAAGAGATTGGGCTACCAATGCCGCGAAAAAAGTGCCTGGCGGCGGGTAGTCGTGCAGAGAAGCGTGAATGCAACCGCGCCCTTGAAGTACCTGTCGGCCGAGCGAAGCGAGGACGGAGCTAGCGGGCGGTATACCGCTCCGTGGGGTAGCGAGTGGTGTCAGAACCATTGCTCGAACCACTCTGGGTTCGTGGCTGGCGCGGACACTTTTGTGCGATCCACTCTGAGTGCCATGGCACCGGGAGGTCATGCGTTTTCGGGCGCCTTTCTTTTGGTTACTTTTCTTTGGCAAGACAAAGAAAAGTGACCGCTGCCCCGCGCAGGGGCGACGCTAATAGACCGACACGATCACAGGTACTTCACGAGAGAGCAAACCGCACGACCGCTCACCACCCCGAACATCACCCCTTCTCGCGCTCGACGAGCGCCCCTCCACGAGGTTCACTGCCGCCGCCAGTCTGCTTCTCGAGCCACGCTCGCCGGTCTTCCCGAGGCGTAACCCCGAACCTTTCGCGGTAAGCATTAGAGAAGTGCGCGGCAGAAGAGAACCCACAAGCGAGAGAAACCTGAACGACCGACTTGCTGGTCCGCTGCAACTGCGTCCGAGCCTTGAGCAGCCGAAGATTGAGGTAATACTTCGAGGGCATCGCCCCGAGATACTGCCGAAAGAGCCGCTCCAGTTGCCGGCGCGAAACGCCGACGAGCCCGGCGATCTCAGCGGTCGTCAACGGATCTTCGATATTGGCTTCCATCAACAGCAAAGCATCATTCAACCGAGGATGTCGCTCACCGGGCGCGGTAACAAAAGGAATCCGCTGCCGTTCCTCACCGCTGCGCAGCGTGCCGGCCCCAAGCGCATCGGCAATCCGCTCCGCGAGGTCCGCCCCATGTTCGCGGCCGATCATGGCCAGCATGAAATCGACGGTCGCCTGCCCACCGGCACAGGTCGCCCGATCGCGATCGATCTCGAAGATCTGCTGCGTGACGATCGACCGCTCGAACTGCTCGGCGAACTGCTGATACGTCTCCCAATTCACGCTCACGCGATACCCGGAAAGCTGCCCCGCCATCGCCAGCCACCACACGCCGTGATGAATGCCGGTCACAACGGGGGTGCGCTGCCCGACCCGCGCGAGACTCGCGAGAAACAACCGGTAATCGGCAAACTGCTGAAACCGCTCCGACACGACGATCAACCAGTCGCACGCGATCGCATCGTTGAACGCCGCATCGGCATGCCACTGCGCGCCGCCCGCGAGCGGCACCGGCCGCCCATCCCACGAACACACCTGCCAACGGTACAAAAGCCGCCCGTCGATCTCGTTCGCGAGATTCAGCGCATCGACGATCGGCCCCACGCCCGACATCGACACGGGCGGCAATGCAACGATCGCCACCTGCGTCGTGCGGGTGGCGCCTGCGGGACGAGACACCGGTACCACGTTGAAACCCGCCCTGTCGCGTTACTTGAGGCTGCCCGACAGGAACTGCTTGAGCCGCTCGCTCTGCGGACGCACCAGCACCTCCTTCGGATCGCCCTCTTCCTCGGTCCGCCCCTGATGCAGGAACATCACGTGGTTCGACACGTTGCGCGCGAATCCCATCTCGTGCGTGACGACGATCATCGTGCGGCCTTCCTCGGCCAGCTTCTGCATCACCTTCAGCACTTCGCCCACCAGCTCCGGATCGAGCGCGGAAGTCGGCTCGTCGAACAGCATCACGTCAGGATGCATCGCCAGCGCCCGCGCGATCGCCACGCGCTGCTGCTGGCCGCCCGACAAATGCGACGGATACTGCTTCTCGACGCGCGGCGGCAAACCGACCTTCTCCAGATACTCGCGCGCACGCTCCTCGGCCTCCTTCTTCGAAATGCCGAGCACGTGCACGGGCGCCTCCATCACGTTCTCCAGCACGTTCATGTGCGCCCACAGGTTGAAGTGCTGGAACACCATCGCAAGCTTCGTGCGGATGCGCTGCAACTGCTTGTGATCGGCGACTTCGAGCGCGCCGGCGCGGTCGGTCTTCGTGCGCACGGCCTCGCCGTCGACGACGATCTGCCCCGCATTCGGCCGCTCGAGGAAATTGATGCAGCGCAGGAACGTGCTCTTGCCCGAGCCGCTCGCGCCGATGATGCTGATGACGTCGCCGGCCTTCGCGTTCAGCGACACGCCCTTGAGCACCTCGTTGTCGCCATAGCGCTTGTGGATATCGACCGCGGCAAGCTTGACGGAAGCGGACGCGCTCGTTTGAGTGATCTCGGCCAACTGGCTCTCCTCGAAGTAATTCAATGACGGGCGGCCGCGAGATACGCGAGCCAGTGGCGCTCCGCGCGGCGAAACGCCGCGACGAGTGCGAACGATACCGCAAGATAGATCAGCGCGGCGATCCCGAACGACTGGAACGCCATGTAGGTCGCGGAATTGGCGTCGCGCGCGACCTTCAGGATGTCCGGCACGGTCGCCGTGAACGCGACGGTCGTCGCGTGCAGCATCAGGATCACCTCGTTGCTGTACAGCGGCAGCGCACGGCGCAGCGCCGACGGCAGGATCACGCGGCGGTACATCGTGAACGGCGACATCCCGTACGCGCGCGCCGCCTCGACCTCTCCATGCGGAATCGCACGGATCGCTCCGGCGAAGATCTCGGTGGTGTACGCGCAGGTGTTCAGCGCGAACGCGAGGATCGCGCAGTTGAAACCGCTGCGGAAAAACGCATCGAGCAGCGAGTGCGAGCGCACGAACTCGAGGCTGTACATGCCCGTGTACATCAGCAGCAACTGCACGTAGAGCGGCGTGCCGCGGAACACGTACGTGTAGAACCGCACGGGCGTCGACACCCACTTGTTCCTCGACACGCGCGCGACCGCGAGCGGCACCGCGCACACGAAGCCGAGCGAAATCGATGCGACGAGCAGCCACAGCGTGACCGCGAGGCCGGACAGGCGCTGGCCGTCCCAGAAAAGGAACGCCTTGCCGAATTCCTGAAGGATCTCGATCATAGTTCTGCGTGCCGCACGCCCATGGAATAACGCTTCTCGAGCTGGATCAGCACGAGGTTGGAAACGGTCGTGATCGCAAGGTAGATCAGCGCCGCGACGAGGATGAAGAAGAACATGTTGAACGTGCTCTTGCCGGCGTCCTGCGCGGCCTTCACGACGTCCGCGAGACCGATGATCGACACCAGCGCGGTCGCCTTCACGAGCACCTGCCAGTTGTTGCCGATGCCCGGCAGCGCAAAGCGCATCATCTGCGGAAACATGATCCGCGCGAACACGCGCGCGCCGCTCATCCCGTAAGCCGAACCGGCTTCGAGCTGGCCGCGCGGCACCGACAGGAATGCGCCGCGAAACGTCTCGGTGAAGTACGCGCCGTAGATGAAGCCGAGCGTCAGCACGCCGGCCACGAACGGATCGATGTCGATCTGGTTCCAGCCGACGAGGTCGGTGAACTGGTTCAGCCAGATCTGGATGCTGTAGAACAGCAGCAGCATCAGCACAAGATCGGGCACCGAGCGGATCAGCGTCGTATAACCGGTCGCGATCGCTCGCAGCACCCGGTTGTGCGACAGCTTCGCCACCGCGCCGATCAGCCCCAGCGCCACCGCGGTGGCGAGCGACAGCACCGACAGCTCGATGGTCTGCACGGTGCCGGCCCAGAGGACGGGACCAAAGCCGTAAAGGAACACGCGCGTCTCCAGAGTTGAATGAATGCCGACGCGCATGCCTGTCCCGCGCCGGAGTGACGCGGATAGTCGCAAGCGAAATTATTTGCCTCAAATCACCATGCGGGCGATTGCTGCGTCGCAACAATTCGTCCCACCATTTCTGCACACGACCTACGTCGCTGTTTCAAAAGGAAAAAAACCGCTCCCTGACAGTCGGATGACATGCCGGGAAGCGGTTTTTTTGCAATTTTCCGGTCGCTTTTTCGATATAGCGCCGGACTGGCCATCGGGCCGAATGGGCAGGTCGGGACACACGCCACACAATCGCTTGCTCATGCCCGCGACGCGCTGCGCGACTGGCTGAAGAAGCGCCGCGCGTGAGCGTCACCGCCCTTTCAGGATGTCGGAGCGCGAAGTCGTGTAGACGAGCCCGTCCGGGCCGAAATGAACGTTGAAGAACGCGTCGGTGTTGACGCCGTCCTCGAGCCAGCGCCAGCTCCAGACCGTCTCCGGCTTCAGCGGATACTGCGCGATGTCGCCGGGCTTGCCGAGCAGGCGCCGCACCTCCTCCTCGTCCATCCCCGGGCGCACTTTCGCGAAATTCTCGGCGGTCAGTACCTGCGTCGCGCCCGTGTAGCGCCCGTTCGCATCGAGATCGACGAACCAGGTCTGGTTGCCCATCGGGCCGCGCGGATATTCGAGACGCTTCGAGCCGTCGGTGAACGTGCGCTCGGTCTCGGGCTTGCCCATCGTGCCGCGCACGTCGGCCTCGGTCGATTCGCCGACCTTCAGCCCCTTCAGCAGCAGCGGCGCGGGCTTGATCGCGTTGAAGAAATCCCTGATACGTTGCACGTCGAGATGGCCCTGGTCGTCGCAACCGGTCAGCGCCAGCGCGGCGGCCAGCATCGTCACGGAAAGCAGCCGGAAACGGAAAATCATCGGAAGAATGGCGCGTGGAGAAAACACGCGGCAAGGATACCCGCGCGACGCCAAAAGCGCGAGACGGGCCGCGCGGGCCGTCCGCTGTTCAATGCGTCGTTTCGGTTTCGGTCCGGGTTTCGGGCGCCCGATTCGCCGGGGGCGCCGCGCGCGGCCCGGCCGGCGGCGCGCCCAGGCGGCGGCGCGTGCGCACCAGCTCGGCAAGCTGCCACGAGCCGAGCGCGAGGCAGCCGAACAGCACCTCGCGGCCGCGCTTGACCACCGCGAGCGACAGCGCCGTCTCGCGGTCGACGCCGAACATCTGCGCGAGCAGCACGACGGTCGCCTCCTGCACGCCGAGCCCGCCCGGCACCATGAACGCCGCATGACGCACGGCCTGCGTCATCGCCTCGATCGCGATCGCGCCGCCGATCGACACCGGGTGGCCGAGCAGCGCGAGCGCCCAATAGATCTCGAGCGCGCCGAGCACGTAGCCGGACAGTTGCCAGAAGAACGCGCTGAACAGCAGGCCCGTGCGCGACATCAGCGAATCGATGTCGGCGTCGAGCCGGCGGCCGTCGACGCCCTGCAGCAGCCGGTGCGAATCGCCGAGCAGGCGGCCCGCGAAACGCTCGATCGCATGGAAGATGCCGCCGCGCCGCATCAGCACCACGCCGAGCACCGGCAACGGCAGCGTCAGCAGCAGCGCGAGGCCGATCGTGCCGCCGCCCATGTTGTCGGTCGTCGAGAGCAGCAGCACGAGGCCGAGCGCCGCGAACGCATACTGGACGACGATCGTCACGAGCACCTCGACGATCACCGACGCGGTCACGCGGCTCGCGTCGGGCACCTGCCAGCGCGCGAGCCGGATGCCGACGATCTCGCCGCCGATGCCGACCACCGGCAGCAGCCGGTTCACCGCCTCGCGCACGGTCGCGATCCACCACAGGAACGGCAGCGAGCCGCGCCGGTCGAGCAGTTGGTGCCATGCGTACGCATCGAGCAACAGCGGCAGCGCGTGGAACGGCACGAGCCACAGCAGCGCGTAGCCGGCGCGCGCGAGCATCTGCGATACGTCATCGACGCCTTCGTGCAGCCCCAGCGCGAGCAGGATGCCGATGCCGATCGGCCAGCCGAGCCACTTGATCCACTTGCTCATGACGGCTGCGCTCCCGCTGCGCGCGACGCGTGCGCGCCGCGCCGCGCCGCAGGCCCGCCGAACACGTCGGCGAAGCCGCCGGTCGCGACGCCCGCCGCCTTCAGCGCGGCCGCGACGCGCGGCGACAGCAGCGCATCGAGTTCGTCGACCGGGCGATAGCCGGCCATCGTCGGCGTGATCGGGCCATCGCCCGCTTCGGCCGGATGGCAGTAGATCTCGCCGACGCCCGGCGGCAGCTTCGCGAGCGCGTCGAGCAGCACGGCCTCGTCCATCGCGCCCGTATGCTCGATGCCGACCACGTAGTCGTTGTGCGCGAGCCCCGCGCGGTCGAGCCGCGCGCGCACCAGCGCGATCCACGGCTTCAGCAGCGCGGGCGCGCTCGTTTCGTACGGCAGCCGTACCGCGCGCAGCCCGTAGTCGCGGCCGATCTCGACGATCATCGACAGCACGGTCGGATGCAGGTGGAAATGCTTGTGCGCGTTCACGTGGTCGAGCGGCAGGCCGCTCGCCGCGAACGCGTCGAACTGCGCACGGATTTCCCGGCGCAGTTGCGCGCGCACGTGCGGCAGGAAGAAGAAGCGACAACCGTCCTTCGCCATCGCGTCGCCGAAGCGCCCGTCGGGCCCGACGAGCGCGGGAATCTCATGCGCGGGCAGCGTGGCCGGCCCGTCCGCGAGCACCAGATGCAGCCCGACCGCGAGCGACGGCAGCCGCCGCGCGCGCTCGATCGCATCCTGCGCGGCGGGTGCGCCGACCATCAGGCTCGCGGCGTTCAGCACGCCGTCGCGGTGCGCGCGCTCGACCGCCGCGTTGACGCGTGGGTGCAGCCCGAAGTCGTCCGCGGTGAAGATCAGCGCCCGCGCCGCCCGCTGCGTCGCCACGGATCAGGCCTCGTGCGCGCGCAGGAAGCGGAAGAACTCGACGCCTTCGCGCAGGCGCCGCTTCATCATGTCCCAGCTCGTCAGCATCTCGCGCACGATTTCCCAGATCTTCGACGGACGGAAGTAGAACTCGCGATAGAACTGTTCGAGGTGGTGATAGATCTCGTCGCGCGACAGGTGCGCATAGCCGATCGCCGCGAGCTGCACGCCCTCCTTGCTGACGAGGTTGATCGTCTTGTTCTCTTCCATCCAGCCGTTTTCGACGGCCTGCTTGTACAGCGTCGTGCCCGGATACGGTGCGGCGAGCGACACCTGGATCGTGTGCGGGTTGATTTCCTTCGCGTACTCGATCGTCTTCTTGATGGTTTCCTTCGTCTCGCCCGGCAGCCCGAGGATGAAGGTGCCGTGGATCTTGATGCCGAGCTTCTTGCAGTCCGCGCTGAAGCGGCGCGCGAAATCGGTGCGCACGCCCTTCTTGATGTTCACGAGGATCTGGTCGTCGCCCGATTCGAAGCCGACCAGCAGCAGGCGCAAGCCGTTTTCCTTCATGATCTTCAGCGACTTGTACGGCACGTTGGCCTTCGCGTTGCACGACCAGGTCATGCCGAGCTTGCCCAGGCCGATCGCGATGGCTTCGGCGCGCGGCAGATCGTCGGTGAAGGTGTCGTCATCGAACATCAGCTCCTTCACTTCCGGCATGTTGTCGCGGATCCACTTCGCTTCCGCGAGCACGTTCTCGACCGAGCGCGTGCGGTAGCGATGCCCGCTGACCGTCTGCGGCCACAGGCAGAACGTGCAGCGCGACTTGCAGCCGCGGCCCGTGTAGATCGACACGTACGGATAGTTCAGGTAGCCGATGAAGTAGTTGTCGATCTTCAGGTCGCGCTTGTAGACGGGCGCGACGAACGGCAGTTCGTCCATGTTCTCGAGGATCGGACGCGCTTCGTTGTGCTCGATCGAGCCGTCCTTCGCGCGCCAGCTCAAGCCCTTGATCTCGGCGAACGGCTTGCCTTCGGCGAGCTCCTTGCAGGTGTAGTCGAATTCCTCGCGGCACACGAAGTCGATGGCGTCGCTCGCCGTGAGCGAGTTGTGCGGATCGACCATCACCTTCGCGCCCACCATGCCGACCAGCATCGACGGCTTCATCTTCTTCAGATCCTGCGCGAACATCGCGTCGGTCGGGAACGACGGCGTGCTCGTGTGGATGATCACGAGGTCGTAGTCGTTGGCGATCTTCAGCGTTTCCTCGACCGACAGGCCGTCGGCCGGCGCGTCGACGACGCGGCTGCCCGGCACGAGCGCGGCCGGCTGCGCGAGCCAGGTCGGATACCAGAAGGAACGGATTTCGCGCTTCGCCTGATAGCGCGAGCCGGCTCCGCCGTCGAAGCCGTCATACGAAGGGGCCTGCAAGAACAGCGTTTTCATGAATGCTCCGGTAGCCTGCATAGTTCGTTTCGTTACAACGATTCAGTCAAAAAATCCGCGGGCCGCCATGCCGGCGCCCGCCTCTTCGTCATGTCGCGCCGCGCGGCTGCGCCGTGCGACGCGTGTCGGCCCGCGGGCCGGGTCCGATCGCCAGCCCTAGCGGCCGTCCACTGCTTCCACGGCCGCCGTCGCGCGTTCGCCGCCGACGACCGTCATCCTCGCGCCGCGCCACACGACATGGGTGCCGAACACGGCCGCGAGCCACTCCAGCGCGAGCAGCGTGTCGCGCACCGGGACGAGCGGCAGGTCGCGCCAGAACGCGCGCCAGCCGTCCTCGCCGCGCGCGTGCAGCACGAGCCGCCCGAATGCGCCGAGCGCGGCCGCCCCGCCCGCCAGCGTGCCGGCGAAGGTGCCGTCGAGGCGCCACGCGAGCGCCGCGCCGATCGCGAGCCACGGCGCGGTAAACGTGATGAACAGGAACGCGAAGCCGGCCGGGTTCAGCGAACGGATCGTGCGCAGCCAGCGCGTCTCGCGGCGCCACAGCGGCCCGAACGACGGTTCGATCACGTCAGTCGCGACCTCGACCTCGGACAGCACGGTGCGCCGCCCGAGCCGACGCGGCAGCTCGGCCAGCCAGAAATCGTCCGCCAGTTCGTCCTTCAGTGCGAAGAGGCCGCCGATCCGCTCGAGCGTGTCGCGCGTGAGCGCGAGCGTCGCGCCGAAGCCGAAGCGGCTCGAGCGGCCGAGGTGCGTGATGCGCACCGACGGCGCGAACCAGGCGTCGACGAACAGCGCGCCGATGCGCGTCCAGAAGCCGCCGACGCTGCGCGCATGATACAGGCACGTGACGACCCCGACCGACGCGTCGGCGAGCGGCGCCGTCACGCGCTCCAGATAGTCGGGCTGCACCGCGATGTCGCTGTCCGCGATCACGATGCGTCCGTATTTCGCGCGCTCGGCGAGATTGATCAGGTTGCTGACCTTCAGGTTCTTGCCGTGCACGCGCGCGTCGACCACGAGCGTGATGTCGCACGCCGGATGAGCGGCGCGCAGCCGCTCGACGACGGCGATGGCCGGATCGGCCGGCGATGCGACGCCGAACAGCACCTCGTAGCAAGGGTGGCGCTGCGTGCAGAAGGTCGCGAGGTTGTCGTACAGGTGCGGCTCCGCGCCGCACAACGGCTTCAGCACGCTGACCGGCTCGAAGCCGTCGCGCACCGCCGTGCGCGGCGTGCGCGGCCGCGGCGCGAAGGCCGCGACGAGCGCATAGCCGGCCGCGGCGAGCGTGAACGCGATCAGGAGCCAGTCGAGCAGCGTGACGATCGGCGTCATGCGCGACGCCTCCCGGCGACCTGGGCGCCATGGCAAACGCTCGAGCGTGATTGAACGTGATGCGGTATTCCGACTACGACGAACGCGGGCACGACCCGACTCCTTGTTCCTGCAGCGTCTGTAATGGGGGAGGCACGACCCGTCGTTCGGGTGCGGCCATGCCCGGCTTCGCGTGGCGTATCCCCGCGCAGCGCCCGGACGGCATGCGGGAAGACTCGAATGGCTCCATCGGCACAAGATGGGCAGGCGCCGGATTTTAACAGTCGGCGCGCGCCCGGCGCTCGGCGTTCCGGGAAACGGACTAGTGCGATTCCAGCAAAGCTGAGCGGTCGACGAGCCCGATCGGCCCGGCCACGTTCACGTTAGCGTAAGTACTTTGCAGGCGTATTGCAGTCTTTAAAATCAGACATTTCGTGCAAATTTGTATGTCGATGCGGTTTCATTTCCAATCGCCGTAAAGTTTGGTCATTAATTGGCGATTGAATTGATTTTTGCAACGATCATCGCAAGGAACCCTGCGTCCCTGTAAGGCGCATGGGTATGCGCGCGCCGCCAGCACGTTCCGGAACCCTTTGGCAAAATCGTAGGCGTTTGTTGCGTCAGCGCATCACCACGCCACCCGTTTCGAAGGTCTTCCGATGACACCGTTTTCCGTACTCGATCTCGCCCCCATCCCGGCCGGCGCCGACGCCTCGCAAGCGTTCCGCAACACCGTCGATCTCGCACAGCACGCGGAACGCTGGGGCTACCGGCGCTACTGGCTGGCCGAGCATCACAACATGCCGGGCATCGCGAGCGCGGCCACCGCCGTCGTGATCGGCCACGTCGCGGGCGCCACGCGCACGATCCGGGTCGGCTCGGGCGGCATCATGCTGCCGAACCATGCGCCGCTCGTGATCGCCGAACAGTTCGGCACGCTCGCGTCGCTGTATCCGGGGCGCATCGACCTCGGCCTCGGCCGCGCGCCCGGCACCGACCAGACCACGTCGCGCGCGCTGCGCCGCGACCTGATCGGCAGCGCGGATTCGTTTCCGGACGACGTCGCGGAGCTGCAGCGCTACTTCGCGGAGCCGGTGCCCGGCCAGCGCGTGCGGGCGGTGCCCGGCGCGGGGCTCGACGTCCCGGTGTGGCTGCTCGGTTCGAGCCTGTTCAGCGCGCAGCTCGCGGCGATGCTCGGGCTGCCGTTCGCGTTCGCGTCGCACTTCGCGCCGGATTACCTGATGCGCGCGCTCGAGATCTATCGCGCGCAGTACCGGCCGTCGGCCGCGTGGCCGAAGCCGCATGCGATGGTGGGCGTCAACGTGTTCGCGGCCGAGACCGACGACGAGGCACGGCGCCTGTTCACGTCGCTGCAGCAGCAGTTCATCAACCTGCGGCGCGGCACGCCGGGCAAGCTGCCGCCGCCCGTCGACGTGCTCGAGGCGAACGAACTCGAACTCGCGACCGTCGCGCATTCGCTGTCGTTCGCGGCGGTCGGCTCGCGCGACACGGTGCGCGACAAGCTGCGCGAGCGCATCGCGCAGACGGGCGCCGACGAGCTGATCATCACCGCGCAGATCTACGATCACGCCGCGCGGCTGCGCTCGTTCGAACTGGCCGCGCAGATCCGCGACGAGCTCGCGAACGAGGCAGGCTGACCGCCCGACGGTGCGCGGCCGGCGGCCTGCTCCGCGTCACTGCGGGCGCACGGCCTCCAGCCCGTCGAGCAGCGCCTTGTGGAACGCGTCGGGGTCCTGGATCTGCGGCGCGTGCCCGAGCGCCGGGAATTCGACGAGCTGCGCGCCGGGAATCGCGGCCTGCGTGCGCTTCGCGAGCTCCGGATAGCGGCCGAGCTTCGCATGCACGTCGGGCGGCGCGGCGTCCTTGCCGATCGCGGTCGTGTCCTTGTCGCCGATCATCAACAGCGTCGGCACGCGGATCGCGCCGAATTCGTAGACCACCGGCTGCGTGAAGATCATGTCGTAGATCAGCGCGGAGTTCCACGCGACCGCGTCGCGGCCGGCGCCGCGATACATCCCGGCGAGCATCTGCACCCAACGCTCGTACGACGGCGACCACTTGCCCGCATAGTAGGTCGCCTGCTCGTAGCGGCGGATGCCGTCGGCCGTGGTCTTCTGCTCGCGCGCATACCAGTAGTCGACCGACAGCGGCGGCACGCCGAGCGCCTTCCAGTCCTCGAGGCCGATCGGGTTCACGAGCACGAGCTGGTCGGTCGCCTTCGGATACATCAGCGCGTAGCGGACCGCGAGCATCCCGCCCGTCGAATGGCCGATGATCGTCGCCGACTTCACGCCGAGCGATTCGAGCAGCGCGTGCGTGTTGCGCGCGAGTTGCTGGAAGCTGTACTGGTAGCGCTCGGGCTTCGACGACTTGCAGAAACCGATCTGGTCCGGCGCGATCACGCGATAGCCGGCGCGGCTCAGCACGTCGATCGTGTCTTCCCAGGTCGCCGCGCAGAAGTTCTTGCCGTGCAGCAGCACGACGGTGCGGCCGTTCGGGTGCGCGGGCTGCACGTCGAGGTACGCCATCTCGAGGGTTTCCCGCTGCGACACGAACGCGTACGCGTGCACGGGCGCCGGATACGCAAACCCTTCCAGCCGCGGGCCGTACGCGGGCCCGTCGTTGGCGGCGGGCGTCGCGGCAACGCCCGCAACGGGCAGCGCGCACGCGGCGGCGGCGCTCGCGCCGAGCACCGCGGCACGCGCGACGGACAACATCTTGCAAATCGAAAGCATGGCGATCACGGTGATGGGGGGACGCGCGCGGGCCGCCGGAGTGCAGCGGGACGGGCTCGCGCCCCGCGATTCTACGCGCTCGCGTGACGACGGCGCGCAACACTCCGGGGCCGCGCGACTTCCGCGCGTATGACGAACTCGGGTATCGTGTGACGTGACCCTGAAACGCGTGCAGGCGAATTCCCATGAAAAACGTCCTCAGCATTCAGTCGCACGTCATCTACGGCCATGCCGGCAACAGTGCGGCCGTGTTTCCGATGCAGCGCCTCGGCGTCAACGTCTGGCCGCTCAACACCGTCCAGTTGTCGAATCACATGCAGTACGGCCACTGGGCCGGCAGCGCGATCGATGCCGCGAAGATGGAACAGCTCGTCGACGGCATCGCCGCCATCGGCGCGCTCAAACGTTGCGACGCGGTGCTGTCCGGCTTCCTCGGCTCGCCGCCGCAGGCGCGCGCGGCGGTCGAGATCGTGCGCTCGGTGAAGGCGATGAATCCGAACGCGTGGTACTTCTGCGATCCGGCGATGGGCCAGACGGGCGGCATCCGGCCCGAGCCCGGCGTCGAGGAATTCATCGTCCAGGAGGTGCCCGCGCTCGCCGACGGCATGTCGCCGAACCATACCGAACTGCAGAAGCTCGCCGGGCGGCACATCGAGACCGTCGCCGAAGCCGTCGACGCCTGCCGCGCGCTGATCCGCCGCGGCCCGCAGATCATCCTCGTCAAGCACCTGCACGACCGCAACAGCCCGGCCGACCGTTTCAACATGCTCGCCGTCACCGAAACCGAAGCGTGGATCGGCCAGCGGCCGCTGTATGCGTTTCCGCGCCACCCGGTCGGCGTCGGCGACCTCACCAGCGCGATCTTCGTCGCGTGCCGGCTGCGCGGCGACTCCGTGCGCGCCGCGTTCGAACACACGCTCGCGGCCGTGCATGCGGTCGTGAAGGCCACCTACGACGCACGCCGTTACGAACTCGAACTCGTCGCCGCGCAGGACGAGATCGCCCGCCCGAGCGAATGGTTCGGCGCGTGGGTGACCGACGCCTGACGCGCCGGCACCGCGTTGCGCTGCTCCGCCGCGCTGCTTTCCTGCTTTCCCCGTTACACCACGACCGCCGGCGATGCGCATCCCGATACCGGTTCGCCGTCCATGCAAACGTTTCCGGACTTCACATGAATGACACCGATTCCTCGCTATGCTCGCGGCGGCACGCACCGACGCAGCCGCATCCTGCGATTCGGTGCGCGCCTTTCCCGCAGGTCCCGCCAATCGGCTCCCCCTTTACCGCACGATAACGACCATGACCCGATCGAACCGTCGTGACTTCCTGCGCGTCGCCGCCGGCACTGCCGGCGCCGCCGCGCTGAACCTGTTTCCGCCCGTGATCCGGGATGCGCTCGCGATTCCCGCGAACCGCCGCACCGGCACGATCCGCGACATCGAACACATCGTGATCCTGATGCAGGAGAACCGCTCGTTCGACCACTACTTCGGCACGATGCGCGGTGTCCGCGGCTTCGGCGACCCGCGCCCATTGCGCCTCGCGAACGGCAAGTCGGTGTTTCACCAGCCGGTCGGCCCGGCCGAACTGCTGCCGTTCCACCCCGGCGCGGACAAGCTCGGCCTGCAGTTCCTGCAGGACCTGCCGCACGGCTGGCAGGACATGCACGCCGCGTGGAACAAGGGCCGCTACGATCAGTGGGTGCCGAACAAGGGCACCACGACGATGGCGTACCTCAAGCGCGACGACATCCCGTTCCATTACCAGCTCGCCGACGCGTTCACGATCTGCGACGCGTACCACTGCGCGATCCCGAGCTCGACCGACCCGAACCGCTACTACATGTGGACGGGCTACGTCGGCAACGACGGCACGGGCGGCGGCCCGGTGCTCGGCAACGAGGAAAAGGGCTACGGCTGGACGACGTATCCGGAAGTGCTCGAACAGGCCGGCGTGTCGTGGAAGATCTACCAGGACGTCGGCACGGGGCTCGACGCGAACGGCTCGTGGGGCTGGACGCAGAACCCGTACATCGGCAACTACGGCGACAACGCGCTGCTCTACTTCAACCAGTACCGCACCGCGCTGCCCGGCACGCCGCTGTACGACAAGGCGCGCACCGGCACCAACATCAGCGCCGGCGGCACGCTGTTCGACGTGCTGCAACAGGACGTGAAGAACGGCACGCTGCCGCAGGTGTCGTGGATCTGCGCGCCGGAAGCGTATTCCGAGCACCCGAACTGGCCCGCGAACTACGGCGCGTGGTACATCGAGCAGGTGCTGAAGGCGCTCGTGTCGAATCCCGACGTGTGGAGCAAGACCGCCCTCTTCATCACGTACGACGAAAACGACGGCTTCTTCGATCACGTGCCGCCGCCGTTCGCGCCGCAGTCGCGCGAGAACGGGCTGTCGACGGTCGCGACGACCAACGAGGTTTTCGCCGGCGACGCATCGCACATGGCCGGCCCGTACGGGCTCGGGCCGCGCGTGCCGATGCTGGTCGTGTCGCCGTGGACCAAGGGCGGCTGGGTCTGCTCGCAGACCTTCGATCACACGTCGCTGCTGCAATTCATCGAGGCGCGGTTCGGCGCGCAGTATCCGGTCACGGCCGCCAACGTGTCGCCGTGGCGTCGCGCGGTGTGCGGCGACCTGACCGCCGCGTTCGATTTCGCGACGGCCGACGCCGGCTGGCCGACGCTGCCCGATACGAGCGGCTACGCGCCGCCGGATCGCAATCGCCACCCCGATTACATCCCGGTGCCGCCGGTGCTGCAGAAGCTGCCGAAACAGGAAGCCGGGCTGCGCCCGGCGCGCGCGCTGCCGTACGAGCTGTTCGTGCACGGCCGCGTCGAAGCCGCGAACGGCCAGTTCCGGCTGACCTTCGCGAACACGGGCCGCGCGGGCGCCGCGTTCCAGGTCCAGTCGCGCAACCGCGTCGACGGCCCGTGGACGTACACGGTCGAAGCCGGCAAACGCATCGCCGATACGTGGAGCGCGGCCGCGTCGCTCGGCCTGTACGACCTCGACGTATACGGCCCGAACGGCTTCTATTGCCATTTCCGCGGCCCGTTCGCGACCGGCGTCGGCAGCGCGAACGTGAACCCCGAAGTGATCTACGGCTACGACGTCGCGAACGGCAACATCACGCTGCGCCTGATGAACCGCGGCCACAAGGCCGTGCGGCTCAAGGTCACGAACGCGTACGGCCACGGTCACGCGCGTACGTTCGATCTCGCGCCGGGCGCGCACGTCGACGATTACTGGGACCTGCGCGGCAGCCACGGCTGGTACGACCTGACCGTCAGCGACGGCCAGCAGCTCGGCTTCCTGCGCCGCTTCGCCGGCCACGTCGAAACGGGCCGCCCGAGCACCAGCGACCCGCTGATCCGCACGACCGCGTCGCACGACGACGCCGAGGCCGCCTCGGACGCCCTGTCCGACTGACGTCGGCCCACGCGCGGCGCGGCCCCGACAGGCCGCGCCGCGCCCTTGCCCCGCACCGCTCCCCCCTTCTGCGCGCCCGTTCCGTTCGCGACGGGAAACTCCCGATACCGGCCGTGGCCGGTCGCGCGGAAGCTATGCGCAAATCCGCATCGAATGCGCGGCAAATTTCCAAGACCCGCGCATATCGGCGACCTATATATCGAGGCAATCGGGGCTCTTCGCGGAGCCTGCCGGGAGATGTTTCCGAGGGTCACGATGCCGACCTCCCCGCCCGATTCCGAGAAGCGGTCGAACCGCCCGCCCGTCGCACGCGCCCGGCCCGTCCTGGTGCGCGCGGTATCCACTCGCCGGTGTCGAACAAGAGGAACAACATGAAATTCCGTCATTCCGTGCTGTCGGTGTCCATCGCCTCCGCGCTTGCCCTCCTCTCGCAACAGGCCGCGCAGGCGGCCGACACAACCGACGTGAAGGTCGGCTTCGCCGCGCCGCTCACCGGCGTGAACGCCGGCTACGGCAAGGATCTGCAAAACGGTGTCCAGCTCGCGCTCGACGATGCGGTCGCGCAGAAGGTGCAGATCGCCGGCAAGCCCGCCCGCTTCAATCTCGTCGTGCAGGACGACCAGGCCGATCCGCGCATCGGCGTGCAGGCCGCGCAGGCGCTGGTCGACCAGAACGTGTCGGTCGTGGTCGGCCACTTCAATTCGGGGACGACGATCCCGGCGTCGGTGGTCTACGACAAGGCCGGCATTCCGGTCATCGACCCGGCCGCGACCAACCCGACGCTCACGTCGCGCGGGCTCGCGAACATGTTCATGGTGATCGCGACCGACGGCCAGAATGCCGGCAACGCGGGCAAGTACGCGGTCGAGGTGACGAAGGCGAAGCGCATTGCGATCATCGACGACCGCACCGCGTTCGGCCAGGGCGAGGCCGACGAATTCGAGAAGGCCGTGAAGGCCGCGGGCGGCAACCTCATCGGCCGCGAGTTCACCAACAACCAGGCGGTCGATTTCCGCGCGCAGATCACGAGCCTGAAGGCCAAGAATCCCGACCTGATCTTCTTCGGCGGCCTCGATTCGCTCGCCGCGAACTTCATCAAGCAGATGCGCCAGCTCGGGCTGAATGCACAGTTCGTCGGCGGCGGCGGCGTGAAGGACAACGAGTTCATCAAGATCGCGGGCCCGGCCGCCGAAGGCGCGATGGCATGGGAATACGGCCGTCCGCTCGACGAGCTGCCGCAGGGCAAGGATTTCGAGGCACGCTTCAAGAAGCGCTTCGGCGTCGACGTGCTGTCGTATGCGCAGTTCGGCTACGACGCGGCGTGGGCGGCGATCAAGGCGATGCAGGCGGCCAACTCGACCGACCCGAAGGCCTATCGCCCGGCGCTCAAGAAAATCGACTTCGAAGGCGTGACCGGCCGCATCTCGTTCGCGAACGACGGCTCGCTGAAGAGCGGGATGTCGACGCTGTACCAGGTGAAGAATGGCGCGTGGAAGACGATCGTGACGAAGGGAGGCTGATCGGCGACGGAGGCGGCCGGCGGCGGAAACGCCGCCTCGCCGCTGAGACCGGCGCCGCCCGCACCGATCTCGTATGACGACTGATGTTGAAGCGATTCGAGGCAGGCCCGCCGCCGCGCGGCCCCCACGCCCCAGCCAGCGGTCAGCCGGCCTCGGCCTCCGCCGCCTCGTGCGCGCGGCGCAGCCGCTCGCGACTGTTCGTGAGGTGCGTGCGCATCGCGGCGCGGGCCGCTTCCGGGTCGTGGCGCGCGATCGCCTCGTAGATGTCCTCGTGCTCGTGGTTCAGCCGGCCCACGTAACGCTCGAGGTCGTCGCCGGCAAAGCGCGCCGAGTTCACGCGCGTGCGCGGGATGATCGACGTGCCGAGCTGCGTCATGATGTCGACGAAATAGCGGTTGCCGGTGGATTGCGCGATCTGCAGGTGGAACTGGAAGTCGAGCTGCGCGGTGTCGCGGCCGCCGCCCGCGCCCGTCGCGATCGCGTCGAGCGCGCGTCGCAGCGCGGCGAGGTCGGCATCGTTCGCGCGCTGCGCGGCCAGGCTCGCGCACTCGCTTTCGAGGCTGATGCGCAGCTCCAGCACCGCGAGCACGTCGCGCAGCGTCGTGATCGTCGCGGGATCGATGCCGAGCGTCTGGCGGCGCGACGGCTCCAGCACGAAGCTGCCGATGCCGTGGCGCGTCTCGACGAGGCCGCTCGCCTGCATCCGCGAGATCGCCTCGCGCACGACCGTGCGGCTCACGCCCTGCGCCGCCATGACTTCGGTTTCGGTCGGCAGCTTGTCGCCGGGACGCAGCGTGCCGTTTTCGATCTGCGCGGTCAGCGCGTCGACGACATCTTGTGCGAGGCTGCGTGCGCGACGGCGCGGCGCTGCGGGAAGCGTAGGCACGGACATGTGGCCGGTTCCTTTTTGAATGATCGTAATGTGAGCCGAGGGTTTACGCGGGGTTTGAGCGAAAGCCGATGATTCATTATACTGCGTCACAAGTCATCCGACGACTGATGATCGGCGCACGGATCTCCTGTCGACTCAGGTCGGCCGTTCAGCACCGCCCCGGTCCCGTGCCTGACAATCGGGCCGCGTTCGCGTTTCGCGCGCCGCCGGCCCGGTTGCCGCTTTCACCCCGTTTCGGGTTGCGTCGACATGCGGGCCTTGCGCGCCGCGCACATCGGTTGTCGAATGATCGCACCTCCCGCCGCGCGCGGCAAAGCTTTTGCCGCACGGCATCGCCCACTCTCTCGCCATCGCCGCCCATGAACGCCGTCACTGCCTCGCCCTCCCCCGACACGCCGCGCATCGTCGACCTGCAAGCGATTCCGGTCGCCGGCCACGACAGCATGCTGCTCAACCTGAGCGGCGCGCACGGCCCGTTCTTCACCCGCAACCTCGTGATCCTGAAGGACAGCGCGGGTCGCACGGGCGTCGGCGAAGTGCCGGGCGGCGAAAGCATCCGCCGCACGCTCGACGACGCGCGCGCGCTCGTCGTCGGCCAGCCGGTCGGCAACTATCATGCGGTGCTCAACGACGTGCGGCGCACCTTCGCCGACCGCGACGCGAGCGGCCGCGGGCTGCAGACCTTCGACCTGCGCACGACGATCCACGCAGTCACCGCGCTCGAGGCCGCGCTGCTCGACCTGCTCGGTCAGCATCTCGGCGTGCCGGTCGCCGCGCTGCTCGGCGAAGGCCAGCAGCGCGAGCGTGTCGAGATGCTCGGCTACCTGTTCTACATCGGCGATCGCACGAAGACGGCGCTGCCCTATCGCGACGGCCGCGGCGCGACCGACGACTGGACACGCGTGCGCGACGAAGCCGCGCTGACGCCCGAAGCCGTCGTGCGGCTCGCCGAAGCCGCGCATGCGCGCTACGGCTTCAACGACTTCAAGCTGAAGGGCGGCGTATTCGAAGGGGCAAGCGAGATCGAGGCCGTGACGGCGCTCGCCGAGCGCTTCCCCGACGCGCGCGTGACGCTCGATCCGAACGGCGCATGGTCGCTCGAGGAGGCCGTGCGGCTGTGCCGCGACCAGCATCACGTGCTCGCGTACGCGGAAGATCCCTGCGGCGCGGAGAACGGTTACTCGGGCCGCGAGGTGATGGCCGAATTCCGCCGCGCGACGGGGCTGCCGACGGCGACCAACATGATCGCGACCGACTGGCGGCAGATGGGCCATGCGGTGCAGCTGCACGCCGTCGACATCCCGCTCGCCGATCCGCACTTCTGGACGATGCAGGGCTCGGTGCGGGTCGCGCAGATGTGCCGCGACTGGGGCCTCACGTGGGGTTCGCATTCGAACAACCACTTCGACGTGTCGCTCGCGATGTTCACGCACGTCGCGGCCGCGGCGCCGGGCCAGGTCACCGCGATCGATACGCACTGGATCTGGCAGGACGGCGAACGGCTGACGCGCGAGCCGCTGAAGATCGAGAACGGTCTGGTGGACGTGCCGAAGCGGCCGGGGCTCGGCATCGACATCGACATGGATGCGGTCGCGCTCGCGCACGAGCTGTACAAGCAGCACGGCCTCGGCGCCCGCGACGACGCGGCGGCGATGCAGTATCTGATTCCGGGCTGGACGTTCAACAACAAGCGCCCGTGCCTCGTGCGCTGAGCACGGACCGACCGGGCGGCAACGTCGCCCGGTCACGCCCGGGCGGCCGCCTCTAGCCGGGGATCACTGACCGGGCGTCCCTGACCGGGCGTCCCTGACCGGACGTCCCTAGCCGGCCGCGCCTAGCCGGCCGCGCCTAGCCGGCCGCGCCAATCCCCCGCGCCATCCCCGACGCGGCGAACACGATGACGATCACCAGCACCGCCTGCCAGTGGCCGATCCGCACATAGGTGCGCGCACGGCCGATATCGGGCATCTGCTGCCGCCGCGCGGCGACACGCCAGCGGATCAGCCCCAGCATCGGCACGACCTCGAGCAGCAGGATCAGCACGAGCGCGGTCATCTTCAGGTGAAAGAGCGGTTCGTGCAGGTAGTACGCGGTCCCTTTTTCGAAACCGCCGAACGCACGCGCGAGGCCCGTCGCGATCAGGACGAGCGCGGACAGCCCCCCCCCAGAGCGCATCCGCCTTGAACACGCCGGGCAAATCGGCCGCCTGCGCCGACGCGACGAGCCGGCGCAACGCGCGGTTACGCGCCGCGATCGCGGCAAACGCGACGCCGAACGCACTCAGGTGGATGGCAGCCAGCAACCAACGGACGATCATCGCGCCTCCTTGTCGCCCGCGTCCGTGCGCGGGCCGTGTCAGACGATTTGCTTGAGCGCCGCGTCGAGCGCGAGCACCGCGACGCGGTCGCCTTCGGTCGCGAGCGGCGTGCGCATCACGATCTGCCGGTTGTGGCCGACAGCCGCCGGCGAATCCCACAGCAGCTCCACCTTCGGTCGATTGAACAGGCTGCCGCGACGCGGCGGCACGACCGCCGGCTGCGCGCCTTGCTCGCCCTGTTCGCCCGCGGCGGGCGCCGCGCGGCCGGGCCAGCGCACCGACAGTTCGCGCGCGTCGTACTGGCCGACCTTGCGGCTTTCCATCCAGACGATCGCGGTGCGCGTCAGCATGTCGAGCGAGATCGCATACCGGCCGACCGCGAAGCGGCGCGCGGCCACGTTGGTCCGCCACAGCGGCCGCGGCCGGCAGATCCACACGATCGCCGCGTACAGCGCCGGCGCGGCGACGAGCCAGCCGTTGGTGGCCGTCACCGCGTGCAGCGCGCGGCGCCAGCCGGCCGCCCACGTGAAGGCGCCGATCGACCACACCGCGAACAGGAAACCGATCAGCGCGAACGCGCGCAGCGCCTGGCGCAGCCACTGCGGCAGCGGATGGAACGGCCGCTCGGCCCGTGCGGCGGCACCCGGCAGCGCGAGCAGCAGGAAGATCAGGATGAGGTAGATGAATGCCCACGGCGACGACACCATCGCCGACAGCGACGAGCGATAGCCCATCTGGGACATCGAGAACAGCCAGCGCGCGAGCAGCACGAGACCGATCGCGCGCAACGCGAAGATCACACCGGCGCCGGGGGCCGGCGCTGCGCGCGTGGTTTTCGTTCTCGCCAAAACTGCTCTCCTCTGGATATTCGTACCGGGCCGGATTTCACGGCACGGCCATTATAGGGACATTACCGTCTGGACAGACGGCCGGATGGCGTGCCGGGCCGCTTCGAAGGCGGTTCGCGCCGCCGGGCGCGGCGAGAATACAACACATCCGCGCCGCGGATGTGACGACGCCCCGCCGGAAGACCCGGACGGGGCGTCGTACGGTCGCGCGCCGCCATGCGGCGGCGGCCCGCAATCAGCTCGCGTTGACTTCGCGGAGCACCGTGCGGCGCTTCTGGCGCAGCAGTTCCTCGTAGCCCTTCACGTAGTTCTGCGCCATCACCTTCGACGAGAAACGGGCTTCGAACGCGGCGCGAACCTTCTCGCGCGGCAGCGTATCGAGGCGCTTGAGCGCGGCGACGGCCGACAGTTCGTCTTCGACGACGAAGCCCGACACGCCGTTGTCGATCACTTCCGGCACCGAGCCGCGCTTGAACGCGATCACCGGCGTGCCGCAAGCCATTGCCTCGATCATCACCAGGCCGAACGGCTCCGGCCAGTCGATCGGGAACAGCAGCGCGTGCGCGTTGCCGAGGAATTCGGTCTTTTCGGCTTCGCTGATTTCACCGATGTACTCGACGTGCGGCAGCGCGAACAGCGGCTTGATCTTCTCTTCGTAGTACGCGCGGTCGGCCTTGTCGAGCTTCGCGGCGATCTTGATCGGCAGGCCGGCCTGCTCGGCGATGCGGATCGCGGTGTCGACGCGCTTTTCCGGCGAGATGCGGCCGAGGAACGCGAGGTAGCTCGGCTTCACGTTCGGGATCGGCGTCAGCAGGTTTTCCGGCAGGCCGTGATACACGGTCGACAGCCAGTTCGCCTGCGGCAGCGGGATGCGCTGGTTGTCGGAGATCGACACGACCGGCACGTCGCTGAATGCGTTGAAGATCGGCTGCAGCTCCGGCAGGTCGAGACGGCCGTGCATCGTCGTCAGATGCGGGACCGGCTGGCGCGAGAACAGCGAGAACGGGTAGTAGTCGATGTGGCAGTGCAGGACATCGAACTCTTCCGCGCGGCGGCGCACCTGCTCGAGGAGCAGCATGTGCGGGGCCATCACGTCGCGGATGGTCGGGTCGAGGCGCAGCGCCTGCGGCCAGCACGCTTCGAGCTTCGCGGAGGTCTGCGAATCGCCGCTCGCGAAGAGCGTGACGTCATGCCCCATCTCGACGAGTGCTTCGGTGAGGTAGGACACCACTCGCTCGGTACCGCCGTACAGTTTCGGGGGCACCGCTTCATGCAACGGAGCGATTTGGGCGATTCGCATGCGTAACTCCTAAAAAATCGGCAAAAAACCAGGTATGGGTCGGCAACCTGCCGGGGGCCGGGATGCATGTCGTCCGAAAGCCGGACGAATCAGCCTGCCGGGGCGTCGAACCCGCGCTGCTCAAGGAGCGTCGTCGACGCGACAGGCATAGAACGTTTGAAACGAAGACCCGTTGACAGGGGTTCGTAAAAAACCTGGAATCGAACCCGGAGCCGATTATCTAGGGTTAATCCCGATACGGCGCACGACATTTCAAACTCTTTACTTTGTTACAAAGGCGCAACACTTTGCAACCCGCGGACTCGGGCGTCCGTTCTAGAGTGGAAGGCCGTTTTGGCGATCCTCGTTAACCCGCAGCTGCCGGCAGCGTGATTCCGGCACACGCGGCAGGACGGGATGCCGGATTTTATCTCAAAATCGAACGCGAGCCCCTGGCCAAGGCAAGATTCGCGCAGCGCGACGCGCGGCCTTGTTTACAATGCCGGATTATTCAGTCCGAGCGCGCCGGCCTGCGATCCAGCCGCCACGCTCAATCACCGAATCACCGCACGCATATTTTGGAATCTCTCACCCCTGCCCAGCGCAACGCCCACAACGCGAAGCTGTCGAGCTACGCGCATCGGCCGATCGCGTTCCTGTTCCGCTACATCCGCCTCCATCCGGTCGCCCACCTGGTGGTGCTCTGCAGCGTGCTGGCCGCCGTCGGCTGCGCGCTCGGCTCCCAATATGCGATCAAGCACCTGATCGACGTGCTGGCGACCGGGCGGCATCATCCCGGCCCGCTGTGGAGCGCGTTCGCGCTGCTCGTCGGCCTGATCGCGGCCGACAACCTGCTGTGGCGCGTCGGCGGCTGGGTCGCCGCGCACACGTTCGTCGCGGTCACCGGCGACCTGCGGCGCGACCTGTTCCAGTACCTGATCGGCCATTCGCCGACGTATTACTCGGAGAAGCAGCCGGGCACGCTCGCCAGCCGCATCACGGCCACGTCGAACGCGGTCTACACGTCGGAGAACACGATGGCGTGGAACGTGCTGCCGCCGTGCATCGCGGTGATGGGCGCGATCCTGATGATCATCGTCGTCAATCCGCTGATGGCGGCCGGCCTGCTCGGCTGTTCGGCCGTGCTGTCCGTCATCCTGTTCAAGCTGGCCGGCCGCGGCTCGGCGCGCCATCACGCGTTCGCGGCGAAGGCCGCGGCGGTCGACGGCGAGCTCGTCGACGTGATCGGCAACATGGGCCTCGTGCGCGCGTTCGGGATGACGCTGCGCGAACAGAAGCGCTTCAGCGCGACGGTCAAGGCGGAGATGGATGCGCGCCAGCAAAGCCTGCTCTATCTCGAAAAGCTGCGCCTGCTGCACGCGGTGATCACCGCGATGCTGTCCGCCGGCCTGCTCGGCTGGGCGCTGTGGCTGTGGGACCAGGGCCGCGCGACGTCGGGCGACATCGTGCTCGTCAGCTCGCTCGGCTTCACGATCCTGCACGGCACGCGCGACCTCGCGGTCGCGCTCGTCGACGTCACGCAGCACGTCGCACGCCTGTCCGAAGCGGTGAAGACGCTGCTCGAACCGCACGGGATGCCGGACCGTTCCGACGCGCAACCGCTGTCGGCCACGGGCGGCCGCGTCGACTTCGAGCGCGTGACGTTCGCGTACCCGCACCGCCGCGCGATCCTCGACCATTTCGACCTCCATATCGAGCCGGGCCAGCGCGTCAGCCTGATCGGCAAGTCGGGCGCCGGCAAGTCGACCGTGCTGGCGCTCCTGCAGCGCTTCTACGACACGCAGGACGGTGTCGTGAAGATCGACGGCCAGGACGTGAAGGGCATCACGCAGGACAGCCTGCGCCATGCGATCGCGCTGGTGCCGCAGGACATCTCGCTGCTGCACCGGACGATCTACGACAACATCGCGTACGGCCGCCCCGACGCGACCCGCGAGGAAGTGCTCGCCGCGGCGCGCGACGCGCGCTGCGCGGAATTCATCGAGGCGATGCCGGAAGGCTATGACACGATCGTCGGCGACCGCGGCGTCAAGCTGTCGGGCGGCCAGCGCCAGCGCATCGCGATCGCGCGCGCGATCCTGAAGGATGCGCCGATCCTGCTGCTCGACGAAGCGACGTCGGCGCTCGACAGCGCGTCCGAGGAAGCGATCCAGAGCGCGCTCGACCGCCTGATGGTCGGCCGCACGGTGATCGCGATCGCGCACCGCCTGTCGACGCTGCGCAACTTCGACCGCATCATCGTGATGAGCAACGGCAAGGTGATCGACGACGGCCCGCCCGACGTGCTGCGCAACCGTCCCGGCCTGTACCGCGACCTGCTCGCGAAGCAGCACGGCCGCCATCACGCGGCGCCCGCCGACGGCAACACGCCCACCGGCGAACGCGTGGCCTGACGCGCCGGCATACCGCCGACGAAAAAGCCGCCTTGCTTGCGCACGGCGGCTTTTTCTATTGCAGCGGGTGCAATCCGGTCAGACCTGCTGCAAATCGCGCAGGAAATTGTCCCGCCACACCGACACGTTGTTCTCGCGAAGCTGCGCGATCATGTCCGCGTAGCGCGCACGCCGCTCGGCGAGCGGCATCGTCAATGCCTGCGACAGCGCATCGGCCATCCCGTCGATATCGATCGGATTGACGATCAGCGCGCCGGTAAGCTCGCGTGCGGCGCCCGCGAAGCGCGACAGCACCAGCACGCCCGGATCGTCCGGATTCTGCGCGGACACGTACTCCTTCGCGACGAGGTTCATCCCGTCGCGCAGCGGCGTCACGAAGCCCACGCGCGCGAGCCGGTACAGCGCGGCCAGCAGCTGGCGGTCGTACTGGCGGTGAATGTAGAGGATCGGCGCCCAGTCGAGTTCCGCGTAGCGCCCGTTGATGCGCCCCGATTCCGCCTCGAGCTGCAGGCGGATGTCCTGGTATGCGCGCAGGTCCGCGCGCGTCGACGGCGCGATCTGCAGGAACGACACGCGGTTGCGGATCGACGCCTGGTGCTCGAGCAGCTTCTCGAAGGCCCGGAAGCGTTCGACGAGCCCCTTCGAATAATCGAGCCGGTCGACGCTCATGATCAGTTGCCGCCCGCGTAGCGACGTCGCGAGCGTACGCACCGCCTTGCCGTTTTCGCCCGCCTGCGCGAGCGACGCGATCTCGTCCGGATACACGCCGATCGGATAGGCGGCCGCGCGCAGCGTCTGGCCGAACGCATGCACGCTTACCGTATTCCCGTCGCGCTCGACGTCGCCGCCCGCCTCGAACTCGACGTAGTCGCAGAACGCGCGCAGGTCGGGCTCGGTCTGGAAGCCGAGCAGATCGAACGCGCACAGCGACTCGACGAGCTCGCGGTGCGGCGGCACGTTGACGAGCACCTGCGCGGCCGGAAACGGGATGTGCAGGAAGAAGCCGATGCGGTTCTTCACGCCGGCGTCGCGCAGCGCGCGCGCGAACGGAATCAGGTGATAGTCGTGCACCCAGATCACGTCGTCGTCCTGCAGCAGCGGCACGAGCTGCTGCGCGAGCCACACGTTGACGCGGCGGTAGCCGTCGAATTCGTGGCGATCGTACTGGATCAGGTCCGCGCGGTAATGGAACGCGGGCCACAGCGTCGCGTTCGAGAAACCGCGGTAATACTGGTCGTAATCGCGGCGCGACAGCCCGACGGTCGCGAACGTCACGGGCCCGCGCTCCTCGATGCGGATCTGCGGCTGCGGCGCGCCGGACGCGACCACGTCGCCGCTCCAGCCGAACCACATGCCGCCGGTTTCCTTCAGCGCGTCGTAGACGCCGATCGCGAGGCCGCCCGCCGCCGGTTCGCCTTCCGAGATCGGCGCGACGCGGTTTGAAACGATGATGAGCCGGCTCATGCGTGCGGCTGCCCCGCGCCGAGCCAGCGTGCGATCTGCTCATGCAGGGCATCGACCGAATCGAGCCGCATGCGCGCGGACGTCTCGCCCGCGCCGACCTTGATCGACAGGCCGCCGCGCGCATTGACCACCGCGAAGCCCTTCTCGTCGGTCAGGTCGTCGCCCGCGAACAGCGGCACGCGGCCCGCAAACGGCGGCTCGTCGAGGAACGCGGCCAGCGCGCGGCCCTTGTCGACGCCCTTCGGCTTGATCTCGAACACCATCTTGCCCGGTTGCAGCACGTACGCATCCGCATAGTCGGCGACGAGGCGCTCGGCCGCCTCGCGCGCCACCGCCTCGCGCTCGGGCGCATTGCGAAAGTGCAGCGCGACGGCCGCGCCCTTGATTTCGAGCAACATGCCCGGATGGCGGTCGACCACGTCGGCAAGCTCGCGCTCGATGCGCAGCAGGCGTTCGTCGTTGAAGCCGATGCGCTGCGTGTCGCCGTTCGCATCGCGGCGCTCCGCGCCGTGCAGGCCGGCGATCGGCAGGTCGGGCATCTTCAGGAACGTGTCGAGGTTGTCGATGCCGCGCCCGGACACGATCGCGACCGCGCCGTGCGAGCGGCGCGACAATTCGTCGAGCAGCGTCAGCAGCGACGGCGGAACGCGAATGCTGTCGGGCGTCGGCGCCAGCTCGACGAGCGTGCCGTCGAAGTCGAAGAAGAACGCGGTATCGGTCAGGGACAGGGAAGCCGGAACGGATTGCATCGATTCGATAGTCTGAGGGCCGGCCGGCACACGCCGGCCGCCACTGCGCGAATGGAGTTGTGCGCATCTTACCGCGCCTGCGCCCCCCAGATGGGCGAAACCGGGGCAGCGCGAACCTCGCGCCGCCCCACCGCGTCAACTGCGACATATTGCCCCGCTGGCCGGCACCGTACCGGTTTCAAAAGGACGCAGGCGCGCGAATTGCGCTACAGTCGCAACCGCCTGCCGCGCGACGCATGGCATCGCGCCGGCCGGTCACCCATTTCGCCCGATCGAGCCCAGGATGCCGTCTCGCCTCTCCCGCCTCATCCGCAGGTCCGCGGCCCTCGCTGCCGCCGTGGCGCTCGCCGCGTGCACGCGCGACGAGCCGCGCTGGAACCTGACCAACGTCACCGGCCACCTGCCCGACCTGTCGTTCAGGCTGACCGGCGGCGACGGCCGTCCCGTCGACGCCGATGCGTTCCGCGGCCGGGTCGCGCTCGTCTACTTCGGCTACACGCACTGCCCCGATGTCTGCCCCGAAACCTTGGCGCGGCTGATGGACGTGCTCGCGAAGCTCGGCCCCCGGGCGGACAACGTGCGCATCCTGTTCGTATCGGTCGATCCCGCGCGCGATACGCCGCAGGCGATGCAGTCCTATGTCGCCGCGTTCGACCCCGCGCATGCGCGCGGGCTGACCGGCACCGACGGCCAGATCGAGTCGCTCGCCAAGCGCTATCGCGTCGCGTACCAGATGGAAAAACGCGATCCGTCCGGCGGCTACGAAGTCACGCACAGCTCGGCCGTCTACATCTTCGACGCGACCGGCCGCGCACGCCTGCTCGCGACCGATCGCGATTCGCCCGACGCCATCGCCGCCGATGTGCGCCGGATCATCGACACCGCCTCCACGACCTGAACCGCGCCATGAACACGAAAACGACACTCAAGACGCTCGCCCTCCTCGCCGCGCTGTGCGCCGGCGCCCACGCATATGCCTCCGGCGCGATCAGCGCGCAGAACGCGTGGGTGCGCTGGCTGCCGAACAAGCTGCCCGCCGGCGGCTACGTGACGCTCGTGAACACCGGCGACAAGCCGATCGACCTCGTCAACGTCGACAGCCCCGACTACGGGATGGCGATGCTGCACCAGACGGTATCGAACGGCTCGACGCAGAAGATGGAAATGGTCGACAAGCTGACCATCCCCGCGCGCGGCAAGGTCGACATCGCGCCGGGCGGCTATCACTTCATGCTCGAGGAGCCAAAGCACGCGATCAAACCGGGCGACACCGTGCACCTGCGCCTGAAATTCTCCGACGGCGAAACGGTCGATGCGCCGTTCGCCGTGAAATCGCCGGCCAAGGCGAAGTGATGCGCGCGCGATGAACCTCCTGTACTGGCTCGATCCGTGGGAACCGTCGCCGACCGTGGTCATCGCGGTGCTCACGGCCGCCGTGCTGTTCGCGCGCGGCGTGAAGAAGGCGAAGGTGTCGCCGCTGCGGCAGTTCTCGTTCTGGTTCGGGCTGACGGCGCTCTACATCGCGCTGCATACGCGGCTCGACTATTTCTTCGAGCACGAATTCTTCCTGCACCGCGCGCAGCACCTCGTGCTGCATCACCTCGGGCCGTTCTTCATCGCGCTGTCCTATCCGGGCGCGGCGATCCGGGCGGGCATTCCGTTCCGCTGGCGGCAGCGCTTCGTGCGTCCCGCGCTTGCGTGGGCGCCGGTACGGGCGACGCTCGACGTGGTGTTCCATCCGGTCGTCGCGGTCGTGCTGTTCGTCGGGCTGATCTATTTCTGGCTGCTGTCGCCGATCCACTTCATCGCGATGCTCGACTGGCGCCTGTATCGCGTGATGAACTGGAGCATGGTGATCGACGGGCTGCTGTTCTGGTGGCTCGTCGTCGATCCGCGTCCCGCGCCGCCCGCGCGGCTGTCGCCGGGCCGCCGGATCCTGATCGTCGTCGCGGCGATCCCGCCTCAGATCGCGCTCGGCGCGCTGATCTTCTTCACGCCGCACGAGCTGTATCCGATCTACTCGATCTGCGGCCGCGCGTTCACGTGGCTGAGCCCGATGCGCGACCAGCAGATCGGCGGCCTGCTGCTGTGGATTCCCGGCTCGATGATGAGCGTGATCGGCGCGCTGATCGCGCTGCGGCACTGGCTGCGGCTGTCCGCGCGCGGGCGCCTGATCGGCGAACGGGCCGCGCAGCCTGCGGACGAGCCGCCGGTCGCACGCGCCGCGCACTGACCGCCGCGGCGCGCGTCACGCGCGCGCGCTGCGCATCCACACGTGCGGAATGCCGTCCTCGTCGTGCACGTCCGAACTCGGCGTGAAGCCGAATGCCCCGTAGAAACGCTGCAAGTGGGCCTGCGCATGCAGGCTCACCGGCGTTTCCGGCCACTGCGCACGGATATGCTCGAGCGCGCGCGACAGCAGCCCGTTGCCGAGGCCCGCGCCGCGAAACGCGGCGGTCGTCAGCACGCGGCCGATGCGCACGTCGGTGTGCTGCGCGTCGGGCAGCAGCACGCGCAGATAACCGGCCAGGCGGCCGGCCGGATCGAAGGCCGCCAGATGCCACGCGGCCTGATCCGCATCGTCGATGTCGCGATACACGCAGTTCTGTTCGACGACGAAGACGGCGCTGCGCGCTTCGAGGATCGAATAGATTTCGCGCGCCGTCAGCGCGTCGAAGGGTTTCCAGCGCCAGTCGAGATCGGCGGTGCTCGGAAGTGCGGCGGGTGCGGATGCGTTCATGTGGGGTCCTGATTCGGGCGCGCCGGCCGGCGCGCGGCAACCGTCGATTATGCCCCGAAGCGCGTATCCCGCGCGACTGCCTGCCCGCACGCGAAAAAAAGCCCCGCATCGCGCGGGGCCTGCCCGTCATGCCGTCATGCCGTCATGCCGGCATCCGACCGAAGCGGCCGTTGTTGAAGTCCTCGATCGCGGTGCGAATCTCCGCTTGCGAGTTCATCACGAACGGGCCGTAACCGACGACCGGCTCGTCGATCGGCTCGCCGCTCAGGATCAGCAGCTTCGCGTCGCCGTTCGCCTCGATCTCGACGTCTCGGCCGTCGCGGCCGAGTTGCACGAACTGCGCTTCGCGCGCCACCGTCTCGCCGTTCACCTGCACGGTGCCGCTCAGCACGACTACCGCGAGCGTCCGCCCTTCGGCGATCGGGAACCGCGCGTGGCCGCCCGCCACGAGCCGCACGTCCCACACGTCGATCGGCGTATGCGTGCGGGCCGGGCCGCGCCGCCCGTCGAGTTCGCCGGCGATGATCCGCGCCCGCCCGGCGCCTTCCGGCAGCTCGACCACCGGGATATCGGCGTTCAGCAGCGTCTGGTAGCCCGGCGCGCCCATCTTGTCCGCGGCGGGCAGGTTCACCCACAGCTGCACCATCTCGAGCGGGCCGCCCCGCTTCGTGAACGCCTCCGAGTGGAATTCCTCGTGCAGGATCCCGCTCGCGGCCGTCATCCACTGCACGTCGCCCGGGCCGATCGTGCCGCCCGCGCCGGTCGAGTCGCGGTGCGCGACTTCGCCGTCGTAGACGATCGTCACCGTTTCGAAGCCGCGGTGCGGGTGCTGGCCGACCCCGCGCGGCGCCGAAGCCGGCTCGAAGTTCGCGGGCCCGGCGTAGTCGAGCAGCAGGAACGGGCTCAGATGCGCGCCGTGAGACTGGTAGCTGAACATCGAACGCACCGGGAAACCGTCGCCGACCCAATGGCCGCGCGGCGCACTGTAGACACCCTGGATCTTCTTCATTGCCCTTCTCCATATTGCGGCGAAACCCGTGTTTCGCATCTTGAATAACAATATAGAGATGGAACGATCCATCCGGTAGACTGCCGAAATCGCACTCAGCGTTCCATTTCATGAACGATAAAGCGCGGGATCTCAACGATCTCTACTACTTCGTGCAGGTCGTCGAACACGGCGGCTTCGCGCCGGCCGGACGCGCGCTGGACATGCCGAAATCGAAGCTGAGCCGCCGCATCGCGCTGCTCGAGGCGCGGCTCGGCATGCGGCTGATCCAGCGTTCGACGCGCCGCTTCACGGTCACCGACGTCGGCCAGACCTATTACGCGCATTGCCGCGCGATGCTCGTCGAGGCCGACGCCGCCGACGAGGCGATCGCGCTGCTGCACGAGGAGCCGCGCGGCATCGTGCGCGTCAGTTGCCCGATCGTGCTGCTCGATTCGCTGGTCGGCACGATGATCGCCGCGTTCATGGCCGCCTGCCCGCGCGTCGAGATCCATCTCGAAGCGACCAACCGGCGCGTCGACGTGGTCGGCGAAGGGATCGACGTCGCGATCCGCGTGCGTCCGCCGCCGCTCGAGGACAGCGATCTCGCGCTGCGCGTGCTCGCCGAGCGCGGCCAGTGTCTCGTCGCGAGCCCCGCGCTGCTGCGCGAGCACGGCGTGCCGGCCGTTCCCGCCGATCTCGCGCGCCTGCCGAGCCTCGATCACGGCGTGCCGCAGTCCACCCACGTGTGGCGGCTGCGCAGGCCCGACGGCGCGCAGGCGGAAATCCATCACCAGCCGCGCCTCGTCACGGGCGGCATGCTCGCGCTGCGCGCGGCGGCCGTCGCAGGCGTCGGCATCGTGCAGCTGCCGACGATGATGGTGCGCGACGAAGTCGCACGCGGCGAACTGACGACCGTCCTGCCCGACTGGGCGCCGCGCCGCGAGATCGTGCACGCGGTGTTCGCATCGCGTCGCGGGCTGCTGCCCGCGGTCCGAGCGCTGCTCGACTTTCTGGCGGAGCGGTTCGCCGAGCTCGAACCCGACTGAGCGCACCGCGTCCCACCACATCGTGCGCTGCAGACCGCCCGCGCGTGCCGTAGACTGCGGTACGCGCAGTGCGCCGTCAGTGCGCCTTTTGACAACCCCTATCGCTTTCCCGCCATGTTCACGCTGTCCAACGACCCCACCGCCTCCAAGGCCGATCAATACGCGACGCTCGTCGAGCAGGCCCGCGCGCTCGTCGAATCCGAACGCGACCTGACCGCCAATGCGGCGAATTTCTCCGCGCTTGTCTATCACTCGCTCGATCGCCTGAACTGGGCCGGCTTCTACTTCTTCGACGGCACCGAGCTCGTGGTCGGGCCGTTCCAGGGCAAGCCCGCGTGCGTGCGAATCGCCCTCGGCAAGGGCGTGTGCGGCACGGCCGCGCAAACCCGCGAGACGCAGGTCGTGCGCGACGTGCACGACTTCCCCGGCCATATCGCGTGCGATGCGGCGTCGGAATCGGAAATCGTCGTGCCGCTGGTGGCGGGCGACGGTACGCTGATCGGCGTATGGGATGTCGACAGCCCGGTCGCCGCGCGCTTCGACGACGAAGACCGCAAAGGAATGGAAGCGCTGTGCCGCGTGTTCGTCGAACACGCGTGGCGGAAGGCGCGCGGTTGACCGTCGCTGCGCGGCGGCGCCGGCCGCCGCGAACGACACGGGCCCCGCGAAGGGGCCCGTTTCATTGCAACGCCGCGCCGCCGGATGCGGCGCGCTGGCCGCATCAGGCCGCGTCAGGCTGCGTGCGCGCCGGAAGACGCGGCGAACGCCTGCGGCGTCGCATCCTCGGTCAGCACCTCGAAGCCCGTTTCCGTCACCACGACCATGTGCTCCCACTGCGCGGACAGCGAATGGTCCTTCGTGACGACCGTCCAGCCGTCGGCCAGCACGCGCGTATCGCGCTTGCCCGCGTTGAGCATCGGCTCGATCGTGAAGATCATCCCCGGCCGCAGCGGTACGCCGGTGCCCGGGCGGCCGTAGTGCAGCACCTGCGGCTCGTCGTGATAGACGTCGCCGATGCCGTGCCCGCAATACTCGCGCACCACGCTGAACCCTTCGCGATGTGCGACCTGCTGGATCGCGTAGCCGACGTCGCCAAGCGTCGCGCCCGGACGCACCGCGCGGATGCCGGCATGCATCGCCTCGTAGGTCGCCGCAACGAGCCGCCGCGCGAGTTCGTTCGGTTCGCCGACGAAATACATGCGGCTCGTGTCGCCGAACCAGCCGTCCTTGATCACCGCGATGTCGAGGTTCACGATGTCGCCGTCGCGCATCGGCCGCGACGTCGGAATGCCATGACAGACCACGTGGTTCACCGACGTGCACAGCGTCTTCGGATAGCCGTGGTAGCCGATGTTCGCGGGGATCGCGCCCAGCTCGTCGACGATGTACTCGCGACAGCGCGCGTCCAGCTCGTCGGTGGTGACGCCCGGCTTCACATGCTCGGTGATCATCGTCAGCACCTGCGACGCGAGCTTCGCGGCTTCGCGCGATTTCGCGATTTCCGCGGCGCCGCGGATCGGGATTTCTCGCTTCGCCATTACGCCACCTGCTCGATGTGATGCGCGACCGGTTCCGCCGCCCTCGCGTCGCCGCCCCGCGCCTCGGCTTCGATCAACATCTTGCAGATGTCGCCGTAGGACAGCGCCGGGTTGAGTTCCGCCAGCATCCCGACGCGCAGCCAGTGTTCGGCCTGCGCGTTGATCGACCGGCTCAGCGCCGTGCTCGTCGAGCGCAGCCGTTCATGCATGTGCTCGGAAATCTTGATGATGCCCATATATCCCCAATTAAACGAAACGTAGCTGTTTCGTATATTACGCCGCACGCGACGCCCGGGCAAGCCATTCGACTCCCGCCTCGCTCGACGAGCCGCGGCGAATGCCGTTGACATCGAATTCCAGTTTGCTGGAAAATCAATCCATCATGCAAGAATCTGCGATCACCGCAGCCGACGATACCGGCATCAACGAACGCATTGCCCGGCGCGTGCGCGATCTGCGCACCGTTCGAGGCTACACGCTCGACGCGCTGGCCGCGCGCTCCGGCGTCAGCCGTTCGATGATCTCGCTCATCGAACGCGCATCGGCCAGCCCGACCGCCGTCGTGCTCGACAAGCTCGCGGCCGGCCTCGGCGTATCGCTGGCCGGGCTGTTCGGCGGCGACCGGAACGATGCGCCCGCCCAGCCGCTCGCACGGCGCGCGCAGCAGGTCGAATGGCGCGATCCGGCGTCCGGCTATGTGCGGCGCAACCTGTCGCCGGCCGGCTGGCCGTCGCCGATCCAGCTCGTCGAGGTCGATTTCCCGCCCGGCGCGCGCGTCGCGTACGACAGCGGCGGGCGCGAAAGCGCGCTGCATCAGCAGGTGTGGATCATCAGCGGCCGCGTCGACGTCACGTTCGGCGACACGCTTCACGAACTTCACGAAGGCGACTGTCTGGCCATGCGGCTCGACCAGCCGCTGATCTTCAGCAATCCGTCGTCGCATGCCGCGCGCTATGTCGTCGCGATCTGCGATGCATCCGCCGCCGTGCGGAGCGCATGATGCGTGCATCACGTGCGCAAGCGGTTTAAAGCCAACAGGAAGGAACCCGCATGAATTCCCCGACACCGCGCGACGACGTGCGCCTGATCGATTGCAGCGAGGCCGACCACGCGGCGGCCATCCTCGAGATCCTGAACGACGCGATCCTGAACTCGACCGCGCTGTACGACTACCGGCCGCGCCCGCCGGAAGCGATGGTCGCGTGGTTCGCGACGAAGCGCGCGGGCGGCTTTCCGGTCATCGGCGCCGTCGACGCGGCGGGCACGCTGCTCGGCTTCGCGAGCTGGGGCACGTTCCGCGCATTTCCGGCGTTCAAGTACACGGTTGAACACAGCGTCTACGTGCGCCATGACCAGCGCGGTCGCGGGCTCGGCGAACTGCTGCTGCGCGAAGTGGTCCGGCGTGCACGCGAAGCGCAGGTGCACGTGCTGGTGGGCTGCATCGACGCGGCCAATGCCGGCAGCATCGCACTGCATACGAAGCTGGGGTTCGTGCACGCAGGCACGATCGCGGAAGCGGGATTCAAGTTCGGCCGCTGGCTCGATGCGGCGTTCTATCAGTTGAAGCTCGAGACACCGGCACAGCCGGTGGACGGGTGATCTCGCCTCGCGTGGCGGCCGTCGCACCCACCGCGACGCGGCAAAGGAAGTGCCCCGCGGGACTTTTCTCGTCCGTAAATGACAAGTCTTCGCGGAGTCACCGACGGCCCGAAACGAAAATAACTTCGACAATCCTCCGCGGGTGGGCCACCGTCAAACCGACGACTGAAAGCTGGAAACCTTGTTCCGACCGGTTGCCTTCGCGTAATACAACGCCTCGTCGGCCGCCTTGATGATCGCTCCAGGCTCGCCGTCCTGATCCGGCACCCAACTCGCCAACCCGATACTGGCGGTCACGCGCCCGTATTCGCTTCCCGCGTGCTCGAGCGCCAGTTCGTTGATCGCCGCGCGTATTCGTTCAGCAGTCTGGGCTGCCCCCGTCTCTGGTGTGTCAGGCAGCAGCACGACGAATTCCTCTCCGCCGTAGCGAGCCGCTGTATCGATCGGTCGGCGAATGTTGTCGCCGATGCAGCGCGCGACTGCAGCCAGCGCATCGTCGCCCGCCTGGTGGCCATAGGTATCGTTGTAGGCCTTGAAACGATCGACATCGACGAACAGCAACGAGAAAACGGAATGGGCTCGCCGCGCACGGCGCCACTCCCGGTCCAGAACCTCGCCAAAGGTGCGGCGATTGTTGAGGCCGGTGAGCCCGTCGGTGCGAGCCAGCAGTTCGAGCTCGGATTCAGCGCGCATCCGACGCCGCAGCTGCGCGCTGAGAAATACGGATAGCGCAATGAAGGCTGCGCCGAATGTCGCGACGAGTAGACCGATCGTCGTGGCGCGGCGGCGCCACGCGGCATAAATGTCCTGCTCCGCTTCTGCGACCATGATGATCAGTGGCAGATTCGGAAAATTCTTGAAGTAGTAGAGACGGCGCACGCCGTCGATCGACGACGTTTCCGAGAACGAGCCATCGGGTGCGCGCTGGAAGCGCTGAAAGGTTGCGGCTTTGCCGAGATCGCGCCCGATGGTCCGGACGTCGTACGGCTGCCGCATGATCATGATGCCGTCCTTGCCGATCAGCGATATCGAGCCATGTTGTCCCAATGACAATCCGGCGAACAGCTTGTGGAAATATTCGAGGTTGATCGCGATCAGCGCGATACCGGCAAACGAGCCATCCGGATTCGATATGCGCCGCGACAGCGCAATGCTGAGCATGCCGGCGCGCAAGCGCGACGCGAATGGGTCGCTGACATAGAGCCCCACGTTCGGGTTGTCGCGATGGACGGTGAAGTACTTGCGATCGGCAAAATTGCCCTTGCGCGGCACGTCGTTGGCCGAATCCAGAATGATGTTTCCGTCGGCATCGAGCACCAGTTGGGATCCGATGAATTGCGCCGTCATTGCATGATCGAACAACACGCCCCGCCGCAGCGCGGGCGCCGCTGCCATCACGTCGGGACGTTGCAGACCATGGATCAGCGCCTGCAAGGACAGATCGTAGAGTTCGAAGTTGCGCTCGATGTCGCGCTCGGCCATCAGGCCGAGATTGCGCGAGGTTTCGCTGGCCCGCTCCAGTGCGTCGTGACGGCTTTGGAACAGTTGCAGCACGCACAGGCCCATCAGCGCGCATGCGATCACGACACCGACTGCCACAACGAAATAAGGGGCTGCCGTCCGGGGTTGCATGAATCTCCTCGCTGCTCATTGTGCACGCCCGCACCGGGCGTGAGTGCGCATACAGGATCGGCTCGACGCATTGACGGGTGCAGCGCCAAACTGACCGAAAACCGGAAACGGCTAGAGTCTATCGAACGTGAAGCGCCGACAAAACAGTACCGGTGGCCCGCTCTTCCGAGATTATTAAATAATATGAGGAAACCATGTTCCCGACAGAATATGTGAGGCCCGCCACGGTCAGCCGGCCCGTGCGGCGACACATGCCGATCAGCGCATCATTGCACCACGCTTCCACCCTCGTGCAGTTTCGCTTCGCTGTATTTGCGGTGATCAGTTATGTCGGGACTAGCACCCGCAGGCGGGCGCCCATGCTCGGCGCACAAAAAGAAAAAGCCCTGATTTCTCAGGGCTTTTTCTTTTCTTACTTGGAGGCGCGAGCCGGAGTCGAACCGGCCTAAACGGCTTTGCAGGCCGTGGCGAAACTTGCAAATTCAATGATCTACGTTGATTAGCCACTCAAATTAGCCACTTTGCGAATGATCGGCGCAGCCCCCTAGAATGGGACGTCTACTACCGGCGAGTACTCCAGATCAACCCAATGGACGATTTGGGAAGCGCACACCGCCAACAGATCTGTTTCAGCAAGGCACCCGGCCACCGCCCATCATGCACCATCGCTGCGTCTCCTGTTGCGGAGGCGCATACGGTAGTCCGGTCCTCGGGTCGATGTGGTCATACTGCCCCGTGGGGTGTCGAGCCCTCCACGCGGCTTGATCGGCATACTGTTGCTCGATCGCGGCTTGCTCTCGTGCCAGATCGGCCTTCTGCGCATCGTCGAGTTTCTTCGTCATGGTCACGAGCCGCGCGAACTTTGGATCGCGAACATCCTGCAGGGGCGGTAACGGTGGCGCAGGCGGCATGATGAGCACAGGGCCGGTGTATTTCGGTATCGGCAACTTGGATGGTCGCCCGAACTTTGCCGCCATATTCATCTCCCACAAAGCAGCGTCCATTCCGAGCACATGTTCGTAGTCGCGATTGACAACCGCCAGCGTGACCGGCCCCGACGGCGTCGGCAATGGCTGCAGGGAAGGTGGAAGCGTCTGTCGAGCCTCGGGATAAATGGTGCGGGCATAAGCGATTGCTGCGGCGGAGTACTGCTGCAGCACTGCCTCGTACGCTTCCAGTATCTGCGCTCGACCATAGCCGCCAGGATTCTCAAACATCGGCTTATATGCCAACACTTTCTGGCTATACAACGCATTTGCATTCCGCTGCTCTGCGGCAGATCGTTGTTGAGGATCCATCGGCGCAGACGCCGATAGGGGCGCACACCCTGAAAACACGCTGGCGACAAGCAATATCCCGACTGTCGCGCGCACAAGCAACGAGCGTTGACGCGACATATCCGCGATCATCTGGTTGACCAAGGCGAGCGGCGACGAGAGTCGTGGGTTTGAAGGTGTAATCTTGTGGGCCCCTGCCATGTGCGTCCGTCTTTGTGAGATGTTAGTCCGCAGAGTTTAGCGGAAAGGTTGCTCGTACCGATGTAGGGGAAGTCGCCCACTCGCCCCTGCAGCGGCCACCTACACGTTCAGCACGAATGTCCGCAAACGAAATAGTACGGCTGCTCAAATTCTATCTTTCAATGGCGGTTCTTGGCTGAAATGCGAACTTCGCGAGAGAAGATCTGGGCCGACGCGAGCCGCCAAAGTAACTTTTCGCCTGCACCATGACGATCCTCTCGCCCGATGCGATTGCCTCGCTCCGTCAAGCACTTCGCAGACAGACTGGCTCGCACGCGAGGCCCAAAAATCCACGGCAGGTCAGTGGTGCATGTCCGCCGAGCGCTGCGGCTCATGGAAAAAATGGTCTGCGCGGCCGAGCTGGAGCTGAAGAAGAACGGCTATCCCGATCCGTTCGCGCTTGACCAGCTCCGCCGCATGATCGACGGCGCTCGCTTCGATTGACAATAGTTGACTGAGCGCGAGGTGGCCAACGATCAGACGTTCCCCCGGAAATGGTAAATTCATACGAAAACCAAACCTACGAGAGAACATATGGCCAGAGCCATGATCTGCGTCGGCGATACGACGACGCATGGCGGCCGCGTGCTGGAGGGCAGCGCGACCTCGACCATTGATGGAAAGCCCGTTGCCGGCGTCGGACACAAGCCGGGCGTTGGCTGGATGCTATATCTTCCGAAGGTCATCACGGCCCAGCAAGTCCCGGAAGCACGCGAATTGATTCCCGTTCCCGAAGCTGGTCGGCTGCAGACTGGGACGATCATTGTGAGCGTCCCGGATGCCGCTTTTTCAGTGGATAACTCCGAATACGTCGAGGTTGCCAACCGTATCGAAATTCGGCTCGTCGACCAGGATCTTCTGCCGACATTCGCAGATCTGTAAGCAGGATGCACTACGTTCGCTATGAGTGACAATATTGTTTGGGTCGTTGATGTCGAAGCAAGTCTTGATGAAGTGCCGATTCTCGTAGATCGAGGGATTTCATGGCTTGTCGAGAATTCCATCATGCAATCCGTGCCCGAAAGCGCAAATGCGCTGGGTGGTGGCGACCTCTATCGTCCCGGCTCGAAAGCTGCTGCTTGGTCAGAGCAAATTAGCATGGGGAATGTGTGGTGCGGTGTCGAGCTAAAGACGGATCGAACGGTATTTCATTCCGGCCCGGGACCTCACGATGTGCGTTGTCCTCACTGCGGTCGGTCTCATTCACTCGGTGACGTGCCGTGGAGTGACGCCGTCGGCGCGTGGTTCTCGAACGAAGCTGACGACACACTGGCCTGCCCTACATGCCGGCGCTCGGCACGCATCATCGACTGGACTTTCCTTGAGCTCGACTGGGCATTTGGCAATCTTGGCTTCGGCTTTACCAATTGGCTGATCGCTCCACGCCTCGCGGTCGAACTGGGCAAGGTTCTTGGGCATAGAGTCAAGATAGTGCACCAGCACATTTGATGGCGCCGCAAAGAGAGTGTTTCGAAGCAGACGCGGCGCGGTATTGCGAAGAGACGGAACCGATCCGCGCTTGCGCAGGTATTCCCGCACCAGATCCAGTGTCGTCGCGATCGCTTCGCGTTGCTGCACTACGTCGGCTGGCACAATGCCAGCAACGAGCAGATGCTCAAGACGAGCGACATACGCATCGCCCTCTTCCTCGGATTGAAACGTCAGGGAAAGTGGCCTTGGGAGGAGTTTCGAACGTCGCATGATGTATTCCCACGTTCCGGAGAGTCGCGCTCGCGTCGTCGCTATACGCAGATGTGTACTCGCCTATACGGCCAAAGAGCCGACTTAGGCGTGGTTACGCGTGTTTGAAGAACGAGAGCGCCGCAGAAAAAAGAAAAGCCCTGACGAATCAGGGCTTTATCTCGTTCTACTTGGAGGCGCGAGCCGGAGTCGAACCGGCCTAAACGGCTTTGCAGGCCGCTGCATAACCGCTTTGCTATCGCGCCAAAAGCGGACTGTCCGGATGCCGTGAGGCAAGCGACAGATTTTTATTCGAGGACCGGAAGTCCATCAAATAAAAAGGGAAGCGTGGCTTCCCATGACTTGGAGCGGGAGACGAGTCTCGAACTCGCGACCTCAACCTTGGCAAGGTTGCGCTCTACCAACTGAGCTACTCCCGCATGTGTCCTGCATCTGCAGCGCTTCGCCGTACCACGCGCTGCCAGAAAAAATCTGGAGCGGGAGACGAGTCTCGAACTCGCGACCTCAACCTTGGCAAGGTTGCGCTCTACCAACTGAGCTACTCCCGCGTATTGCTGCACTACTGCTTCCCCGTCACACATTCACTTCGTCGTGCAGCGGAGAAGCGAGATTATGTCGAAGGCACATTCGTATGTCAAGGGCTTTTCCAGCCCTTTTTACAAAAACCGCTGCCACCGAGACTGCGCGGAGGCAGACGCGCAGAGGCGACGCGGGTCACGCGCCGCCGCGCTCGCGAATCTGCGGCCATGCGAGCTTCATGTAGTACAGCATCGACCAGATCGTCAGCACCGCCGCGAGATACATCAGCCACTCGCCCCACACGCGCGTATCGATCGTCACGACGCCGAGCGGCACCGGCCCGTAGAACAGCAGCATCGGAATCGCGACCATCTGGCACGCGGTCTTGAACTTGCCGAGCTGGTTCACCGCGACGCTCTTCGACGCGCCGATCTGCGCCATCCATTCGCGCAGCGCCGAAATCGCGATCTCGCGACCGACGATCACGAGCGCGATCGCCGCGTCGACCCGCGAAATCTGCACGAGGATCAGCAGCGCGGCCGTCACCATCAGCTTGTCCGCCACCGGGTCGAGAAATGCGCCGAACGACGACGTCTGGTTCCACTTGCGGGCGAGGAAGCCGTCGAACCAGTCGGTCAGCGCGGCGAGGATGAAGATCGCCGCCGCCGCGAGATTGCGGTGCGCGCCGCCCATCACCGTGTCCGGCAGATAGAACACGCCGACGACGAGCGGAATCAGCACGATCCGTACCCACGTCAGGAAAATCGGGAAATTGAACGGCATGGCATGCGGGACAGTAAAGGATTCGCAATTGTGCCGTGTCGACCGGCCTGCCACAAGAACGCTGGCAACGCCGCCGGCCGCACGGCCGCGTCAGTGAAGCTGCTTGTAGATCTGCTCGGCGAGCGCGTGCGAAATGCCTTCGACGCTCGCCAGTTCCTCGACACTCGCGGCCACCACGCCGCGCAACCCGCCGAAGCGCGCGAGCAACCGCTGCCGGCGCTTCGCGCCGACGCCCTCGAGCTCCTCCAGCCGCGACGTCTGGCGCGCCTTCGCCCGCTTCGCCCGCATGCCGGTGATCGCGAAGCGGTGCGCCTCGTCGCGGATCTGCGCGACGAGCATCAGCGCGGCGCTCTCCTTGCCGAGCTCGAGCGGCGCGCGGCCGTCCGCGAACACCAGCGTCTCGAGGCCGACCTTGCGCCCCTCGCCTTTCGCGACGCCGACCAGCATCGACGTATCGAGCCCAAGCTCGGTGAACACCTGACGCGCGATCTCGACCTGGCCCTTGCCGCCGTCGATCAGCACGATGTTCGGCAGCAGGCTCGACGCCTCTGCCTGGCGCGTCGACTCGCCGTCGATGCCGGCCGCTTCGTCGGCGGCGGCCGCCTGCGCGGCCTGCTCGACCATCTTCTCGTAGCGGCGCGTGAGCACCTGCCGCATCGCTGCGTAATCGTCGCCCGGCGTGATGCCCGTGATGTTGTAGCGGCGGTACTCGCTCGACTGCATCTTGTGATGGTGATAGACGACGCACGACGCCTGCGTCGCCTCGCCCATCGTGTGGCTGATGTCGAAGCATTCGATCCGCAGCGTCGCGAGATCGTCGCTGTCGTAGCCGAGCGTCTCCGCGAGCGCGCGTGTGCGCGCCTGCTGCGACCCTTGTTCGGACAGCAGCCGCATGAGCGCGATCTGTGCGTTCTGCTCGGCCATCGACAGCCACGCGCGCCGCTGCCCCTGCGGCTGCCGCACCAGCGACACCTTGTGGCCGGCCTGCTCGGACAGCAGCTCGAGCAGGTCGCGGCTCGCGGGCGCATGGCTGACGACGAGCACCGGCGGCACGCGGTTGCCAAGATAGTGCTGCGCGATGAACGCATCGAGCACCTCGGCCTCGACCGAGGCCGCCGCCGTGGCACGCGCGCCGCCGGCCTCTTGCGCGGGCTGGTCGGGCACTGCATCGGCCGGCGCGTCGATCGCCTCCGCCGGCTCGGCCTCTTCACCGAGCCCGCCTTCGGCGAGCGTCAGCGCGCTTTCGACGTGCGTCGGGAAATACGCCTTGTCGCCGAGATGCCGGCCGCCGCGCACCATCGCCAGGTTCACGCACACGCGTCCGCCCTGCGCGACGACCGCCAGGATGTCGACGTCGCTGTCGCTGCCGACCTCGATCGCCTGCTGGTGCAGCACGGTCGCGAGCGAGCTCATCTGGTTGCGCACGGCCGCCGCCTGCTCGAATTTCAGCTCGGCCGCGAACGCGTGCATTTTCTGCTCGAGTTCCTTCATCACTTCGGACTGCCGGCCGAGCAGAAACCGCGCGGCGTTCGACACGTCGACCGCGTAATCCTCGTCGGAGATCGCGCCGACGCACGGCGCCGTGCACCGCCCGATCTGATGCAGCAGGCACGGCCGCGTGCGGTTGTTGAAGACCGAATCCTCGCAGGTGCGCAACTGGAACACGCGCTGCAGGATCTGGATGCTCTCGCGCACGGCCCACGCGCTCGGGAACGGCCCGAAATACTGGTTCTGCTTGTCGACCGAGCCGCGGTAGTAGGCCATCCGCGGAAAGCGGTGCGCGGTGAGCTTCAGGTACGGATACGACTTGTCGTCGCGAAACAGGATGTTGTAACGCGGCGCGAGCGCCTTGATGAGATTGTTCTCGAGCAGCAGCGCCTCGGCTTCCGAGCGCGTGACGGTCGTCTCGATGCGCGCGATGCGCGTGACCATCATCGCGATGCGCGGCGACAGCTGCGTCTTCGTGAAATAACTCGACACGCGCTTTTTCAGGTCGCGCGCCTTGCCGACGTAGAGGACGGCGCCCGCCGTGTCGTAATAGCGATAGACACCCGGCATGTGCGGCAACTGCGCAAGGATCTTCTTCGGTTCGAACGGAGTATCGGAGGCTTCTGGGGATGTCATGCGTGATCCGGGCGCCTTGTAACGCGGAACGGGTCTATTAGAATCGCCAGTTTAGAGCATTCACCGGCCCGCTTCGATGCCACGCCCCACCGCCATCCCCCTCCGCACCGTCCCGCTCGCGCCGGGCGAACCGATCGCCTGCGACCTCTTCTGCACGGTGATCGACAACTTCGGCGACATCGGCGTGTGCTGGCGCGTCGCGCGCCAGCTCGCGCACGAGCACGGCTGGCAGGTTCGCCTGTTCGTCGACGACCTGCACACGTTCGCGCGCCTGCTGCCGCAGGTCGATCCCGACGCCGCGCGGCAGACGGTCGACGCGACCGTGATCGAGCACTGGCATGCGGACGTCGGCGACGCGCTGGACATCGCCGATGTCGTGATCGAGGCGTTCGCGTGCGAGCTGCCCGCTCCCTATCTCGCGGCGATGGCGCGGCGCGCGCGGCGCCCCGTGTGGATCAACCTCGAATACCTGAGCGCCGAGGACTGGGTCGCCGATTTCCATTTGCGGCCGTCGCCGCATCCGCGCTACCCGCTGCTGAAGACGTTCTTCTTCCCGGGCCTGTCGGCGGGCACCGGCGGCGTGCCGAAGGAGCGCGACCTCGACGCGCGCCGCACGGCCTTCGACGCCGATCCGGCAGCCCGCGCCGCGTGGTGGCGGCGCGCGACCGGCGGCGCGCCGCCGGCGCCCGGCACGACGGTCGTCAGCCTGTTCGCCTACGAGAATCCCGCCGTCGATGCACTGCTCGCGCAGTGGCGCGACGGCCCGTCGCCGGTGGTCGCGCTCGTGCCGGCCGGGCGCCTGTCGCCCGCCGTCGCGCGTTTTTTCGGGGCCGAATCGTTCGGCGCCGGCGCGCTCGCTCGTAGCGGCAACCTGACCGCCCATGGGCTCGCGTTCGTTCCGCAGGCCGACTACGATCCGCTGCTGTGGGTCGCCGATCTGAATTTCGTGCGCGGCGAGGATTCGTTCGTCCGCGCGCAATGGGCGCGCAAGCCGTTCGTGTGGCACATCTACCCGCAGGCCGACGACGTGCACCTGCCGAAGCTCGATGCCGCGCTCGCGCACCTGTCGGCCGGCCTCGCCGATGCGCCCCGCACGGCGCTCGAGCGGTTCTGGCACGCGTGGAACGGCGCGGGCACACCGGACTGGGCCGATTTCTGGCAACACCGCGCCGCACTGGACGCCAATGCGGCCCGCTGGGCCGACGCGCTCGCGGCCGTTGGCGATCTCGCCGGAAAGCTGGCGGAATACGCAAAATCTCAGTTAAAATAAGCGGTTATCCGACGGCTGGCCACGCAAGCGCTCGCGTTTGAGCTTTAGGCGCCCACCGGAACGCATCTGCTTGGCGCCTCACCCGTTGTGCACCGCTCAGGCACTTATTTATTTGATTTGATCAGGACAGTTTTTTTATGAAAACCGCACAGGAACTCCGCGTAGGCAACGTCGTGCAGATCGGCAACGATGCCTGGGTCATCGCAAAGACGGAATACAACAAGTCGGGCCGTAACGCCGCCGTCGTCAAGATGAAGATGAAGAACCTGCTGACGAACGCGGGCCAGGAATCGGTCTACAAGGCCGACGACAAGTTCGACGTCGTCGTGCTCGACCGCAAGGAAGTGACGTACTCGTACTTCGCCGACCCGATGTACGTGTTCATGGACGCCGACTACAACCAGTACGAAGTCGAAGCCGAAATGATGGGCGAAGCGCTGAACTACCTCGAAGACGGCATGGCTTGCGAAGTCGTGTTCTACAACGAGAAGGCGATCTCGGTCGAACTGCCGACGATCCTCGTTCGCGAAATCACCTACACGGAACCGGCCGTCAAGGGCGACACGTCGTCGGGCAAGGTGCTGAAGAACGCGAAGCTCGCGACCGGCTTCGAACTGCAAGTGCCGCTGTTCTGCAACACCGGCGACAAGATCGAAATCGATACGCGCACGAACGAATACCGCAGCCGCGCATAAGCGCCAGCGATATCCGCGTCGAACAAAGCGCCCTTCGGGGCGCTTTTTGTTTGTCTGGCGCCAACAGCTGCCGCAGGCAGCAACCATGCGCAGCACAAAAGCCACCGGTAAAGATATTCAATTTGTATCATCGGTAACTGTTTTATAGCGCCGGAGAAATAATGCGCGTGACGCGTTCGGTGGGGCATAAAATCAATCTTTAATCCGACATGCGGCTGCGGTCCGCTGGCCGACAGCCCGCCTCTCTTGACTCGACTCGCGTCCACCATGCCACACGCCCTGATTGTCGAAGACGATCCCAACAGCCTGTCAGGCCTCACCGCGCTGCTCGCCGCGGACGGCTTCTCGGTCGACACGGCCACGTCGCTCGCCGAAGCGCGCACGGCGCTCGGCCGCTCGATTCCCGACGTCGTGCTCGTCGACCTGAACCTGCCGGACGGCAGCGGGTTCGACCTGCTCCAGCACCTGCCGCAGCAACAGCCGAACGGCTCGCTGCCGGTGATCGTGCTGACGGGCAACGCGACGGTCGAGAGCGCCATCGAGGGCTTGCGCCACGGCATCTGGGACTACCTGCTCAAGCCGATCAACATTCCGCGCCTGCGCAGCCTGCTCGCACGGATTCCCCGCCCGTACGAGCTGATCGACGAAGTGCAATCGTTGCGTGCGTCGCTGCGCCATCTCGGCCGCTTCGGCGCGCTGGTCGGCCGCAGCGACGCGATGCAGCACGTGTACGACATGATCGAGCACAACGCCCACACCGAAACGGCCGTGCTGTTCTCCGGCGAGGCCGGTACCGGCAAGAAGCTGGCCGCGCGCACGCTGCACGAGCTGAGCCGGCGCCGTAAAGGGCCGTTCGTGTCGTTCGACTGCCGCATGCTCGCGCAGGCCGGCCGGCACGGCGCCTCGCTCGACAGCGTGCTGTTCGGCCACGAACGCGGCGCGTTCGACGGCGCCGAGCGCCGCGAATCCGGCCTGTTCGAACAGGCCGGCGGCGGCACGCTGTTCCTCGACGAAATCACCGCACTGCCGCTCGTGCTGCAGGAAGCGCTGCTGCACGCGCTCGATTCGCAGAACTTCATGCGAATCGGCGGCACGAGCTCGATCACCAGCGATTTCCGGCTGATCGCGGCCACGCGCCGCCCGGCGCGCGAAGCGGTGGCGAACGGCACGCTGCGCGAGGATCTGTGGCTGCGCCTCGACGCGGCGTCGATCACGATGCCGCCGCTGCGCGAACGCGACGGCGACGCACTCGCGATCGCGGATGCGCAGATCGACGAACTGAACCGCGAAGCGCGCGCGACCGGCCGCAGCACGACCGACAAGCGCGCGGCGCCGGGCTTCGTGCGCGAATGCCTGTCCTACGAATGGCCGGGCAACGTGCGCGAGTTGCGGGAACGCGTGCGCTTCGCGTACGACGCATCAGGCGACTTCATCGAGACGCTGCGCGCCGGCGAGGCCAGCTTCTCCGCTGGCGCCGCACTGAACGGCAGCAGCGTGCAGATCAAGGTCGGCACGCCGCTGTCCGACGTCGAGGATCTGCTGATCCGGGCAACGCTCGACGCGGTCGGCGGTACGCGCCACCGCGCGGCGACGCTGCTCGGCATCAGCCCGAAGACGCTGTACAACAAGCTGCAACGGATGAAGGTGAACTGAGCGGACGCGCCCCTGCATGCGGGCGCTGGTCGAGTTTGACCGTTAGTTGCATCAAAGTCCGCTCCGGCGACTGCCCGACTCAGGGCTGTCGCAACGCGTAAAAAAGCCGCGCGACTGCGCGGCCTTTCGTTCGGGGAGACCGGAACGGCGCGACTCGCGCCATCCCTGCCCGCTTACGCGAGCGCGCTGTTCAACAGCGCCCGCGCCTGCCGATACTCGGGTTGCGCGATCAGCTTGTCCCACTTGAGCGCCTTGCCGCGCGCGCGCATCCGCTTGAGGCGCCGCACCGATTCGGCCGAGGCCCGCGCCTTCAGTCCGTTCAGCACGACCTCGGCCGCGTCCGGCTGGTTACAGACGAGCACCATGTCGCAACCGGCGGCGAGCGCGGCGTCGGCTGCTTGCGTGAGCGTGCCGCCTTCGCGGGCGGCCTCCATCGACAGGTCGTCGCTGAAGATCGCGCCCGTGAAGCCGAGCCTGCCGCGCAAGATGTCCTGCAGCCACACGCGCGAGAACCCGGCCGGCCGCTTGTCGACCTGCGTGTAGATCACGTGCGCCGGAATCACCGCGGCCAGCGACAGCCCGAGCCAGTCGTACGGCGCGACGTCCTGTTCGAGGATCGCGTCGAGCGTGCGGTCGTCGGTCGGCAGCGCGACGTGCGAATCGGCTTCCGCGAAGCCGTGCCCCGGGAAATGCTTGCCGCAGTTCGCCATGCCCGCGAGCGACAGCCCGTGATTCAGGCTCTTCGCGAGCAGCGTGACGACGCGCGGGTCGCGATGGAACGCCCGATCGCCGATCACCTTCGAGTGCCCGTAGTCGAGGTCGAGCACCGGCGTGAAGCTCATGTCGATCCCGCATGCGCGCAGTTCGGCGGCCAGGATGTAGCCGACGGCAGTCGCGACCTTCGTCGCGAGCAGTACGTCGCGATCCCACAGTTCGCCGAGGCGGCGCATGGCGGGCAGCACGGTAAAGCCGTCGGTGCGGAACCGCTGCACGCGCCCGCCTTCGTGATCGACGGCGATCAGGATGTCTTCGCGCACCGCGCGGATCGAGTCGGTCAGCGCGGTCAGCTGCGCACGATTCTGGAAGTGCCGCGCGAACAGGATCACGCCGCCGGTATTCGGATGCGCGAGGCGCCGCGCATCGTCGCGCGACAAGGCCGTGCCGACGACGTCGAGCATGACCGGGCCGGGAGTCGTTTTCATCAGAATTTGCTCCGAGAAACTCCGCCATTGATGGCGGGAAGGAAAGGGGTGCTATTGACAGGCAGCTTCTTCCACGGGTTAGGATCACCTGCATGATCCTTGTCTCCAGCTACCGGGTGAAGTCGCTCAACGGACTGCTACGTTCGAGGAAATCAACGAAAGCGGTTCCACCCGGTCCTGTTCGGCGTGCGGGTCGCAAGACAGCACGGCGCGGCCGAAAGGTAACGCGGGACTGAGAATAAGAGAGTGGGCCTGCAGTGGCTGTGGTGTCGTGCATGATCGAGATACCAACGCTGCGCTGAACATTCTCCGATGCGGACGTGCATCGCCAGGTGTGGGAGTCCCACCGCCTTTAGGCGGTGGATGACGTCAACGAATCGGGAATTCCGTCAGGAGGAGGTTCGGGAAACAGGTGCTGGGGCACGCGCGGCGGCCGTTTCAGCGTCCGTCTCGGCGATCACGAACGACACCGCGTAGTCGCGTTCGTCGCTGACCGTCACGCGCGCCGTGATGCCGCGCGCGGCCAGCCAGTCGGCCAGCTCGCCCGATGCGACCACGTACGGCTCGCCGCTCGGATGATTGAGCGTCTGCAGTGCGCGCCACGTCATCGGCCAGTGCATGCCGAGCCCGATCGCCTTCGAGAATGCTTCCTTCGCGGAGAAGCGCGTCGCGAGAAACGCGATGCCGCGCGCCTCGGAGCGCGCGCGCCGGGCGTGGAACACGCGTAGCTCGTCGGGGCCGAGCACCTTCTCGGCAAACCGGCCGCCCGTGCGCTCGAGCACGGCCGCGACGCGGCTCACTTGCGCGATGTCGGTACCGATACCGTAGATCGCCATGTCAGTCTCCGCGGGGGTGGCCCGGCGAGGCCGGGTCAAGAGCGTCGGGAACGGCGCGCGGGGCGCGGCGGCCTCGCATCGTCAGCGCGCGCCGCCGTGCAGCGCGGCGACGCGTGCGGCGACCATGATCGCCTTCATCTCGCGCACCGCGTTGTCCCAGCCCGCGAAGATCGCGTGCGCGACGATCGCGTGGCCGATGTTCAGCTCGACGATGCCGTCGATCGCGGCGATCTGCTGCACGTTCGTGTAGTGCAGCCCATGGCCCGCATTGACCTTCAGGCCCAGCTGCGCGCCGGCCTGCACGCCCGCGACGATACGCTCGTATTCGCGCTGCTGCTGCGCTTCGTCGTGCGCTTCGGCGTAGCGGCCCGTATGCAGCTCGATCACCGGCGCACCTGCTTCGTGCGCGGCGCGAATCTGCGTGTCGTCCGGGTCGATGAACAGCGACACGCGCACACCCGCGTCGGCAAGCTGCTTGCACGCCGCACGCACGGCCTCGAAGTGGCCGGCCACGTCGAGACCGCCCTCGGTCGTCAGTTCCGCGCGCTTCTCCGGCACGAGGCACGCATCGTGCGGACGCACTTCGCAGGCGATGTCGAGCATCTCGGCCGTCACCGCGCATTCGAGGTTCATGCGCGTCTTCAGCAGCGGGCGCAGCTCGCGCACGTCGGCGTCGACGATGTGGCGGCGATCCTCGCGCAAGTGCAGCGTGATCGCGTCCGCGCCCGCCTCTTCGGCGGCGAGCGCCGCGCGGATCGGATCGGGATAGCGCGTGCCGCGTGCATTGCGCAGCGTCGCGACGTGGTCGATGTTCACGCCGAGGTCGATGGCGGTGGGCGTTGTCAGGAAGAAGCTCATAGGTTTTGCAGGTCGATCAGGATCTGACGCGTGGCGAGCGGCGTACCGCCGAGATAGGTGTTCAGCAGGAAGCGCATCAGCGTCTTGCTCTGCGCGACCGTCTGGGCTCGATGGTAATCGTCCTGCTCCATGTCGAGCAACGTCTGCCCGGTGATGACCGGCCAGTGCGACGGCACGTCGTCGTCCGCGTTGCGCACGCCGCGCTCGGGATCGAACACGTAGCGCCGGTCGGGTTCGACCGCACGGCGGGCGACCGTGCGGTTCAGCGCCATCGCATAGCCGGTCTCGCGCAACAGCACGCGCTCGAACGAGCGCAGCACCTGCACGGCGGGCTCGCCGTGCGCGAGGCGCGTGAGGGTCAGCACGTAATGATTGAACAGCGGCGGCTGGGGATCCTCGCGCGCGCAGAATTTGACGAGCAGCTCGTTCGCGTAGAAACCGCACAACAGCCCGTCGCCGCCGAGCGGCAGCATCCCGCCGACCCATTCGGCGCCCGTCAGCGTGCGCACCTCGGATTTGCCCGACCACGACAGCAGCAGCGGCTGGAAGGTCTGCAATACGCCGCGCAACGCGGAGTGCGGGCGCTTCGCGCCCTTCGCGACGAGCGCGAGCCGGCCGTGGTCGCGCGTCAGCACGTCGACGATCAGGCTCGTTTCCCGATACGGATAGCTGTGCAGCACGAACGCCGGCTGCTCGGCGACGCGGAAATCGGACGTGCGAGACGTCGCGCGCCGCGCCTTGCGCGGCGGTTCGGGCGGTGCCGGCAGCGGCGCGTCGTTCGCGCCGGCCGTCACCGCGTCTTCGGTCGACGTCAGCGCGTCATTCGTACCCATAGGCACGCAGCCCCGCCTCGTTGTCGGCCCAGCCGCTCTTCACCTTCACGAAGGTCTCGAGGTACACGGGGCCGTCGAACAGCTTTTCCATGTCCATCCGCGCCTCGGTGCTGATCTGCTTGAGCTTCTCGCCCTTCTTGCCGATCACCATCGCCTTGTGCGAATCGCGCTCGACGAGGATCGTCGCGAAAATGCGCTTCAGGCGGCCCTCCTCCTCGAACTTGTCGATCAGCACGGTGCTCGTGTACGGCAGTTCGTCGCCGGTCCAGCGGAACACCTTCTCGCGCAGGATTTCGGCCGCGAGGAAGCGCGAGCTGCGGTCGGTCAGTTCGTCCTCGCCGTAGATCGGCTCGCCTTCCGGCAGGTACGGCTTGATCGTGTCCAGCAGGCGCTTGATGTCTTCCGGCTTCTGCGCCGACAACGGCACGAGCTCGGTGAATTCGCGCAGCTCGCTCACCTTCTGCATGAACGGGAACAGCGTGGCCTTGTCGTTCACGCGGTCGATCTTGTTCGCGATCAGCAGCGTCGGCATGCCGGGCGGGATCAGGTCGAGCACCTTCTGGTCGTCGGGCCCGAAGCGGCCGGCCTCGATCACGAACAGGATCACGTCGACCGACGTCAGCGTCGACGTGACCGCGCGGTTCAGCGAACGGTTCAGCGCGGTGCTGTGACGGGTCTGGAAGCCGGGCGTGTCGACGAACACGAATTGCGCGTCGTCGAACGTGTTGATGCCGGTGATGCGGTGGCGGGTCGTCTGCGCCTTGCGCGACGTAATGCTGATCTTCTGGCCGACGAGTGCGTTCATCAACGTCGACTTGCCGACGTTCGGGCGGCCCACGATCGCGATCATGCCGCAACGGAAACCGGTAGGAGCGGGAGTGTTCATATCGTTTGGGAGACAGGTTCGGAAACGGCCGCGCGGCGCGCGGCACGATCGATGGGCAATTCAGTGGTCGGCATCGGCCACGCGCGCCTGCGCGGCAGCAAGGCTCGCGCCGCCGGGCGGCGTCTCGGCGTCGGGCGCCGCGGCATCGCGTGCGCGCGCCGGCGTACGCGCGGCGGAGTCGCCCCCCGCGGCAGGCTTGTCGGCCGGCGACGATGCCGGATCGGCTGCGTGGCCGGCCGGCTTGTCGGCTGCGCGAGGCGCGGCCTCGGCGGGCTTTTCCGCGGCCTTGTCGGGCCGCTCGGCCGGTTTGTCGGCAACTTTGTCAGCCGCCGGCTTCGCCGCCCGTTCGCCCTTGTCCGCCGCCGGTTCGACATGCGCCGCGCGAATCGCGGCCATCGGCGCGACGGCCGGTTCGGCGCCAGCCGTCGCAACCGTTACGGCCGGTACCGCGCCGCCCGCCCTCGCCTCGCGCGCCGCCGCACGCTCCTTCCGCTCGGGCGAGCGCAGGTCGAGCGCTTCCTGCACGCCCTTCACGCCCGGCACGATCTCGGGTTCGACATGCTTCGACCCGCGCGCGTTTTTCGAGCGCTTCGGCTTCGCGGCCAGCATCGGCGCGGCCGCCATCACCTCGTCGAGCGCCTTCTTCGCGGCGGCCTGCTCGGCCGCGCGCCGGCTCGCGCCGGAGCCCGATACCTTCACGTCCAGCTTCGGCACCGTGCATTCGACCTCGAACTGCTGATTGTGCGCCGCACCATGCGTCGCGACGACCGTATAGGTCGGCAGCGCGATCTTGTGCCCCTGCAGGTATTCCTGCAGCAGCGTCTTCGCGTCCTTGCCGAGCGTGCGGGGATCGATGTGGTCGAGAATCGGGATATAGAGGCGCTTGATGACCCCTTGGGCGGCTTCGAAGCCGCCATCGAGGAACACGGCCCCGATGATGGCTTCGAATGCGTCCGCGAGGATCGACGGGCGGCGGAAACCGCCGCTGCGCAGCTCGCCCTCGCCCAGCCGCAGGCCGTCCGAGATATTGAGGGCCTGAGCAATTTCATACAGCGACTGCTGTTTGACGAGGTTGGCGCGTACGCGCGACAGGTCGCCTTCGTCCAGCTTGCCGAAGCGCTGGAACAAAAGGGCGGCCACCGCGCAATTCAGAACGGAATCGCCGAGAAACTCGAGCCGTTCGTTGTGCGTGGCACTGTGACTGCGATGGGTCAAAGCCTGGCGCAACAATTCCGCATTGCGAAATTCGTAGCGCAGCCGGCTTTCCAACTGGGATAGGGGCATGTGCAGGAGTATAACGCGGGCGCCCGGTCGGGCCGAAACGGCACGGCCGGACACGAAAAGGCGTGACGAGGCGGTGTTACCGCCGGTTCTTAAAGTAGTTCGGCAATACGCGACGCGGCCCGTGCGTCGCGTAGTGCGTGTGAATCAATGCATCAGTTGAAGGAACCGATGCGCTTCAGGTCGCTGAAGTTCATCCAGATGAAGAACGCGCGGCCGACGATGTTCCGGTCGGGCACGAAACCCCAGTAGCGGCTGTCCGCGCTGTTGTCGCGGTTGTCGCCCATCATGAAGTAGTGACCGGGCGGCACCTTGCAGATCACGCCGCGGCTGTTGTACGTGCAGTTGTCGCGATACGGATAGTCGTATGCGCCCATCACGAACGGCGGCACGGCCGGGTTGTTGAGGATCGCGTTCTTCTTGTTGCCGATCGTTTCCTCGAACTGCTTCGCGTAATTCTGGCGCTCGTCGTCGAAGTAATCGGGCAGCGGCGCTTCGGGCACCGGCTGGCCGTTGATCGTCAACTGCTTGTCCTGATACGCGACCGTATCGCCCGGCAGGCCGATCACACGCTTGATGTAGTCGACCGATTCGTCCTTCGGATAGCGGAACACGACGACGTCGCCGCGCGACAGCGGGCTGCCCTGCGTGATCTTCGTGTTGGTGACCGGCAGGCGCAGCCCGTACTCGAACTTGTTGACGAGGATGAAATCGCCGACGAGCAGCGTCGGCACCATCGAGCCCGACGGAATCTTGAACGGCTCGACGACGAACGAACGCACGACGAACACGGCCAGGATCACCGGAAAGAAACTCGCCGTGTACTCGAGCCACCACGGCTGACGCAGCTTTTCGTCACGCAGCTTCGAGCGCGTCTGCGCCGCGTTTTCGTCCGCGAAACGCTTGTCGATGCGCGACTGCTGGCGATCGAATTCCTCGATCGCCGAATCGGCCGCCTTGCGACGCCGCGGCAGGAACACCAGTTTGTCCAGCACCCACGCTACGCCCGTCACGACGACGAGCACAAAAAGAATCAGCGCAAAATTCATAAAAGGATCAGTCCTGTTATTTGTCTTCGACGCGCAAGATCGCGAGGAACGCCTCCTGCGGGATCTCGACCGAACCCACCTGCTTCATGCGTTTCTTACCTTCTTTCTGCTTCTCGAGCAGTTTCTTCTTCCGCGTGATGTCGCCGCCGTAGCACTTCGCGAGCACGTTCTTGCGCAGCGCCTTGATGTTCTCGCGCGCGACGATGTGCGCGCCGATCGCGGCCTGGATCGCCACGTCGTACATCTGGCGCGGAATGATCTCGCGCATCTTCGCGGCGACTTCGCGGCCGCGGTATTGCGACTGCGACCGGTGCACGATGATCGACAGCGCATCGACCTTGTCGCCGTTGATCAGCATGTCGACCTTCACGACGTCCGACGAACGGTATTCCTTGAACTCGTAGTCCATCGACGCATAGCCGCGCGACACCGACTTCAGGCGATCGAAGAAGTCGAGCACGATCTCGGCCATCGGGATCTCGTACGTGAGCTGCACCTGGCGGCCGTGATACTGCATGTTGATCTGCGAGCCGCGCTTCTGCTCGCACAGCGTGATCACCGAGCCGACGTAATCCTGGGGCATGTACAGGTTCACGGTGACGATCGGCTCGCGGACTTCGGCGATGCGGCCGGGCTCCGGCATCTTCGCCGGGTTCTCGACCATGATCGTCGAGCCGTCGCTCTGCACGACCTCGTAGACGACCGTCGGCGCGGTCGTGATGAGATCCATGTCGAATTCGCGCTCGAGCCGCTCCTGCACGATTTCCATGTGCAGCAGCCCGAGGAAGCCGCAGCGGAAACCGAAGCCGAGCGCCTGCGACACTTCAGGCTCGTACTGCAGCGATGCGTCGTTCAGCTTCAGCTTCTCGAGCGATTCGCGCAGCGCGTCGTACTGGTTCGCCTCGACCGGATACAGCCCCGCGAACACCTGCGGCTTCACTTCCTTGAAGCCCGGCAGCGGCTCGGCGGCGGCCTTGGTCGCGTGCGTGACGGTATCGCCGACCTTCGCGGCCGTCAGTTCCTTGATGCCGGCGATGATGAAGCCCACCTGCCCGGCCGACAGCGATTCGAGATTGCGCGACTTCGGCGTGAACACGCCGACGTGCTCGACCGGATACTGCGCGCCGGTCGCCATCATCTTGATCTTGTCCTTCGGGCGCAGCGTGCCGTTGACGATGCGCACGAGCATCACGACGCCGACGTAGTTGTCGAACCACGAATCGATGATCAGCGCCTGCAGCGGCGCGGCCGGATCGCCCTTCGGCGGCGGCACCTTCGCGATCAGCGCCTCGAGCACGTCCTCGACGCCGAGCCCCGTCTTCGCGCTGCAGCGCGTCGCGTCGGTCGCGTCGATGCCGATCACGTCCTCGATCTCCTCGATCGCGTTCTCGGGGTTCGCGGCCGGCAGGTCGATCTTGTTCAGCACGGGCACGACCTCGACGCCGAGCTCGATCGCCGTGTAGCAGTTCGCGACCGTCTGCGCCTCGACGCCCTGGCTCGCGTCGACCACGAGCAGCGCGCCTTCGCACGCGGACAGCGAACGGCTGACCTCGTACGAGAAGTCGACGTGCCCCGGCGTGTCGATCAGGTTCAGGTTGTAGACCTTGCCGTCGCGGGCGCGATACGACAGTGCTGCCGTCTGCGCCTTGATCGTGATGCCGCGCTCGCGCTCGATGTCCATCGAGTCGAGCACCTGCGCTTCCATTTCACGGTCGGCGAGGCCGCCGCATACCTGGATGATGCGATCCGCGAGCGTCGACTTGCCGTGGTCGATGTGCGCGATGATCGAGAAATTGCGAATATGATCCATTCAGTGCCGATCAAGCGAAAAAGGCGCGCTCGACGACTGCGGAGCACGCCTTGTGTAAGTCGGTGAAAAAACGGCTTATTTTAGCCGAAAAGGCTTACGCCGGGCGGGATTTCGGACGGCCCGCCACGCGGGGCGCCGGCGGGGGCCGCCCGCCGGATCAAGCCCCATGCAATGCGGCGCCGGCCGGCGGCGTGCCAGCATCGCGCCGGGCTGCCAGCGCGTCGCGCACCCGCGCGTCGTCGAACCGGTGGCGGCACACTTCCGCACCGTCCAGCAGCAGCACGGGCACGTCCTCGTCGTAACGCGCGACGAGCGCCGCATCGGTATCGATGTCGACGTAGTCGACCGCGACGCCGAATTCGGCCGCGACCGGCGCCAGTGCGTCGCGCATGTCGTCGCACAGGTGGCACCAGCCGCGGCCGTAGAGCGTGAACATCGGCGGGTTACTTCTGGCGCGGCCGCACGGGCACGAACTGCGTGTTGTCGCCGCGCCGCACGAGCACCGCGACCGCCTTCTGCGGGTCGAGCTGCGCGGTCACGTCGGCGAACTGCTTCGCGCTCGTGATGTCGGTGTCGCCGACGCGCAGCACGATGTCGCCGCGCTGCAGGCCCGCCCGGGCGGCCGGGCCGTCGACGCCGTCGATCTGCACGCCGTTCTTCAGCTTCAGCGTCTTCATCTGCTCCGCCGTCAGGTCGCTGACCGTCAGGCCGAGCGAATTGCTCTGGCGCGGCTTCTGCGGCGCGTTCTTGCGCTGCTCGGCCTTCGCCGTCGACTCGGCCGGCGTCTCGGCGATCGTGATCGGCAGATCGCGTGCCTGACCCTTGCGCCACACGCTGACCGTCGCCTTCGTGCCGGGCTTCGTGTCGCCGACCATGCGCGGCAGATCGGACGCCGCATCGACCGGACGGCCGTTGAACTTCAGGATGATGTCGCCCGGCTGGATGCCCGCCTTGTCGGCCGGGCCGCCCGGCTCGACGCTGCTGACGAGCGCGCCTTCGGCCTTCGGCAGCCCGATCGAATCGGCCACGTCCTTCGTCACCTCGCCGATCGCTACCGCGATCCGGCCGCGCGTGACCTTGCCCGTCGCCTTCAGCTGGTCGGCCACGCGCATCGCCTCGTCGATCGGAATCGCGAACGAAATGCCCATGAAGCCGCCGGTCCGGCTGTAGATCTGCGAGTTGATGCCGATCACCTCGCCCTGCATGTTGATCAGCGGCCCGCCCGAGTTGCCGGGGTTCACCGCGACGTCGGTCTGGATGAACGGCAGGTAGTCGCCCGTGTTGCGGCTCTTCGAGCTGACGATGCCGGCCGTGACCGTGTTGTCGAGGCCGAACGGCGAACCGATCGCGACGACCCACTCGCCGACGCGCACCTTGTTCGAATCGCCGATCGCGACGACCGGCAGGTTCGACGCCTGGATCTTGACGACCGCGACGTCCGTGCGATCGTCGACGCCGATCAGCTTCGCCTTGAATTCGCGCTTGTCGGTCAGCGTCACGTAGATGGTGTCTGCATCGTCGACGACGTGCGCATTGGTCATCACGTACCCGTCGGCCGACACGATGAAGCCCGAGCCGACGCCGCGGTTCTGCTCGGTGTCGGGCGGATTGTCCGGCGTCGGCGCGTTCTTCGGGTTGCCGCCGTTGCCGGGCGCCTGCGGCAGCGGAATGCCGAAGAAGCGCCGGAAGAATTCCGACATGTCGCCGTTGTCGAAGCCAGGCGGGAGCACGCCGCGCGGGCCGGGTACCGGCACGTTCGCGGTAGTCCGGATGTTCACGACCGCGGGGCCCACCTTTTCGACGAGGTCGGCGAAATCGGGCAGGCTGGCAGCCGGAGGCGTGACAGCGATCGCGGTTTGCGGGACGAGCGGCAGGCAGGCACACAGCGCCGCCGCCGCGAGCACTTTGCGCAGCGTGAGTTTCGTCATGTCGGAAGCCGTAGCGTTACTTGGAAGCCTTGTATTCTATGGCAGACGCGAACTGCTGCAACGTTGCCGGCGGCACTTCGCCGAGCACGGTGACCCAGTAGTCGCCGCGACGCTTCACGAGAACGTGCGTCGCACCGGTGCTGCCCGCGCCTTCCTTGCGCGTATTTTTCTCGGCCGGCTCGATGAAGACCGAGACCGTCGCGAGGCCGTCGGTGAAAACGGCCTGATCGACCGGGATCGGCGGATCGCCCGCATCGCGCGCGGCCATCGGCCGGCGCACTTCACGAATCTTCTGGAAGCCGGCCACGCTCGGCGCGAGCTGCCAGCCCTGCGCTTCCATGTCGACCGTCGCGACCGGCGGGCGCACGACCGTCCAGCCGTTCAGGTTGCGCATGCCGGCGGCAATCGCGGCCTTGTCGCCGCTTGCACCGCCCGTCTGCAATTGCGAGAACGCGATCTGCTCGAGCACGTGATCGTTCGCGTCGAGCGTCTGCGAACGCAGCAGCAGCCCGGTGCGGGCGTCGGCCCACAGCTTGTACGTGAAACGGTACGCATCCTTCGGCACGAGCTCGACGACCTGCGCGTCGATCCCGGCCACGCGGTCCTTGCCGAGCGGCTTCGCATCGTACACGGACATCACGTGCTCGCCGCTCGCGCCGAGCAGCGCCGGAAAGGAATCGCGCGTCTGGCGACGCTCGACCACGCACAGCTTGCGCTCGGGTACGAACGTGTACAGCTCGTCGTTATGCCGCAGCAGCTTGCGCGGCTTGCCGTCGAGCGTCTCGATCCGCTCGAATTCGCCGTCGCGGGACGCGACGTGCGCGATGCGCGACGACTGTACGTACCCGCCGCGCTGGTAGACGAACGTCCCTTCGTAGCTCTGCTGCTGCGCCGCCTGCTGGACGCGGTCGAGCCAGTCCGCGGCGCCCTTGCGGGTGGCGAGGGGATCGTCCGGTTGCTGGGCGCTGGCGGGAAGGGATTGAACGGACAACAGGGCGGCTGCGCAAAGCAGGAGGGCCGGCAGCCGCTTCCATCCGGAGATGGCGTGATTCAACTGCAATGTCCGCATCGGGTTTATTGGCCTGGCGTGGTGGTCACGGCAGCGCGGATCAGCGGCATCGAACCCGTGACGACGGGCTGCTGCGCGAATTGCTGGTGCGCTTCAAGGTATTGGTCGAGGCTGGCGTCGCGAATGATGTTGACGTCCTGCAGGCCCGGCTGGGCCGATGCCTGCGCAACCGTCACGCGCTGCAGGTTGCCGTTCTGCGGCGCGCCTGCCGACGCGACCTGGACGGCGCCCGGCGCACCGGCCGTCTGCATCTGCGGGACGACGATCCACGTCAGCGTGGCGGCCGCGGCGGCCACCGCGAACGCGGGCACGACACGGCGGCGCAGCGACAGCAGCTTGCGCGCGACCGGCGCGGCCGCCGGCGCCAGCAGGTGCGGCTCGCTTTCGAGCGCGGCCGACATGCGCGCGGTGAACGCGACGCTCAGCGCGGGCGGCAGCGCGAGTTCGTCCGAGCGCAGCGCATCGCCGATCAGGTGGTAATGGGCCCACGCAGCGCGATCCGCGCGGTCGAGCTCAGCCAGAAACTGCCCGTGATCCGGGCCATCGAACATTTCGCCGTCGACCAGCGCGGAAAGGCGCTCGCCGCGCGAGCACGCCTGCGATTGCGTATTGACCGACCCCATGATGCTCCCCATCTTGCACACCCCGTCGTGACTTCACGACTCTATCCGTAACTAGACCCCGACCCGCGTCGCTCCGCCCGTCGCGCTTACCAGCGCTTGCCTTCGGGCGTATCGAGCAGCGGACGCAATTTGGCAGCGATTGCTTCGCGCGCGCGGAAGATCCGCGAGCGGACCGTCCCGATCGGACAGCCCATCATTTCCGCGATCTCTTCGTAGCTCAGGCCCTCGATCTCGCGCAGCGTGATTGCCTGACGCAGTTCCTCGGGCAGCAGAGCCATCGCAGCGTTGACCGTCTCGGCAATCTGCTTGCTCATCAACATCGACTCAGGCGTGTTGATATCCCTTAGTTGGTCTGCGTCGGAGAAAGTTTCCGCTTCCTCCGCATCGGCCTCGGTGGAGGTCGGCGCCCGGCGGCCTTGCGTCGCAAGGTAGTTCTTCGCCGTGTTGACGGCAATTCGGTACAACCACGTATAGAACGCCGATTCGCCGCGAAATTGCGGCAGCGCACGATACGCCTTGATGAACGCGTCCTGGGCCACATCCTCGACCTCGGCGGGATCCCGCACGAGGCGCGAGATCAGCCGAATGATCTTGCGGTGGTATTTGGAGACCAGGAGTTCGAACGCCGCCTTGTCGCCCTTCTGTACGCGCTCGACCAGAGCCTGATCGATTTCTTTTTCACTCACCTGACAAATCCGTTAACTAGGGATGCAACGCGGAGCGTTATTGTAGCGTTCCGGCGCCGGCCGCTGGTTACGGTCGGTAACCATGCCGTCGTCATGCCCGCCCCGCCGCCCCGGCCGTTCTCGCCAGCACCGACAGCGCGCTGAACGACGCGGCATCGAGCGCGTCGGCCGGAATCAGCAGCGGCCGGGCACGCCGGGCGCCCTGGCCAACCGACAGCACCAGCAGCAGGCTGCTCCAGTGCGCGTGGCCCGTCACGCGGCCGCGGGCGAGCAAGCGCCCGGTGCGGCCAAACGCCGCGATCTCCCCGAACGCATCGATCCGCAACTCGGCCGGCAGCCGGCGAGCGCAAGCCCGCACCGCGCATACGGCCAGCAGTGCAGCCGTCACGGCCGACACGCCCGCGCCGGCGGCAGCGCCCGCGCGCGGCGCCCAGAACAGGTACGCCGAGGCGGCAGCCGACGCGACGAACGCGGCCAGCACGAAATACGACACGGCCGAGGCCCGCAACGCAAAGCGCTGCGGACGCCCGGCCGGAGCATCGAATGGACTCGTCAAGCGATTCAGCGTCAGACGCGCTTGAACACCAGCGTGCCGTTGGTACCGCCGAAGCCGAAGTTGTTCTTCACGGCCACGTCGATCTTCATGTCACGCGCGGTGTTCGCGCAGTAATCGAGATCGCACTCGGGATCCTGGTTGAAGATGTTGATGGTCGGCGGCGACACGTTGTTGTGCAGCGCCAGCACCGTGAACACCGATTCGAGGCCGCCCGCGCCACCCAGCAGGTGGCCCGTCATCGACTTCGTCGAGTTGACCACCATCTTGTACGCGTGCTCGCCGAAGGCCGCCTTCACCGCGTCCGACTCGTTCTTGTCGCCCAGCGGCGTCGACGTGCCGTGCGCGTTCAGGTACTGAACTTCATCCGGGTTCACGCCGGCGTCGCGCAGCGCCGCGACCATGCAGCGGCGCGGGCCGTCCATGTTCGGCGCGGTCATGTGGTACGCATCGCCCGTCATGCCGAAGCCCGAGACTTCCGCGTAGATCTTCGCGCCGCGCGCCTTCGCCGCCTCGTACTCTTCGAGCACCATCACGCCGGAGCCCTCGCCCAGCACGAAGCCGTCGCGGTCCTTGTCCCACGGACGCGACGCGGTGGCCGGATCGTCGTTGCGGGTCGACAGCGCGCGCGCCGCCGCGAAGCCACCGATGCCGAGCGGCGACACCGTCGATTCGGCGCCGCCCGCGACCATCACGTCGGCGTCGCCGGCCTGGATCAGGCGCGCGGCGAGGCCGATGCTGTGCAGGCCGGTCGTGCAGGCCGTCACGGCCGCGAGGTTCGGGCCCTTCAGGCCGAACATGATGCTCAGGTGACCCGAGATCATGTTGATGATCGAACCCGGCACGAAGAACGGCGAAATCCGGCGTGCGCCGCGATCGACGTAGGTCTGGTGCGTATCTTCGATCATCGGCAGGCCGCCGATGCCGGAACCCACCAGCACGCCGATGCGTTCCGCGTTGGCTTCGGTCACTTCCAGCCCGCTGTCCCGCATGGCCTGGACGCCGGCGGCGATGCCGTAATGGATGAACGTATCCATGTTCCGGGCTTCCTTCGCGGGGATGTACTCCTCGGCGCTGAAACCCTTCACTTCGCCCGCGAAATGGCAGGCGAGGTTCGACGCATCGAACTTCGTGACGGTGGCGATACCGGACTTGCCGGCGACGAGATTGGCCCAGCCGTCGGCAACATTATTGCCAACAGGCGAAATCAGCCCCAGGCCTGTAACGACAACACGACGGCGGCTCACGGTAACCTCTTTTCCATTATTGGATGACAAAAACAAAAGCCACAGTGGCCACAGGAACCAGCCCTGCGAGCCCTGTGGCTGTTAGTCCGTCCGGCGCGAAGCCGGCAGGATGGCGCGTCAATCGCGAAGATCGCGGCGACGTGGCGGACAAGCGCGAAAGGCGCTTACGCCTTGACGTTTGCGCGAGCGTAGTCGATCGCTTGCTGAACGGTCGTGATCTTCTCTGCTTCTTCGTCCGGGATTTCCATGCCGAACTCGTCTTCGAGCGCCATCACCAGTTCGACCGTGTCGAGCGAGTCCGCGCCCAGGTCGTTCACGAACGAAGCCTCGTTCTTGATCTCGGCTTCCGCGACGCCCAGTTGTTCAGCGACGATCTTCTTGACACGTTGTTCGATGTTGTCCATTACCCCTCCGAGGGAAAGTTCAGATTTACAAGTGCGCGCATTTTATCAGGTTTGCTGACGCCAAAACGCGCGTTGGCTTGATGGTCGATCAAGCGCCGGTCCGCCTGAAAAACGGGATACGGCGCGGATGGTAAACGAAAACCGTTACGACATGTACATGCCGCCGTTCACGTGCAGCGTCGTGCCGGTGATGTAACCGGCCTGCGGCGATGCGAGGAACGCGACGGCATGGGCGATGTCCTCCGGGCTGCCGAGTCGGCCGAGCGGAATCTGGGTCTTGAGCGCGGCCTGCTGTTCTTCCGGCAGCGTCTTCGTCATGTCGGTGTCGATGAAGCCCGGCGCCACGCAGTTCACCGTGATGCCGCGGCTGCCGATTTCGCGCGCGAGCGCGCGCGTCATGCCCGCGACGCCGGCCTTCGCGGCCGCGTAGTTGACCTGCCCCGGATTGCCGGCCGAGCCGACCACCGACGTGATGTTGATGATACGGCCGCCGCGCGCCTTCATCATCGGGCGCAGCACCGCGCGCGACAGGCGGAACACCGACTTCAGGTTGGTGTCGATCACCGCGTCCCAGTCCTCGTCCTTCATCCGCATCGCGAGCTGGTCCTGCGTGATGCCCGCGTTGTTGACGAGCACGTTCAGCGCGCCGAATTCCTTCACGGTCGCATCGATCAGCGCCTCGGCGGCGGCCGCGTCGTTGACGTTCAGCACCGCGCCGCGGCCCGTGACGCCCGCTTCGGCGAACGCCGCGGTGATCGCGGCGGCGCCCGATTCGCTCGTCGCCGTGCCGATCACCGTCGCGCCCAGGCGCGCGAGTTCGAGTGCGATCGCACGGCCGATGCCGCGCGACGCGCCGGTCACGATCGCAACCTGTTTATCGAGAGTCTTGTCCATGAATCGAATATCCGTTGCTTGGGAAAAGGCGCCGCGTCAGGCGGTCGCGAGCTTGAGCGCTTCGTCGAGCGAAGCCGGATCGAACACCGACGCGCCCGTCAGGTTGCCGTCGATGCGCTTCGTCAGGCCGGCGAGCACCTTGCCCGGACCGCATTCGATCACGTGCGTGACGCCCGTGCCCGCGATGTGACGCACGCACTCGACCCAGCGCACCGGCCCCGCGGCCTGGCGCACCAGCGCATCCTTGATCGCGGCCGGATCGCTGAGCACGGCGACGTCGATGTTGTTGACGACCGGAATCTGCGGCGCCTTCACGTCGACGTTCGCAAGGTAGTCGCGCAGCTGGTCCGACGCCGGCTTGAGCAGCGACGAATGGAACGGCGCCGACACCGGCAGCGGCAGCGCGCGCTTCGCGCCCTTCGCCTTCGCGATCTCGCACGCCTTTTCGACCGCGGCCTTGCTGCCTGCGATCACGACTTGCGCGGGCGCATTGAAGTTCACCGCTTCGACGACGCCCGCTTCCGCGGCCTCGGCGCACACCGCACGCACCGTGTCGTCGTCGAGGCCCAGGATCGCGGCCATGCCGCCCTGGCCGACCGGCACGGCCGTCTGCATCGCCTGCGCACGGAAGCGCACGAGCGGCACCGCGTCCTTGAATGCAATCGCGCCGGCCGCGACGAGCGCCGTGTACTCACCGAGGCTGTGGCCGGCGACGATCGACGGCGCCGGGCCGCCCGCCTGCTGCCACGCGCGATAGCACGCGTACGCGGCGGTCAGCATCACGGGCTGCGTGTTGGTGGTCAGGTTCAGCTCTTCGGCCGGACCCTCGGCGATCAGCTTGCCGAGATCCTGGTTGAGCACATCGGACGCTTCCTGGAGCGTCTCGCGCACGACGGCCAGATCGGCGAATGCGTTGAGCATGCCGATCGCCTGCGAGCCCTGCCCCGGAAAAACGAATGCAAATTTCATATCGTCCCCAATTGAATCGATGCGGACGGCGCGCACGAGCGGCGCGCCGACGGGATCCGCGCGCGGCAAAAACGCGCGCCGCGGATCAGAAACGGAAGACCGACGCGCCCCAGGTGAAGCCGCCGCCGACGCCTTCGATCAGCACGTGCTGGCCGCGCTGGATGCGGCCGTCGCGCACCGCGGCGTCGAGCGCCAGCGGAATCGACGCGGCCGACGTGTTGCCGTGCTGGTCGACCGTCACGACCATGCGCTCCTGCGGCAGGCCGAGCTTGCGGCAGGTGCTCGTCATGATGCGGATGTTGGCCTGGTGCGGAATCAGCCAGTCGATTTGCTCAGGCGCGAGATTCGCCTTCGCGAGCGCTTCGATCGCGACCTTTTCGAGCACGTTGACCGCGAGCTTGAACACGGCCTGCCCGTCCATGTGCAGGAACGCGCTGCCGTCGATCACGCCGCGATTGACGTTGCCCGGCGTGCACAGGATGTTCGAGTAGCTGCCGTCCGCGTGCAGCGCGCTGCCGAGCACGCCCGGCTCTTCCGATGCGGACAGGATCACCGCGCCCGCGCCGTCGCCGAACAGCACGCAGGTCGTGCGGTCCTTGAAGTCGAGAATGCGCGAGAACGTCTCCGCGCCGACGATCAGCGCCGTACGGTGCTGGCCGCTGCGGATGAAGCTGTCGGCCGTCGCCATCGCGTACGCGAAGCCCGAACACACGGCCTGCACGTCGAACGCCGCGCCGCCGTTCTTGATGCCGAGCTTGTTCTGCAGCAGGCACGCGGTGCTCGGGAACACGAAATCGGGGGTCGAAGTCGCGACGATGACCAGGTCGATCGACTGCGGATCGACACCGGCCGCTTCGATCGCACGACGCGACGCCTCGAGCGCGAGATCGCTCGTCGTGACGTCCGGTGCGGCGAAATGGCGCGCATGGATACCCGTGCGCGCCACGATCCATTCATCGCTGGTCTCGATGCCTTCCTTCGCGAGACGATCGGTCAACTGCTGGTTCGTGACGCGGTCGGGCGGCAGGTAGCTGCCCGTGCCGAGCACGCGGGAATAGAGAGTCGATTGGGCCATTTATGCTTTAGAGGATTGCGCAGCGGAAGGTTCGGCGTGATGGCCTGGGGCCGGGCTTGCATGGCCCGAGCCGCCCGCGTCGTGTTCGCCATCGCCGAGCGACACTGAATTATCCGCCATCGCGCGCGCGAGGCGCTCCAGCACCCCGTTTTTGACGGCATCATACCCGCGTTTGATCGCCCACTCAAACGCGTAGGCGTCGGCCGAACCGTGGCTCTTGATCACGAGGCTCTTCAGCCCCAGCAGCGCCGCGCCGTTGTACTGGCGGTGGTCGACGCGCTTCTTGAAACGCATCAGCACGGGCAGCGCGAGCAGCGCCATCAGCTTCGACATCAGCGAACGGCCGAACTCCTCGCGGATGATGTCCGACAGCATCTGCGCGAGCCCTTCGGACGTCTTCAGCGCGACGTTGCCGACGAAGCCGTCGCACACGATCACGTCGACGGTGCCCTTGTAGATGTCGTTGCCTTCCACGTTGCCGCGGAAGTTGAGCGTGCTGGCGCGCAGCAGCTCGCCTGCGCGCTTGATCGTCTCGTTGCCCTTGATGACCTCTTCGCCGATGTTCAAGAGGCCGATCGTCGGGCGCTCCTTGCCTTCGAGCGCGGCCACGAGCGCATGCCCCATCTCCGCGAACTGCAGCAGATGCTGCGGTTCGCAGTCGACGTTCGCGCCGAGGTCCAGCATCATCGTGTAGCCGGTCGGGTTCGGCAGCGCGAACGCGATCGCGGGCCGCTCGATGCCGGGCAGCGTCTTGAGTACGTAACGGGAAACGGCCATCAGCGCGCCGGTATTGCCGGCGGAGATGCAGGCCTGCGCCGCGCCTTCCTTGACCTGGTTGAGCGCGACGCGCATCGAAGAATCCTTCTTCTTGCGCAGCGCCACTTCGACAGGGTCGTCCATCGCCACGACTTCGGTGGCGGGCACGATGGTCAACGCGGGATCGTCGAGGGCTTTCAGCTTCTTGAGCTGAGCGCGAATCGCGCTTTCGATGCCGACGAGCATCAGGTGCGCATCGGGATGCGCGCGGACGAACTTGACTGCCGCGGGAACGGTCACGGACGGGCCGTGGTCGCCTCCCATGCAATCGATTGTGAGCTTTACGGTCATGGAATGCGACGAATTTCAGGCACAAAAAGCGGCAGTTGAATGCCGCCTTCTTGTTGAGCCAGGAAAGTGTCAAGCGAACCAGTTGTCACGCGAACGGCGAACGTAGCGCGCAACGCGTGACTTGACGCTTAGTCGTTCTTCGTCTTGACGACTTTCTTGCCGCGATAGTAGCCGTTCGGGCTGACGTGGTGACGCAGGTGCACTTCACCCGTGCTCGGCTCGACTGCCAGCGGCGCTGCCGTCAGGAAATCGTGCGAACGATGCATGCCGCGCTTCGACGGCGACTTCTTGTTTTGCTGGACTGCCATGACTAACTCCTAAATAATTTTCCGGATTCTAACACAGCCCGATCCGGCGCTTGACTACCCTGGCCCAAAGCCCTTACGCCTTCCCGCGCCACAACTGCTTAGTGTTTCTTGGTGCCGTCACCGTCCTTCTTCAACGCTTGCAGCGCTGCGAACGGATTCGGCCGTTTGCCTTCGTCCCCGGCTTCGTCGGACGCCTCGTCCGCCGCTTCCACGGGACCGCTCGCACCCGACACGAGGCTTTCGTGAACTGCCGGGCAAACCTCGTGCTTGGGCACGAGCGGCAACGAAAGCAGCAATTCCTCTTCGATCAAGTCGACGAGATCGAACTGGCGTGAGCCCACGATCACATCGGCTTCATCGTCGTCGAGCGGAAATTCCTCAGCTTCTTCTTCGGTCGCGACGACGCGGTACGTCATGTCGACGTCGAACGTCTGGTCGTACGGCGTCATGCAGCGCTGGCACGTGAGCCACGCATGACCGTGCACCGCGAGGCGCAGATACGGCTGCTGCCCGTCGGCGCCGTCGTCCTGCAACTCCTTCTGCGTGAACCCTTCCGCCTGCCATGTGAAGACCGTGTCGCGATCTGGCGCGTCCGTCGGCACTTCGTTTAACATGCGCGGCAGTTGCGACAGGTGCGCCGCGCCAGCCGCCTGCCGCCCGCTGCGGGCGAACTCGAACAGGTCCACCGCGTGCGGATCGAGCGCCGCCGCAGGTTTGCCAGAAGAAGTGTTCATGCGCGCTCCTGTCTACAGGCTGACTTGCGGGATCCGGCTTGGCGCCGGGCTCATCGAAGGATGACGTACCTTGCTTCCGAAGACCGGCAGGCGCCACCTCAGCGAAAGCCTGCCGACGAAAAGCGGGAAAGCATACCTGTTTTACCTTTTGCGGTCAATCACTTAAGCTTGCGTCCGCGCAACGCCGCGCCACACCTGACGACTCACCGATCCAACCGACCATGCCGGATACCGTTTGCCGCCCGCCGCGGCTGATTCTTGCTTCCAGTTCCCGTTACCGCCGCGCGCTCCTCGAGCGCCTCGGCGTGCCGTTCGACGTCGTGTCGCCCGACCTGGACGAAACTCCGCTCGCCGGCGAAACGCCGGCCGCGACCGCGCTGCGCCTCGCCGGCGCGAAGGCACGCGCCGTGGCCGCCACGATCGATGCGCCGGACGGCGTGCTGGTGATCGGGTCGGATCAGGTCGCGACCTTCGACGGGCATCAGATCGGCAAGCCCGGCACGCACGAGCGCGCACTCGCGCAGCTCATGTCGATGCAGGGCCGCGAAGTCGAATTCCACAGCGCGCTCTGCCTGTACGACAGCCGCACCGACGACGCGCAGGTCGAGGACATCGTCACGCACGTGCGCTTCCGTTCGCTGCCCGAGGCCGAACTCGACGCCTACCTGCGCGCGGAAACGCCGTACGACGTGGCCGGCAGCGCGAAGTCCGAAGGGCTCGGCATCGCGCTGCTCGACGCGATCGACTCGGACGATCCGACCGCGCTCGTCGGCCTGCCGCTGATCGCCCTCACGCGGATGCTGCGCGCCGCCGACTACCCGTTGTTCGCTACCACCCGAGGAGACCGCGCATGACCGCCGGCACGCTTTATCTCGTCCCGAACACGCTCGGCGAAGGCGACGAATCGATGCTCGCCGCCGTGCTGCCCGCCGCCGTGCAGGCGCGCGCCGGCACGCTCGGCTATTACATCGGCGAGAACGCGAAAACGACCCGCGCGTTTCTGAAGAAGATCGGTACGACGCGGCCGATCCAGGAAATCGAGATCAGCGAGCTGAACGTCAATACGCCGGCCGGCGCCATCGACCGGCTGCTCGCGCCCGTGCTGGCCGGCGCGGACGCCGGTCTCGTGTCGGAGGCCGGCTGCCCGGCCGTCGCCGACCCCGGCGCACTGCTGGTGCGCCGCGCGCACGAGCGCGGCGTGAAGGTCGTGCCGCTCGTCGGGCCGAGCTCGATCCTGCTGGCGCTGATGGCGTCGGGCCTGAACGGCCAGAGCTTCGCGTTCAACGGCTACCTGCCGGTCGATGCGGCCGCGCGCGCGAAACGCCTGCGCGAACTCGAGCAACTGTCGCGCAAGGCGCGCCAGACGCAGATCTTCATCGAAACGCCGTACCGGAATCACGCGATGCTGGACACGATGGCTGCGACCTGCGCGCCGTCGACGCAGATCTGCGTCGCGGCCGATCTGACCCTCGCGACCGAGACGATCGCGAGCCGCACCGTCATGGACTGGAAAAAGGCGCCCGCGCCGAATCTGCACAAGCGCCCCGCGATCTTCCTGCTGCTCGCGAACTGATGCCGCGACCGGCGATCGGCTGACTGAATGAAAGGCGGGCCATCACGGCCCGCCGGGTACCGTCGATCGTCAGCGCAGGCTGACCGCCGCGCCGCCGGCCGTCAACGCCTTCATCGCGGCGCCCCCGACGGCCGCGCCGAACTTGCGCGCGACCCGATTCGTCAGGCTTTCCTTCACCGTATAGTCGACCAGATCCGGCGCCTTCAGCACGTCGCGCGCGACCGTATCGGTCGTGCCGTAGCCGTCGGCGAGCCCGAGCTCGACGCTCTTCTCGCCGGTCCAGAACAGGCCCGAGAACATGTCGGGCGTCTCGTGCAGGCGCTTGCCGCGGCCATCCTTCACGGCCTTGATGAACTGCGCGTGCACCTGGTCGAGCAGTGCCTGCGCGTGTGCGTCCATCTTCGGCGTTTCCGGCGAGAACGGATCGTAGAAGCCCTTGTTTTCGCCCGACGTATGCAGGCGCCGCTCGACGCCGAGCTTGCCCATCAGCCCGGTGAAGCCGAACCCGTCCATCAGCACGCCGATCGACCCGACGATGCTCGCCTTGTCGACGAAGATCTTGTCGGCCGCGGACGCGATGTAATAACCGCCCGACGCGCACATGTCGGTCACGACGACGTACAGCGGCTTGTCCGGATACTTGCCGCGCAACCGCCGGATCTCGTCGTAGACCATGCCCGCCTGCACCGGGCTGCCGCCCGGGCTGTTGATCCGCAGCACGACGCCGACCGTGCCGTCGTCGTCGAACGCGGCGTCGAGCGCCGTGTTGATGTCGTCGGCGTTCGCGTTGACGCCGGCCGCGATCTCGCCGTCGATCGTCACGAGCGCCGTATGCCGCCCGCTCGACGAGAGCTTCGAATCGCCCGAGAAATCGATCAGCGCGAACGCGAACAGCACGAACACGCCGAGAAACGCGAAGCGGAAGAAGATCTTCCAGCGCCGTGCCGCGCGCTGTTCCTTGACGGCCGCGAGCGCGATCCGTTCGAGCGCCGCGCGCTCCCAGCTCGGTTCACGGCTGTCGGGACGGGCGGAGGAATCCGGGGAATTCGGTTGATCGGTCATGCAGTGGTGTCGTCAGTCGGTCGTGGCGGGAGTGGTGGGAGTGGTGGGAGTGGCGGGATGCAGATCGGCATCGGGCACCCAGAATACCGCACGGCCGTCGGGCGTGTCGCGCTCGTCGACCTCGACCGGCCGCAAGCGGCCGCCGCGGCACGGGCCGCCGACGCACTTGCCGGTATCCGGCGCGTAGATCGCACCGTGCGTCGCGCACATCAGATAGAGGCCCGACGACTCGAAGAACTGCCCTTCGGCCCAGTCGAGCTCCATCGGCACGTGCGCGCAGCGGTTCAGGTAGCCGTACGCGCGGCCGTCGTAGCGCACGAAGAACACGACGGCCTGCTCGCCGCGCAGCGTCGCGTCGACGCGCACGCCGGCCCCGCCGTCGGTCAACGCGCTCGATGCGCACACGCGCACGGCGTCCGGCGCCGCGCTCATGCGTGCTCCCGCAGCCATGCGGCCAGCGCGCCGACGTCCGGCGCGACGAAGCGCGGGGTGAGCGCCGCCAGCGCATCGGCCGTATGCGCGCCGTATGCCACGCCGACGCCGGCCGCGCCGGCGCTGGCGGCCATCTGCAGGTCGTGCGTGGTGTCGCCGATCATCACGGTGCGCGACAGGTCCTGCCCCAATTCCCGCGACAACTCGTGCAGCATCGCCGGATGCGGCTTCGAGAACGTCTCGTCCGCGCAGCGCGTCGCGTCGAACCAGCTCGTCAGCTTCGACTGGTCGAGCACACGGTTCAGCCCGACCCGGCCCTTGCCGGTCGCGACGGCGAGCAGATAACCCATGTCGCGCAGCTCGGCGAGCAGCTCGCGGACGCCGGCGAACAGCTCGATGCGCTGGTCGTCGAGCAGATAGTGATAGCGGTAGCGCTCGGCCAGCCGCGCGTAGTCGGACGGATCGAGGGTCGGCGCGGCGATCTGCAGCGCGTCGCGCAGGCCGAGGCCGATCACGTAGCGGGACGCCTCGTCGGACGGCGCGGGCAAGCCGAGATCGCGGCACGCGGCCTGGATGCTGTGCGCGATGTGCGCAGTCGAATCCATCAGCGTGCCGTCCCAGTCGAAGACGATCAGGTCAAATTGCTGTCGTGCCATGCGGTTCAGGCGGTATCGCGCAATGCGCTGAGTTGATCGAGGAAGCGCCGGCATTCGGCCGGCAGCGGCGCATCGAACTGCAGCGCCTCGCCGGTCAGCGGATGGGCGAGCTTGAGGCGGTGCGCATGCAGGAACATCCGTTTCAGCGACGGCTGCGCGTTCGCGCGCGCCAGCGCCTTGTTCAGTGCGAAATCGCCGTACTTGGCGTCGCCGGCGATCGGCAGGCCGAGATGCGCGAGGTGCACCCGGATCTGATGGGTCCGCCCCGTTTTGAGTTCCGCTTCGACGAGCACATAGTCGGACCAGCGGTCGACGAGGTTGAACACCGTATGCGACGGCAGCCCGTCGTCCTGCACGCGCACGCGGCGCTCCCCTTCCGGGGTCGAATACTTGAACAACGGCGCCTTCACCGCGCGGCGGCGCCCCCAGTCGGGCTGCCATTCGCCGTGCGCGCACGCGAAGTAGCGCTTGTCCATCCGGTTCTCGCGGATCTGCTCGTGCAGCCCGACGAGCGCCGTACGCTTCTTCGCGAGCATCAGGATCCCGGACGTCTCGCGGTCGAGCCGGTGCACGAGTTCGAGGAATTTCGCGCGCGGGCGCGCCTGGCGCATCTGCTCGATCACGCCGAACGCGACGCCGCTGCCGCCGTGGACCGCGACGCCGGCCGGCTTGTCGATCACGAGCATCGCGTCGTCCTCGTACAACACGTCGAAATTCGCGGGCGGCACGACGGGCGTGTCGGCGCGCGCGAGGTCGGCCGCCGCCACGCGCACCGGCGGCACGCGGACGAGGTCGCCCAGCTCGAGGCGGTACTGCGCGTCGATCCGGCCCTTGTTCACGCGCACTTCGCCGCTGCGGAGGATCCGGTAAATATGGCTTTTCGGCACGCCTTTACAGACGCGCAACAGGAAGTTGTCGATGCGCTGACCGGCCGAGTTTTCGTCGATCTCGATCATCGATACCTGGCCGCTTGCGACCGAATTCTGGGATATTTTGCCTAACTCATTCATACTGAATATAATTTTGCCCAGCCTGACGTTGTGGGTGGCCTGACCGGCCGGCCCCGGCTGAATCGGGCAAGGCGCAAGCGCAAACTGCTATTTTACTTGCGCCGGGGGTCCGCTGCTCGCCCCTGATCAAAGAGATGCAGCAAGTTGCACGCACGGCGCCGCCCGTCGGCAAGGATCTCGCCCACAGGCGGATTCGGTCGGCAAGGCGCCGCGGTAACGGAAAGTTGGTTGAAAAGAATTCGATCGGCAGCCCGACGGCGCGAAGTGCGTCCGCAGGCTGCCGGTTGCGAAAATTACGGCGTTGCGCCCGATTTGGCCCCGCGAAGCGTGCGGGGCTTGGCGACGTCAAACCAGGGAAGTACACCCCAAGCGGGAAAGTCGGGCTGGATTCGATACTCCCCGCTGCGGCCCAAGCCGCAGCATCTGCCGCCCGTCGGCGCGCGCGACGCATTGCGCGCGCCCGTGGCGATGCCCGGATCAGGCTTAGCGCGCTTTTGCAGCGTGCGGTGTGTGAACGCCGTGCTTTGAAGCCGTATTCGCAGGTGCCCTATGGCCGCCGGCCCCGTCTTTCGGGCCCAAGCGCCTCTTCAGGCAATTCTCCCCGCCAGCGTTCCCGCTCCAGCGTGCTCGTGACAACACAACAAGGTGCGGCCTGCCGTCGTTCCCGCCCTCGCGCCTGACAACCGCGAGGCGTCGGCAGCGGAGCCGCCTGGAGCCGTTCATGAAACGCATGCTGTTCAATGCGACGCAGCAGGAGGAGCTGCGCGTCGCCATCGTCGATGGGCAAAAGCTCATCGACATCGACATCGAAACCGCCGGGCGCGAACAGCGCAAAGGCAATATCTACAAAGGGGTCATTACCCGTATCGAGCCGTCGCTCGAAGCGTGCTTCGTCAACTACGGCGAAGACCGCCACGGCTTCCTGCCGTTCAAGGAAGTCGCGCGCCAGTACTTCAAGGACGGTGTCGACATGCGCTCCGCGCGCATTCAGGACGCGCTGCGCGAGGGCCAGGAACTGATCGTCCAGGTCGAGAAGGAAGAGCGTGGCAACAAGGGCGCCGCCCTCACCACCTTCATCTCGCTCGCCGGCCGTTACCTCGTGCTGATGCCGAACAATCCGCGCGGCGGCGGCGTGTCGCGCCGGATCGAAGGCGACGAGCGCCAGGAACTGCGCGAAACGATGGCGCAACTGCAGATTCCGGACGGCATGAGCATGATCGCCCGTACCGCGGGCATCGGCCGCAGCGCCGAGGAACTGCAGTGGGACCTGAACTACCTGCTGCAACTGTGGCGCGCGATCGAGGCTGCCTCGCAAAGCGGCAACGCCGGCCAGCCGATGCTGATCTATCTGGAATCGAGCCTCGTGATCCGCGCGATCCGGGACTATTTCCAGCCCGATATCGGCGAAATCCTGATCGACACGAACGAAATCCACGATCAGGCCCGTGCGTTCATGGACATCGTGATGCCGGACAACGTCGCGAAGGTGAAGCGCTATCACGACGACGTGCCGCTGTTCTCGCGATTCCAGATCGAGCACCAGATCGAAACCGCGTACTCGCGCACGGTGCCGCTGCCGTCCGGCGGCGCGATCGTGATCGACCACACCGAAGCGCTCGTCGCGATCGACGTGAACTCGGCCCGCGCGACCAAGGGCGCGGACATCGAGGAAACGGCCACCCGCACGAACCTCGAGGCGGCCGACGAAGTCGCCCGCCAGTTGCGCCTGCGCGACCTCGGCGGCCTGATCGTGATCGATTTCATCGACATGGAGTCGGCGAAGAGCCAGCGCGAAGTCGAGCAACGCCTGAAGGACGCGCTCAAGCACGACCGTGCGCGCGTGCAGATGGGCAAGATCTCCCGCTTCGGCCTGATGGAGCTGTCGCGCCAGCGCCTGCGTCCGGCGCTGTCGGAAGGCAGCCACGTGACGTGCCCGCGCTGCAACGGCACCGGCCACATCCGCGATACCGAATCGTCCGCGCTGCAAGTCCTGCGGATCATTCAGGAAGAAGCGATGAAGGAAAACACCGCGGCGATCCATTGCCAGGTGCCGGTCGAGGTGACCGCCTTCCTGCTGAACGAAAAGCGTCAGGAAATCAACAAGATCGAGTCGCGCTTCAAGGTCGGTATCGTGCTGATCCCGAACAAGCACCTCGATACGCCGCACTACAAGCTCGAGCGCCTGCGTCACGACGACGCGCGCCTCGACGATCCGCGCGCATCCTGGAAGATGGCCGAGGAAGCGGCGCGCGAGCTCGAGTCGGAAACCGGCTACAGCAAGCGCGCGGCCGAAGTGAAGCCGAAGCAGGAAGCCGCGGTCAAGGGCATCACGCCCGAGCGTCCGGCGCCGAGCCCGGCCCCGCAGCGCGCGGTCGAGCCGGTTCCAGCGCCCGCGCCCGCGCCTGTCGCGGCCACGAGCGGCGGCTTCATCGGCTGGCTGAAGGGCTTGTTCGGCGTGTCGCCGGCACCGGCGCCCGCACCGGTTGCCACGCCGGCACCGGCGAAGGAGCAGGCAGCCCGTCCGGCTCGCGAACGCACCGAAAAGACCGAGCAGCGCGGCGGCGATCGCAATCGCAACCGTCGCGGCGGCGCCCAGCAGGCGCAAGGCGGCCGCGACCAGGCGGCTGCCGGCCGTGGCCAGCCGCAACGCCAGGAGCGCGAAGGCAAGGAAGTGCGCGAACCGCGTGAAGGCCGCGAGCCGCGCGAGGGCCGTGAGCTGCGTGAAGGTCGAGAGGGTCGCGACGGCCGCGAAGGTCGTGAAAACCGCGAAGGTCGCGAGGGCCGTGGCCCGCGCGAAGGCCGCGAGCCGCGTGAAGGCCGTGAGCCGCGCGAACCGCGTGAGAACCGCGAGCCGCGCGAGCGTGCCGAACAGCCGGAAGGCGTCGAAGCAGGCGGTCGTGGCGAGCGCCAGGAACGCGGCGAGCGTCGCGAGCGCGGCGAACGCCGCAAGCCGACCCAGCATGCGGCCACGCTCGAAACCGTCACCCGTGGCGAAAACCATCCGGAACCGGAAACCGACAAGGCCGCGGCAGAAGCCCTGCCCGGCGCGGACCTGGCAGCCGATGCGGAAGCCGGTGCGCGTGACGGCGAAGAACGCCGCCGTCGCCGTCGTGGCCGCCGCGGCGGTCGTCGCGAGCGCGAGGAAGACGGCGCGGTCGTCGACCAGGCAGAGCAAGGCGCAGATGGCGAAGTCGCGGCGCAAGCCGTGACGCCGGCCGCCCCGGTCGCAGCCGAACCGGCTTACACGGCCGCACCGGCTGTCGTCGCGGCCGTGGCCAGCGCGGTCGCCGTCGAAGCCGTCGCCGAGCAGCAGGCCGCACCGGCCGTTGTCGAAGCTCAGCCGGCTCCGGCACACGCCGAAGCGGCGCCGGTCGCACCGGTCGAGCCCGTCGTCGCCGTCGAGGCAGCAGAACCGGCACCGGTCGCAGCACCGGTAGCCGCGGAAGCAGGTCCGACGCCGGTCGCGGTGTCGCCGACCGATGCGTTCGAAGTGCCGGCTGCCGCTGCGGCCGCTGTCGAGGCGCCGCAAGCCGCGGCCGTCGAGCCAGCCGCACCGGCCGCCGTGGCGATCGAAGCCGCGCCGGTGGCGGTCGAGGCGCCGGTCGAAACCGCGCCTGCGCCCGCGCCGGCCGAGGCCGAGGCCGTTGCCGCACCGGCACCGGCACCGGCATCGGCACCGGCTCCCGCCCCCGCACAACCGGCAGCCGCACCCGCGTCGGCAAGCCTGGATGTCGTGCTGGAGCAGGCTGGTCTCGTCTGGGTGAACACGGACGCCGACAAGTTCGCGGCCGCGCAGGAAGCCGCGTCGCGGCTCCCGCGTCCGGCCCGCGTGCCGCGCGAACGCAAGGTGCTGCCGCCGGTCGATACGGCCCCGATGCAGCAGGTCGAAACGACGCACCGTTGAACGGCGCATCGCCCGACCAGGAAAAGCCCGCCTTCCGGCGGGCTTTTTTACGTCCGCGCTGCGGGTTTCCGCTCACCGGCCCCGTCAGCCGGTTGCAGCTAAAATAGCGGTCTGGCTCGTACTTCTTTCAACATGTCCCGACGCATCATTCCTCTCGCCGACGTCAGCGGGATGCCGGACGTCTCCGGCGTCGCGCATGCCCCCGACGGCACGCTGGCCGACACGTTCGCCAGGCCGCTGCGCGATCTGCGCATTTCGGTGACGGACCGTTGCAATTTCCGCTGCGTGTACTGCATGCCGCGCGCGGTCTTCGACAAGGATTACCCGTTCCTGCCGCACAGCGCGCTGCTCACGCACGAGGAAATCGAGCGCGTGGCGCGGCTCTTCGTCGCGCACGGCGTCGAGAAGATCCGCATCACGGGCGGCGAGCCGTTGCTGCGCAAGAACCTCGAATTCCTGATCGAGCGCCTCGCGCGCCTGACGACGCACGCCGGCCGCCCGCTCGACCTGACGCTGACGACCAACGGCTCGCTGCTCGCCCGCAAGGCGCGCGCACTGAAGGACGCCGGGCTCACGCGCGTCACGGTCAGCCTCGATGCGCTCGACGATACGCTGTTCAAGCGCATGAACGATGCCGAGTTCGCGAGCGCCGACGTGCTCGACGGCATCTTCGCCGCGCAGGCCGCCGGCCTCGCGCCGGTCAAGGTCAACATGGTCGTGAAGCGCGGCACCAACGACAGCGAGATCCTGCCGATGGCCGAGCGTTTCCGCGGCACCGGCGTGATCCTGCGTTTCATCGAATACATGGACGTCGGGACGTCGAACGGCTGGAACATGACCGAGGTGCTGCCGTCGGCGGACGTCGTCGCGCGCATCGCCGAACATTTCCCGCTCGTGCCGCTCGAGCCGCACACGGCGGCCGAAACCGCGCAGCGCTGGGGCTATGCGGACGGCCGCGGCGAGATCGGCGTGATCTCGAGCGTCACGCAGGCCTTCTGCGGCGACTGCACGCGCGCGCGGCTGTCGACCGAAGGCAAGCTGTACCTCTGCCTGTTCGCGTCGGCCGGCCACGATCTGCGCGCGCTCGTGCGCGGCGGCGCGAGCGATGCCGAGATCGCGACCGCGATCGCCCGCATCTGGCAGGCGCGCACCGACCGCTATTCGCAACTGCGCGGCAGCGCATCGGCCGCCGCCGCGCCCGACGGCGCGGGCAAGCGCGTCGAAATGTCGTATATCGGCGGCTGACGCACGCCGCCCCTTTCCGCCTTCGCACGATGCCCGCTCCCGCCTCCACGTCGATCGCCGGCCTGCTGCTTGCGGGCGGACGCGCCACGCGCATGGGCGGCGTCGACAAGGGCCTGCAACTGCTCGACGGTACGCCGCTCGCGCTGCACGTGTTGCGCCGGCTGTCGCCGCAGGTCGACGAGACGCTGATCAGCGCGAATCGTCATGCCGATCGCTATGCCGAACTCGGTGCGCCGTTCGACGCGCGGATCGTCGCGGATGAAACCCCCGACTTCCCCGGGCCGCTCGCAGGCCTGCTCGCCGGCATGCGCGCGGCGCGCGCGCCGCTGGTCGCGTGCTCGCCGTGCGACACGCCCTATCTGCCCGCCGACCTCGTCGCACGGCTGCATGCGGCGCTCGACGCTCAGCAGGCCGACATCGCGATGGCGGTCACCGTCGACGCGCAGCGGATGCGCTCGCCGCAGCCGACGTTCGCGCTGCTGCGCACGTCGCTGGCCGACGATCTGGCCACCCGGCTCGCGGCCGGCGACCGCAAGGTGCGTGCGTGGTACGCACGCCACAAGACGGTCGAAGTCGAGTTTCGCGACGAGCGTGCGTTTTACAATGCCAACTCCTGGCAGGAACTCGCCGCGCTGGCCCGCCGCTGACGGCCCCGTGCCGTTCCCGCCCGGCGCCCGCCACACGCGACACCCGCGCCCAGGCACCCTCCTCGCGCCACCGGCCACGAACCCGATACGCCTCGCGGCGCAGTCCGACTGATGATCACGCAATCCTCGCCCGCCTCCCGAACCGCACCCGACCCCGACGCCCCGCTGTCGCTCGCCGACGCGCAGGCGCTCGCGTGCCGCTTCGCGACGCCCGTCGACGCGTGCGACACGGTGGCACTGCGCGATGCGCTCGACCGCGTGCTCGCGGCCGACGTGCGCGCGCCGTTCGACATTCCCGCGTACGACAACTCGGCCATGGACGGCTATGCGTTCGACGGCGGCAGCGCGGCGCTCGCGGCGCCGCAGGGCGAGGTCGCGATGGCGGTCGCCGGCAGCGCGTTCGCCGGCCATCCGTTCGACGGCGCCGTGGCGGCCGGCGCATGCGTGCGCATCATGACGGGCGCGCCGATGCCGGCCGGATGCGACACGGTGATTCCGCAGGAACGCGTGCGTGTCGACGGCGACACGATCCGCTTCGCCGCGCACGACGTCGCACGCGGCGCGAACCGCCGCCAGGCCGGCGAGGATCTCGCACGCGGCGCCTGTGCGCTCGCCGCGGGCCGCATCCTGCGGCCGTCCGATCTCGGCCTGCTCGCGTCGTTCGGCATCACCGACGTCACGGTGCGCCGGCGCGTGCGCGTCGCCGTGTTCTCGACCGGCGACGAGTTGCGCGAGCCCGGCGAACCGCTCGGCCGCGGCGCGCTGTACGACAGCAATCGCGGGATGCTGATCGCGATGCTCGAACGGCTGCACGTGGACGCGATCGACCTCGGGATCGTCCGGGACGACCCGGCCGCGCTCGAAGCCGCGTTGCGCGACGCCGTCGCCGCGCAGGCCGATGCGGTCATCACGTCGGGCGGCGTGTCGGTCGGCGAAGCCGACTTCACGCGCGACGTGATGGCGCGGCTCGGCGACGTGACGTTCGCGAGCCTCGCGCTGCGGCCCGGCCGGCCGCTCGCATGCGGCACGCTCGCACGCGCAGCCGACGGCGCCGGACACGCGCTGTTCTTCGGGTTGCCCGGCAATCCTGTCGCATCCGCCGTGACGTTCTACGCAATCGTGCGCCCCGCGCTGCTGACGCCGGCCGGCGCACGGACGCCACCGCCGGCCATGTACACGGCACGCAGCACGCAGCCGTTGAAGACGCGTCCCGGCCGCACCGAATACCTGCGCGGCATCGCGACGCGCGCCGCCGACGGCCAATGGCACGTCGCGCCGGCCGGATCGCAAAGCTCCGCGTCGCTGAGCGGTCTTGCCGCCGCCAACTGTTTCATCGTCCTGGGCCACGATACCGCGGCAGTCGACGCGGGCGCCCCGGTCGACATCCTGCCGCTCGACGGCCTGATCTGAATTCCACTATCGGTATATTTCTACGGGGGCAATTCGCACATGAAGAAACAAATCTCGTCGATCGCCGCGGGGCAGACCGCGAAGGCGCTGATTCTCGTCTACCTGACGTTCAGCGTACCGATCGTGCTGCTCGGCATTCTCGTCGCGTACATCCGCTACGGGATGGTCGAGCTGAGCACGATCCTGAGCGCGCTGCTGCTGAACGCGATCCTCGGCTTCGTGCTGCTGTGGATCGCGTGCCACGCGTACAACTGGGTCGCGTCGCGCTTCGGCGGCATCGAAATCGTGCTGTCCGATCCGCCGGAGGAAGCGTGAGCGGCACGCCGCTGATCCGCGCGGCCGATCCGCGCGACGTCGGCGCGATCCTCGCGCTGATGCGCGAGCTGGCCGAATTCGAGCAGCTCACGGCGCTGTTCGTCGCGACCGAAGCCGATCTGGCCGACGCGCTGTTCGGCGAGCGCCCGGCCGCCGAAGCGCTGGTTGCCGAGCGCGACGGCGCGATCGTCGCGTACGCGCTGTTCTTCCACAACTATTCGACGTTCCTCGGTCGCCGCGGGCTCTATCTCGAGGATCTGTACGTGCAGCCGTCGCAGCGCGGCACGGGCCTGGGCACCGCGATGCTGCGTCATCTCGCGGCGCTCGCCGTCGAGCGCCGCTGCGGGCGCTTCGAATGGTCGGTCCTCGACTGGAACCAGCCGGCGATCGATTTCTACGAGAAGATGGGCGCGACCGTGCTGCCGGAGTGGCGCATCGTTCGCGTGACGGGCGACGCGCTCGACATGCTTGCCGCGCATTGAGCGCGCACCGGCCGCGCCGGCGATCGCCGCAAAGGAAAACGGGCGCCGCGGCGCCCGTTTTCTCTATCCGACGGCTATCGACGACGTGCGTCACGCGTCGTCCGCATCCGCGCCGTCGGCCGCTTCCGCGCCGAGCAGCCCGGCCGCCGTCTCTCCCGGCAGCGCCTCGACCTGCTTCAGCTTGCGGCTCATCACACGCGTGCGCTGCTCGGCGGACTCGATCGAGCGCGTGACCGTTTCGAGCTGCGCCTTCGTGCGCGCGAGCACGTCTCCGAACTTGCCGAACTCGGTCTTGACCGCGCCGAGCACCTGCCATACCTCGCTCGAGCGCTGCTCGATCGCGAGCGTGCGGAACCCCATCTGCAGGCTGTTCAGCAATGCGGTCAGCGTGGTCGGCCCGGCGACCGTCACGCGATAGTCGCGCTGCAGCAGGTCGGTCAGCCCCGGGCGGCGCAGGATCTCCGCATAGAGCCCCTCGGTCGGCAGGAACAGCAGCGCGAAATCGGTCGTGTGCGGCGGCGCGACGTACTTCTCGGCGATCGTGCGCGCCTCCATTCGCACCCGCGCCTCGAGCGCACGCGCCGCTTCCTCGACGGCCACCGCGTCGGCACGCTCCTGCGCGTCGATCAGCCGCTCGTAGTCTTCGCGCGGGAATTTCGCGTCGATCGGCAGCCACACCGGCGGCGCGTCGCGCGTGCCGGCTTCGCGCCCCGGCAGCCGGATCGCGAATTCGACGCGCTCTGTGCTCTTCGGCACCGTCGCGACGTTCTTCGCGTACTGGTCGGGCGTGAGCATCTGCTCGAGCAGCGCCTCGAGCTGCACTTCGCCCCAGGTGCCGCGCGTCTTCACGTTGGTCAGCACCTTTTTCAGGTCGCCGACGCCGGCCGCGAGCGTCTGCATCTCGCCGAGCCCGCGATGGACCTGTTCGAGCCGGTCCGACACGAGCTTGAACGATTCGCCCAGCCGCTGCTCGAGCGTCGCGTGCAGCTTCTCGTCGACGGTGCGGCGCATCTCCTCGAGCTTCGCCGCGTTGTTCGTCTCGATTTCCTTCAGCCGCTGTTCGAGCGTCGCACGCACCTCGCCGATCCGGCGATCGTTCGCCTCGGTCAGTTGCGTGAGCTGCCGGTGCAGCGTGTCGCCGAACAGCCGCAGCGCGCCCGTCTGTTCCTCGCGCGCCTGCTGCGCCTGCCGCTGCAGGCTCTCGCGCATCGCGTCGAACTGCTGCGCATTGCCGGCGACGAGCTTGCCGAGCTGCTGCGCGAAGCCCTCGATCTGGTTGTTCTGCACAGTCGCCACGCTCGTCAGTTGCGCGGCGAGCGTCTGCTGCAACTGGGCGAAGCTGCCGGCCAGCTCGGTACGCGAGCCGCGCGCGTTTTCGACGATCTCGCCGCGCAATTCGCGTTCGAGCCGCTCGACGGCACGCGCCTGCGCATGCGCGGCATCCTCGATCTGATCGCCGAGCACGGCCGCATCGTCGTGGCGGCCGCCGCGCACGAGCGCGACGATCGCCACCGCGAGCGCGACGGCCAGCACGACGACCGCCGCAAGCAACAACGTCATCGTCATGCGCGCGGCTTCCCGATCACGTCAGGGTTGATCGGATTCGGCGGCTGCCCCGCGCGCGGCCCCTCGCCCAGCGCGGCGATCAGGTTGTCGGCGGCGAGATTCGCCATCGCGCGGCGGGTCTTTTCGGTCGCGCTCGCGATATGCGGCGTCAGCACGACGTTCGGCACCTCGAGCAGCGCCGGATGCACGGTCGGCTCGCCTTCGTACACGTCGAGGCCCGCCGCGGCGATCGTCCCGTCGCGCAGCGCGGCGGCCAGCGCCGCATCGTCGACGATCCCGCCGCGTGCGATGTTGGTCAGCGTCGCCGTCGGTTTCATCTTCGCGAGCTCGGCCGCGCCGATCGTGTGATGGTTCTCCTTCGTGTACGGCAGCACGAGCACGACATGGTCGGCGCGCGCGAGCAGCGCCTCCTTCGACACGTATTCGGCATTCAGCTCGGCCTCGATCTCGGGCGCGACCCGCGACCGGTTGTGATAGATCACCTGCATCCCGAAGCCGCGCGCACGGCGCGCGAGCGCCTGGCCGATGCGGCCCATGCCGATGACGCCGAGCGTCGAGCCGTAAATGTCGGCGCCGAGGAAACCGTCGTACGCCCACTTCTGCCAGTGACCGGCGCGCAGCCAGTGCTCGGATTCGGCGATCCGGCGCGCGGCGGCCATCATCAGTGCCCAGCCGAAATCGGCGGTCGACTCGTTCAGCACGTCAGGCGTGTTGGTGCCGAGCACGTTCGCCGCGTTGAACGCGGCCATGTCGAAGTTGTTGTAGCCGACCGCCATGTTCGCCACGACGCGCAGGCGCGGCGCCGCCGCGAGCGTCGCCGCGCCGACCGGGTCGCCGGCCGTCAGCGCGCCGTCCTTGTCGGCCAGGCGCGCGGCGAGCGCGTCGGGCGCGAGCGCGTCGCCATCGTTCCAGTCAACGTCGAAATACTGCTTGAGCCGTTCGATCACGTCCGGAAAGATCGGACGCGCGACCAGGATCTTCTGCATCGCCATCTCCGCATGCCGCGGGCCGATCGCGGCGCGCATCGCGCCGCCGGGACTGCCCGCGCTTGGTTGAAAGTCGTCAGGTTACGCCGGGAAGAAAATCACCGACGTCAGCAGGAACACGGGCACCAGGATAACGAGCGCCCAGCCGAGGTACGCGAAGAAGCTCGGCATCTTCACGCCGCGCGATTCGGCGATCGCCTTCACCATGAAGTTCGGCGCGTTGCCGATGTAACTGTTCGCGCCCATGAACACCGCACCGGCGGAAATCGCGGCGAGCGTCGACGCGCCGGCCGTCATCAGCGTCTGCGCGTCGCCGCCCGCGAGGTTGAAGAACACGAGATAGGTCGGCGCGTTGTCGAGGAACGACGACAGGATGCCCGTCGCCCAGAAGTACATCGCGTCGATCGGCTTGCCGCCGGCCCCCGTGACGAGATGGACGATCTGCGCGAACGCGCCGTCCGCGCCCGCGCGCAGGATCACGATCACCGGCGCGATCGTCACGAAGATGCCCGCGAACAGCTTCGCGACCTCCTCGATCGGCGCCCAGTTGAACGCGTTGCCTTCACGTGCGGAACGCGGCGTCAGCGCGAGCGACGCGAGCGTCACCGCCACGAGCGCGACGTCGCGCACGAGATTCTGCAGCGCGACGTGCGTACCCCACACGTCGAACGCGATGCCCGGCTTCCATACGCCGCTCATCAGCACGAGTGCGATCACGGCCGCCAGCAGCACGAAGTTGATCTTGCCGTCGATCGACAGCGCCGCGCCGTCGGGCGTCGGATCGAGCACGGCCGGCCGCTCCTCGCCGCCCTTCCGGTAGAAGTACGTATCGAGCGCGAAGAACAGCGTCAGCAGCACCACGCAGATGAACAGCATCGGCAGCGCGAGATGCGTGGTCGTCCAGAAAAAGCTCACGCCGTTCAGGAAGCCGAGGAACAGCGGCGGATCGCCGAGCGGCGACAGCGAGCCGCCCGCGTTCGCGACGAGGAAGATGAAGAAGATCACCACGTGCACGACGTGCTTGCGGTTGTCGTTGGCGCGCAGCAGCGGCCGGATCAGCAGCATCGCGGCGCCCGTCGTGCCCATCACGCTCGCGAGCAGCGTGCCGAGCGCGAGGATCGCCGTATTCAGCTTCGGCGAGCCATGCAGATTGCCGTTCACGCAGATGCCGCCCGCGACCGTGTAGAGCGCGGTGAGCAGCACGATGAACGGAATGTATTCCTCCAGCAACGCATGCACGAGCGTGCCGAACGCGGCGCCGGCGCCGAACGCGACGGCGAACGGCGCGAGGAACACGATCGCCCAGCCGGCTGCGATCTTGCCGAAGTGGTGATGCCAGAACACGGGGGCGACGAGCGGGAACAGCGCGATGGACAGCAGGATCCCGGCGAACGGGATGCCCCAGAGCGCGGACAACGTGGCTCCGTCGAGCGTGGCGGCCGATGCGAGCGCGGGCGCGGCGCCAAGCGCGATTCCCGACGCCATGCCCGCCCAGGCGGCATGTCGTTTCATGCAGAACTTCCTTGTTCGAGTAGCGGTGGATGCGGCGGGTGCGTCATGCGCCCCGTACGACGATCGCGTGCACGCGGTACGGGCCGTGCGCGCCCAGAATGATCGTTTGCTCGATGTCGCCCGTGCGCGACGGGCCCGACACGAAATTGACCGCACGCGGCAGCTCGCCGCGCTCCGCGCGAATCAGCGCGAACGCGTCTTCATGACCGGCGACGATGCGCGACGCCGGCACGATCGCGATGTGGGTTTCCGGGAGCAGGCCGGCCGATGCATAAGTGTCGGGGCCGGACAGCAATACCAGCGACCCCGTTTCGGCGGTCGCGCAAAAGCAGCCGGTCAAGCCGACGAGATCGCCGTCGCGCGGCTTGCGGCACTCGACCGACAGGCCGGCGCCCGCCCAGTCGAAATCGGCCAGCGTGCGCCATGCGACGGCCTGCGTCGGCAGACCATGAGCGGCAAGATAACGGGCGGCGGCGGCAGGCACGTCGGCCAGCGTCGCGACTTCGTCGACCGTGGTCGACAGGCGTGCAGCCTCGTCGACGAAAGCGGCGACGAGATCGGCCGGCGCCGGCGGGCGCGGGCCCTGCGGATGACGGGCGAGATAGTCGGCGACGCCGTCGCGCTCCGCTGCATCGGGTTCGGCCGCGCGCCCCTGCGCCGCGCGAATGCGCGCGAGGATCTGGCGACGGGCAGCGGAAGTGTCCATGAACGGTCCTCGTGACGTTGGCGTGCAATACGTCGGATTATACCGGCCGCCCCTGCCGCGACGCACCTTCGGCCGAACGGCCAAAGCCTACTTCGACGCGTCTTCCTCGACCGGCTGCGCGATGCCGAAGACCTGCCGCAGGTACGCGAGATACGCCTTGTCGTCGCACATGCTCTTGCCAGGCGAATCGGACAGCTTCGCGACCGGCTGGCCGTTGCAGCGGACCATCTTGATGACGATCTGCAGCGGCACGTAGCCGAGATCGTTGGTGAGGTTGGTGCCGACGCCGAACGCGAGCTTGCAGCGGCCGCGGAACCGTTCGTACAGCTGCATGACCTTCGGAATGTCGAGCGCGTCGGAGAACACGAGCACCTTGGTGCGCGGGTCGCATCGGTTCGCCTCGTAATGGCGCAGCATCCGCTCGCCCCAGTCGAACGGATCGCCCGAATCGTGGCGCGCGCCGTCGAACAGCTTGCAGAAGTACATGTCGAAGTCGTTCAGGAACGCGTCCATGCCGTAGACGTCCGACAGCGCGATGCCGAGATCGCCGCGATATTCCTTCGCCCACATCTCGAAGCCGTAGATCTGCGAATCGCGCAGCCGCGGGCCCAGCGCCTGGCACGCCTGCAGGTATTCGTGCGCCATCGTGCCGAGCGGCGTGATGCCGTGCTTCATCGCGTACAGCACGTTGCTCGTGCCCGCGAACTGCGGGCCGAGCCCGTCGCGCAGCGTGAGCGCGACTTCCTCGTGCCAGACCTTCGAGAAGCGCCGGCGCGTGCCGTAGTCGGCGATCTTGCAGTCGGCGAATTCGGGCTTCGCCCCGAGCAGCTTGATCTTCTCGCGCAGCCGCTCGCGGCCTTCGCGATAGTCGGGCTCGCGCTGCGTGTTGCGGAAATAGACTTCGTTGACGATCGCGAGCACCGGAATCTCGAACAGGATCGTATGCAGCCACGGGCCCTCGATCACGATGTCGATCTCGCCGTTGCCCTTCGGCGACGGCGTGATCGAGATGTACTTCTCGTTCAGGTGGAACAGCGCGAGGAAATCGACGAAGTCGCTCTTGATGAAGCGCATGCGCCGCAGGTAGTCGAGTTCGACGTCGGAAAAGCGCAGCGAGCACAGGCCGCGCACCTCGTCGCGAATCTCGTCGATGTACGGGACGAGATCGACGCCGGGCGTGCGGCACCGGAAACGGTATTCGACGTTTGCGGCGGGGAAGTGATGCAGGACGACCTGCATCATCGTGAACTTGTAGAGATCCGTGTCGAGCAGCGAAGTGATGATCATGATGACGGCAGCGCCAATATCGTGACCGGCCCCGGCGCACCGCGCGCCGCCCGGTCTGTCGGTCATGTTACCCGAATGCGTGCCGGACCATCGTGAAACCGCCCCGCCGGCTCGCGCTTCGCGCCGCCGGTGCGTGTGCGGGTGTCCGCGTTGCGCACGCCATAAACTAATCACGAAACGATATAAGCCGGATAGCCGACCACGACATGCGGGTTTTGCGCTTCAGTTACAATGCCGCTTTTGGCGCAAACGCCACCCCATATACCGCCAAGCAGGAGCGTTTTAATGACTCACGTTGTGACCGAAGGCTGCATCAAGTGCAAATACACGGATTGCGTGGATGTGTGCCCGGTGGATTGCTTCCGTGAAGGTCCCAACTTTCTCGCCATCGATCCGGACGAGTGCATCGACTGCGCCGTGTGCGTCGCCGAATGCCCGACCAATGCGATCTATGCCGAAGAAGACGTTCCGGGCGACCAGCAGCAGTTCACCGAGCTGAACGCCGAGCTGGCGAAGAACTGGCCGTCGATCACGAAGACCAAGCCGGCGCCCGCCGACGCGGACGAGTGGAAGGACGTGCAGGACAAGCTGCACCTGCTCGAGCGCTGATCGCGCGGCGGCCGCAAAAAATTTTTATGTGTCGCGGCTCCAAAGTATTGACAGGTTAGCGAACACTCCATACAATCTCGTTTCTCTGCTGTTGTTGTTTGTTCCCCGATAGCTCAGTCGGTAGAGCGCCGGACTGTTAATCCGTAGGTCCCTGGTTCGAGCCCAGGTCGGGGAGCCAAAAACGCAAAGGCCCGTTGAAAGTGGACGGGTTTTTTGTTGGAAAGCACGACACGCAGATGTACCGATTTATTCCCCGATAGCTCAGTCGGTAGAGCGCCGGACTGTTAATCCGTAGGTCCCTGGTTCGAGCCCAGGTCGGGGAGCCAAATAGCGAAAGGCCCGTCATTCGACGGGCCTTTTGTTTTTCCGGCCACCGTTCCGTCTTTCTGCTTTTCGTGGCCCGGCCATGCGCATGCTAGAGTCTCTGTCCCGCATTCGCATCCTCCGGTTCCGTCGATGAAGCATCGCCTCCTCCGTTTCACCCCCGTCGCCCTCCTGCTCTCCGCCTTCGCCGCCGCACCGCTCGCGCACGCGGAGGAAGTCGGCAGCGTCAACACCCATTTCCGCGTCACGGGTTCCGACCGCGTGGTCGTCGAGGCCTATGACGATCCGGTCGTGAACGGCGTGACCTGCTACGTGTCGCGCGCCCGCACCGGCGGCATCAAGGGTACGCTCGGCGTCGCCGAGGATCCGAGCGAAGCGTCGATCGCGTGCCGGCAGGTCGGCCCGATCAGCTTCAAGGAGCCGCTCAAGCAGCAGGCCGACGTGTTCAGCGAACGCATGTCGTTCATCTTCAAGACGCTGCACGTCGTGCGCGTGGTCGACAAGAAACGCAACACGATCGTCTACCTGACCTACAGCGACCGTATCGTCAGCGGCAGCCCGAAGAACGCCGTCACCGCGGTGCCGATGCCGGCCGGCACGACGATTCCGCTCAAGTAAGCCCGCACCCGCCGGGCGCGCGAGCGATACACTGTCGGTTCGACCGCTCCCGCGCCCGATCATGCCCGCCACCCGCCTTCCCGATTCCGCACGCTACTGGCGCACGCCGCTCGTGCCGGACGCGGATCTGCTCACGGCCACCTACCGCGATCACGCGTTCGCGCCCCACTGGCACGACGCGTACACGATCCCGGTGATTCTCGAAGGCGCGGAACGCTTCACCTATCGCGGCACCGGTTATGTCGCCGAGACAGGCACCGTGCCCGTGATCAATCCCGGCGAAGTGCATACGGGCTCGCGTGCCGCCGACGAAGGCTGGTGCTATCGCGTCAGCTACATGCCGGTCGAATTCATCCGCGAACTCGCGAGTGCGATCGCGGGCCGCCCGCACGATGCACCGTGGTTCGCCCCCGGCGTGATTCGCGACGCCGATCTCGCGGCGCGGCTCACGCGGGCGCACCGGATGCTGGAAGCCGGCAGCGAGCGCGCGCTGTCGTCGCATGCGCGTGCGCCCGGGCAGCCGGTAGACGATCCGGCGGCCGGCGTGCCGCGCCCGTACGATCCGCTCGCCGCCGAAACGGCAATGCTCGACGCGCTGTCGACGCTGATCGCGCGCCACGCCGACGCGCGGCCGCGACCGGCGCCGCTCGCGGCCGACGAACCGCGCGTCGACGCGATGCGCGAGCGGCTCGCCGCCGATCTGACGAGCACGGTGACGCTCGACGATGTCGCACAGGCAGCCGGCCTGTCACCGTTTCACGCGGCGCGCCTGTTCACGCGCACGACCGGCATGCCGCCGCATGCGTGGCGCAACCAGTTGAGGCTGCAGCGTGCGCTGGCGCCGCTGCGCGCGGGCGTGCCGGTCGCCGATGTCGCGGCGGCCAGCGGCTTCGTCGACCAGAGCCACTTCACGCGGCATTTCAAACGGATGTTCGGCGTGCCGCCCGGGCGCTGGCAGGCAAGCTGACGCGCGGCTTCCCGCAGCCGGCCACCACGCTGCAACTCGCTCCGGCCCTCACTCGGGCACCGGCCCCGCTTCGGCGAGCGCAAGAACATACAAGCCGGCCCGCCAGCGGCCCGCTATCCTCCCGCTCATGGAGGAGCGCTTCTTGAACAACACACCCGCATCGCCCCCGCGCCGCCCGCTCAACGAATGGCTCGACGGCGCGCGCGACACGATTCCGATGATGATCGGCGCCGCACCGTTCGGCGTGATTTTCGGCACGCTCGTCGGCGGCGGCCCGCTCGCCGCATGGCACGGCGCACTGATGTCGCTCGCCGTGTTCGCGGGCTCCGCGCAGTTCATCGCACTCGGCCTGATCGCCGGCAGCGCGAGCTTCGTCGTGGTGCTTGCCACGACGCTGATCGTGAACCTGCGCCACCTGTTGTACAGCGCGACGCTCGCGCCCTATGTCGCGCACCTGCCGCTGCGCTGGCGCGCGACGCTCGGCGCGCTGATGACCGACGAAGTGTTCGCGGTCGCCTACGGGCACTACCGGCACCACCCGCCCGGCACGATCGGCCCCCACTACTTCTTCGGCTCCGGGCTCGCGATGTACCTGAACTGGCAGGTCTGGACGCTCGCGGGCATCGGCTTCGGCACGGCGTTCCCCGGCCTGCAGTCGCTCGGCCTCGATTTCGCGATGGCGGCGACGTTCATCGCGATCGTCGTCCCGCAGCTCGGCACGCTGCGCTATTTCGCGGCGGCCGCCACGGCCGGCACGCTCGCGTACTTCTGGCAGAGTTGGCCGTACAAGCTCGGGCTGCTCGGCGCGGTCGCCGCCGGCGTCGCGATCGGCGTCGTGCTCACGCTGCGGCACGATCGCACGCGCGCCCGCTCTCGCCCGGAGGCCGCATCGTGAGCTACGCGCTGTTGATCCTCGGCATGGCCGTCATCACGTACGCGATCCGCTCGACGCTGTTCCTGTTCGGCGAGCGGCTGACGTTCCCGCCGCTCGTGCGCACCGCGCTCGGCTTCGTGCCGGTCACCGTGCTGACCGCGATCATCGTGCCGATGACCGTCTCGCCGCATGGCGGCACGGCCGAACTGACGTGGCGGAATCCGCAGCTCGTCGGCGCGCTCGCGGCCGTACTCGTGTCGGCCGCGACCCGCCGCCCGCTCGTGACGATCGCCGTCGGGCTCGGCGTGTTCTTCCTGTGGCAAGGGGTCGTCCTCCCGCACTGGCCGCCGGCCTGAGCGCACGCTCCACCGCGCGCGCTCAAGTTTCCGCCCGGCGCGCCGATATAGGAGAGGAAGACCCGCCACCGGCCCCGGCGCGCACCGGTCAGTCGACGCTGCGCCCGCTCCGGTGCGCCGTGCCGGCGCCGGCTTGCGCGGGCCGCCATCGAGACGATTCATGGGCCAGATCACCCTTTCCCTCAAGGACGACACGCTCGAGTCCCTGCGCAAGGACTACGACGCGTTCGTGCGCGTGTCGCTGAAACTCGACCCGCAATTCGCGACGCCGTCGTTCGAGGATTTCCTGCGCGCGAAGCTGCTCGACAACATGGTGCCGCTGACCGAGCACGCCGTGCAGCGAATGCTGCAGGGCGGCCAGTACGCGTGGGCCAAGCGCACGCTCGACAAGGAATTCCCGGACGTCGTCGCGATCCTGATGCGGCAGGCCGGCGAATTCGGCTTCGGCTTCGCGTCGCGCTCCGAATGGACGCCCGACGAACTCGCGAAGGCGTGCCGCGACTGGGCGAAGGCGATCGTCGCCGAAGCGCAGGGCGACGCGTCGCTGATCGACCCGCTCGCGTCGCAGATCAAGGGCGCGGCGCAGGACATCCAGACGCTCGAGGAACTGATGCAGACGCCTGCGTGGCGGCTCGCGGAATCGCTGCGGCAGCGGATCTACGAGGCCAAGCTCGCGTGCGAGATGAGCGTCGGCAGCACCGCGCGCGACAAGCTCGGCGAACTGCGCGGGCTGCTGCGGCTCGGGCTCGCGCACGGCTCGTTCCAGAAGCAGGAAGCGCAGCAGATCATGGAATACCTGCAGCTGCTCAAGCCGGAGATCTTCGTCGAGGAACCGTACGACGTCTTCGCGCGGCTCGCCGCGTGGCTGCGCAGCGTGTTCACGCCTGCCGCGGTGCGGCCGGCCCAGGGGCAGGGGCAAGGCCAGCGCCGGCCGTAAGCGCGTCCCGCCGACCGTCTTACTTACCCCACGAAAACGGCCCGGCTCGCGCGAAGCGAACCGGGCCGCCGGACGATCGCCCGTCGCGACGCGTCGTCCGAAGGCGAGCATCGCGACGGCGCCGCGCACCGCTTACTGCGTGGCGCCCTGGGCCGATGCACCGCCCTGCGTGCCGACCGATGCACCGCCCTCGGTCGCGTCGTCGGCCTTCGCCTTCGCCTTGGCCGAACCCGCATGGCTCTTGGCCGACTTCGCCGCATGCTTCGCGTGCTTCTTGGTCGAATGGACGGCCGACGACGTCGTATCCTTCGCACCATCGGCTGCCGCGCCGACCGCATCGGTCGCACCGGTCGTCGCATTGCCCGACGCGTTCGCGCCGGCACCGCCCTGCATGCCTGCACCGGCACCTGCCGCCGGCGTCTGCGCCTGCACGCCGGCACCGGCCGCGCCTTGCGTGGTCGTGCCGGTCTGGGCGAATGCGGCCGAAGTGGCGAACGCCGTCAGCGCGGCACCGATCAGCATCGTACGAATCTTGGACATGGCAATTCTCCTCAAGAAGTTGTGCGCCCGGACCACGGCGATGCGGTCCGTTGCATGCCCCACCGCAACACGCGGCAGGTACGACAGAAGACCGGCGGCCCGCGCGGCCGGTTCGCGAATCTCTCAGACTGTTACCCACCGTTTCATTTGCTGACGAATCGCTCACAGTCCTTTACATCCGCCGGCGACCACCCCGCGCTCGCGTGCCGACGCGCGGTGCCGTATGATGCGGAGCGTTTCCTTCCGCGCGTTGCGCACCTTCCTCGTCATGCCCAATCTGGATTTCACGCTGACCGGCGAATACGTCGAGTTGCACAACCTGCTCAAGATCACCGGTCTCGCGGACAGCGGCGGCACCGCGAAGCTGATCGTCGCGTCCGGCGCCGTGAAGGTCGACGGCGCGGTCGAGCTTCGCAAGACCTGCAAGATCCGCGCGGGCCAGGTCGTGCTGCTCGGCGACACGCGCATCGCGGTACGCGAAGCGTAGCGACCGCGGGGGTTCCCCTGCCCGTGACATGGCCATCGGCGCACGCGTTCGACACGGTACGCATAAAGCCGTAAGCTAGCCGTCTCTCAAAATAAATACACAGAGCGCGGGCCCGCACCCGCGCGAGCGCCCATTCCATGTCGCATTCCGGTCTCACGCGGACGGCCGCCGCGCCGCCGTCCCTGTCCAGTCATGCCGCCGATACCGCGCGCCTCGCCGCGCCGCTCGCGATCGCGCAACTTTCCCAGATGGCGATGAGCGTCACCGACACGGTGCTGCTCGGTTCGCTCGGCCCCGATTCGCTCGCGGCGGGCGGGCTCGGCGCGAACTTCTTCTTCGTGATCGTGACGATCCTGCAAGGCGTGCTGTCGTCGGTCAGCGTGAGCGTCGCGCATGCGCGCGGCGCGCAGGCCGAGGACCGCGTGCCGCACATCTACTGGACCGGCTTCGCGCTGTCCGTGCTGCTCGCGATTCCGGCCATCGTCGCGCTGTCGCTGGCCGAACCGATCCTGCTGATGTTCCACGAGCCGCCGCTGCTCGCGCATCACGTCGGCGAATACACGGGCATCCTGCGCTTCGCGGCGCTCGGCAGCCTGATCGGCGTCGGGCTAATGCGCGCGTTCCTGCCGGCGATCGGCGCCGCGCGGCGGCTGCTGTGGGTGTCGATCGGCGGCGTCGGCGTCAACGGCGTGCTGAACTACGGGCTGATCCACGGTGCATTCGGGCTGCCGCGCCTGGGCTTTCTCGGCTCGGCCGTCGCGACGACGATCACGATCTGGCTCACCGCGCTCGCGCTGATCTGGCTGCTGCACGGCCGGCAGCGCTTTCGCCATTTCGTGACCGCCGCGCGCCCGAAGCTTCCCGTGATGGGCGAGCTGATCGGCATCGGCTGGCCGGTCGCGATCACGTATGGCGTCGAATCGACGCTCTTTCTCGCCACCGGCCTCACGGTCGGCGTGCTGGGCGCGACGTCGCTCGCCGCGCACCAGATCGCGCTGAACGTCGCGTCGGTGTCGTTCATGGTGCCGCTCGCGATCGGCCAGGCGGCGAACGTGCGCGTCGGCTACTGGGTCGGCGCGGGCTCGCCCGTCGCCGCGCGGCACGCGGGCTTCGTCGCGCTCGCGCTCGGCGTCGGCTTCATGTCGCTGTCGGGCCTGGTGATGATCGTCGCGCCGCATACGATCGTCGGCCTGTACCTGCACCTCGACGATCCGGCCAACGCGGCGACGGTATCGCTCGCCGCGTCGCTGCTCGGCATCGCCGCGGTGTTCCAGATCGTCGACGGGATGCAGACCGTCGCGTCGGGTGCGCTACGCGGCCTGAAGGACACGCGCATCCCGATGCTCGCCGCGACCTTCGGCTACTGGGGCATCGGCTTCCCGACCGGCTACTGGTTCGCGTTCCACGCCGGCCTGGGCGCGCGCGGCCTGTGGTGGGGGCTCGCGGCCGGCCTCGCGAGCGTTGCCGCGCTGATGGCCTGGCGCTTTCACCGCAAGACCACCTCGCTCATCGCGGCGGCGCGCTAGCGCCTGTTTGCGCGCGCAACGCGCCCTGGGCGCGACACAACACGAAATCGCGGCCGGCGCTATCCTTGTCGGCTGAGCACCTCGAGACGCCGCGCAAGCGGCGCGACTGCCTCACGATACGTCTGATTACGTCTGACGCCGCGCGACGACGCGCGGCCTTTCCCCTTTCCAGGAGGAGTGCATCATGAACGAAGCAGTTCGGATGGAACGCGACACGTTCGGCGAGATCGCCGTGCCGGCCGACCGGCTCTGGGGCGCGCAGACCGAGCGCTCGCTGCAGAATTTCCGGATCTCGACGGAGAAGCAGTCGCCCGAGCTGATCCACGCGCTCGCGATCGTCAAGCGCGCCGCGGCGGCCGTCAACCAGTCGCTCGGCGTGCTCGCCGACGACAAGGCACACGCGATCATCGCGGCCGCCGACGAGATCATCGCCGGCAAGCATCCGCGCGAATTCCCGCTCGCGGTGTGGCAGACGGGCTCCGGCACGCAGACCAACATGAACCTCAACGAGGTGATCGCGAACCGCGCGAGCGAGCTGATGGGCGGCGAGCGCGGCGAGGCGCGCAAGGTTCATCCGAACGACGACGTGAACCGCGGCCAGTCGTCGAACGACGTGTTCCCGACCGCGATGCACATCGCGGCTGCGTATGCGATCGTCAACCACCTGCTGCCGGCGCTGCGCACGCTGCGCGCGACGCTCGACGCGAAGTCGAAGGCATTCGCCGACATCGTGAAGATCGGCCGCACGCACCTGCAGGACGCGACGCCGCTCACGCTCGGCCAGGAGTTCTCCGGGTATGTCGCGCAGCTCGACCAGGGCATCCGTCACGTCGAATCGGCGCTGCCGCACCTGTACGAGCTCGCGCTCGGCGGCACCGCGGTCGGCACGGGGCTGAACGCGCATCCGGCGTTCGCGGTGCGCGTGGCCGACGAGATCGGCCGTCTGACGAAGCTGCCGTTCGTGACCGCGCCGAGCAAGTTCGAGGTGATGGCGGCCGCCGACGCGCTGGTGTTCGCGCACGGCGCGCTGAAGACGGTCGCGGCGAGCCTGATGAAGATCGCGAACGACGTGCGCTGGCTCGCGAGCGGGCCGCGCTGCGGGCTGGGCGAGCTGTCGATTCCGGAAAACGAGCCGGGCAGCTCGATCATGCCGGGCAAGGTGAATCCGACGCAGTCGGAAGCCGTGACGATGCTGTGCTGCCAGGTGTTCGGCAACGACGTCGCGGTCAACGTCGGCGGCGCGAGCGGCAATTTCGAGCTGAACGTGTTCCGGCCGATGATCGCGCACAACGTGCTGCAGTCGGTGCGGCTGCTCGCCGACGGCGCGCAGAGCTTCAACGATCACTGCGCGGTCGGCATCGAGCCGAACCGTTCGCGGATCGACCTGTTGCTGAACGAATCGCTGATGCTCGTGACGGCGCTCAATCCGCACATCGGCTACGACAAGTCCGCGCAGATCGCGAAGAAGGCGCACAAGGAAGGCACGACGCTGAAGGCGGCCGCGCTCGCGCTCGGCTACCTGACGGAAGCGGAATTCGATGCGTGGGTACGCCCCGAGCAGATGATCGGGACGCGGTAACGGCGGAACGACGGGCGCGGCGCGACGAGCGCGGCGCCCGCGGCACTCAGACGGTGCCCTTCGCGACTTCTTCCGGCTTCATCTCGACGATCTTGTCGAGCGCGGCCCGCACGTCGGCCGCATATTTCGCCAGTACCCGCTGCTCGTCGGTTTCCGGCACGAACGGCGGTACCGGCACCGGGTTGCCGTTCTCGTCGACCGCGACGAACACGACGAGGCAATCGGTCGTCTGACGCAACACGCCGCCCTTCGGATCGCCGGCGTGCACCGACACATGGATGTGCATGCTGGTACGGCCCGTCGCGACGACGCGCGCCTTCAGCTCGACCAGATTGCCGACCAGGATCGGACGCTGGAAGCGGATGTTGCCGACGCTGACCGTCACGCAATAGCGGCTCGACCAGACCGCGGCGCACGCATACGCGACTTCGTCGATCCACTTCATCAGCGCGCCGCCGTGCACCTTGCCGCCGAAGTTCACGGACGAAGGCTCGGCAAGGAAGCGGAATACGGTTTCGGTGCGGTCGAGGGCGGCCGGCACGGGGGACGGTTGGGGCATTGTTCTGGCTCCAGGCGGCAGGGGCGCTGTAATCGGGCCATTATACGTTGCACTGCGGCAATGCGTCGCGGCGAGCCCCGTGTGGCGGGGCTGCCGCGGCCTGCCGACGAGAGCTGTTCACGCCAATAACGGGCTTGCGCTGGCCCGAGCCGAACGGCACCGGTCACCGGCGCACCGTGATGCCCTGGTCGATCGTCCCGTACATCTCGATATTGCCGCCGCGCGCTCCGGTCGCGCCCGCGCCACCGGGCGCACAGGCCGCGCAGAGGAGCGCGGCCGCCAACACACAGAAAATCGTCTTCATCTTCGCATCGCGTCACATGCGGCGGCCCGCTGCCGCCGCGTCCGGCCATTCTACGCGTGCCCTGCAACCGCCCGCGGCCGGTCCGCGCAGCGGCGCCGCCGCTGCGTTCGACATTTCATCCGAAAGCGAAACATCGAATGCGGGCACCGACTACACTGCCCCTCATCCCGCTCGACGAGACACGACGATGACCGATCAAGACGACCACCATTTTCCAGGCCTGAGCCGCATCGGCGCGCTGCTCGCCGATCCCGGCCGCGCCGCGATGCTGTGGGTGCTGATGGACGGCAGCGCGCGCCCGGCCGGCGAACTGACGATGATCGCGGGGCTGTCGCCGTCCGCGGCCAGCGCGCACCTCGCGCGCCTGACCGAAGGCGGCCTGCTGGCCCTCGACGTGCGCGGCCGGCATCGCTACTACCGCATTGCATCGGCCGACATCGCGGCCTCGCTCGAAGCGATGGCCAACGTCGCCCGCGCGGCCGCGCCGCATCGGCCGGTTCCGCCGCCGTCGCGCGCGGTCCCGGCCGAACTGCGCTATGCACGCACCTGCTACGACCACATGGCCGGCGAGCTCGCGGTGCGCATCTTCGACGGCCTCACCGCGCGCGGCTGGCTGCTCGCAAACGGCGACGCGATCGAGACCACGGAGCTCGGCACGCAGGCGCTCGCGCAATGGGGCATCGACGTCGCGCAGCAGCGCACGCGCCGGCGCCGCTTCGCGTGCGGCTGTCTCGACTGGAGCGAGCGGCGCTCGCACCTCGGCGGCGCGCTCGGCGCGGCGCTGCTCGATAGCTTCTGTTCACACGGCTGGATCGAGCGTGCTGCCCGGCCGCGCGTGCTGCGCGTCACGGTGCGCGGGCAGCAGGTTTTCGACGCGTGGCTTACGTCCGCTTGACGCCGGCATTGCAACTGCACGACAACGGCGCGCGATGGAGAGGTTTTGTTACATCGCGTGCCACTCGACTTACAAAACACCGTGCCTTGAAACAGGCCAAGCGGATATTGTGAACTCGACGGCACGAATCGACGCGCCGCGATCACGACAATGACGCTCACCATGGCCACCCTGTTCACGCTCAAGCGCACCGCCCGCTGCACGCTGCTCGCGTTCGTCGCGCTTGCGGCGCTGCCGCCCGCCGTCGCGCAATCAGTCGACGCGCCGCCGAATATGACCGCGGCGCGGCAACCGGGCGGCGATCCGCCGGGCCGCGTCGCGCGGCTCAATTACCTGTCGGGCGCCGTGACGACCGAACCGGCCGGCACCGATACGTGGTCGTATGCGGCAGTCAACCGGCCGCTGACGACCGGCGACCAGCTCTGGAACGATGCCGGCGCGCGCTCGGAACTGCACGTCGGCTCGACCGCGGTGCGGCTCGGCGAATCGACGAGCCTGTCGGTGCTGAACCTCGACGACACGACGACGCAGTTGAAAGTGGGACTCGGCACCGTGTCGACGCACGTGCGCGGTCTGCCGGCCGGCGGATCGTACGAAATCGACACGCCGAATCTCGCGCTCGGCATCACGGGCCCGGGCGACTACCGCGTCGATGTCGCGCCGAATGGCGCGAGCACGACGGTGACGATGCGCAGCGGCAGCGCGACCGTCTACGGCAGCAACGGACAGTATCCGCTGTCGCCCGGCCAGCAGGTCGTGTTCACGGGCACCGACCTGCAGGTCGCGCAGCAATCGGCCGCACCGGCCCCCGACGCGCTCGACCAGTGGGCCGCCAGCCGCGACGCGGCCGAAGCGCGCTCGGTGTCGGCCCGGTACGTGTCCCGCGACATTCCGGGCTACCAGGATCTCGACGCAAACGGCACGTGGCGCGAAACCCCGAATTACGGCGCGGTATGGGTGCCGAACAACACGCCGGCCGACTGGGCGCCGTATCACGACGGTCACTGGATCTGGCAGGCGCCGTGGGGCTGGACCTGGGTCGACGACGCGCCGTGGGGCTTCGCGCCCTATCACTACGGCCGCTGGGCGTACGTCGACGACAGTTGGGCATGGGTGCCCGGCCCGATGGTCGTCAGCCAGCCGCCCGTCTACGCACCGGCGCTCGTCGCGTTCGTGGGCAGCGGTGGCGGCGGCGGTTCCGACTGGAGCGTCGCGCTCACGGTCGGCGGCGTGGCCGCGGCCGGCTGCGCATGGTTCGCGCTCGGCCCGGGCGAGGCGTGGCATCCGGGCTGGGGCGGCTGGAGCCCGCACTACTACGACCGCGTCAACCGCAACATCGTGGTGAACAACGTCAACGTGAACAAGACCGTGAACGTGACGAACATCACGAATATCACCAACATCAACAAGACGTACGTGAACTTGCGCGCGCCGCACGCGATCACGGCCGTGCCGGCCGCCGCGTTCGTGCACGGCCAGCCGGTCGCGCACTTCGCGCAGCCCGTCGATCCGCGGCAATGGCGCAACGCGCACGTGATGCCGGGCACGCCCGGCATCGCGCCGGTGCGCCAGAGTTTCACCGGCGGGCTGCGCAATGCCGGCTACCGCCCGCCGGCGGCGATCGCGCAGCACCCGTTCGTGGCGACGCGCAATCCGGCCGTGCCGGCCGCGTATCGCGACCAGGCCGCCGCCCACCTCGCGCAGCAGGGCGGGCGCGTACCGGGGGCCGGCGCGCCCGTCGTGAAGACGAACGTACCGGCCGACTATACGGCTCGCCCGGTCCGCGTGCCGGGCAAGCCGGGCGGCGGCGCATGGGCGATGCACAACGTGCAGCTCGTGAATCCGCACGGCCCGGTCGTGCAGCCGGCCCGCGCGCCGCGCGAAGGCCAGCCGGCCGACGTGCGGGCTGGACAGCCGGGCGCACCGGCGCCGGGCATGCCGAATGTCGCGCGGCCGGCGAACGGCGAAACGCCCAACGCACCGCGTTTCGCCAACGGCGGCACGCCGCAGGCGCCCGGCAATCCGATGCCGCATCAGGCGTTCGCGCCCGGCAATGGCGTCCCGCATCCGCCGGGCGCGAACGACGTTCCGGCGCGGACGGGCGATCCGCACGCAGCGAACGCGCCGTCGCCCGTGTGGATGCAGCCGCACACGCCGATGGCGCATCAGCGCCCTGCTCCAGCTGCCGCGCTACACGCGGCGGGACAGAACGCGCTGCCGCCCGTGCGCAGCGCGGCAATCCCGCATCCGGACGGCGTGCCGGCTCCGCAGGGTGGGCAATCCGGCGGGCGCAACGAAGCGCCTCGCGCGCTGCCGCAACCGCAGTCCGACCATACCGCGCAGATTCCGCAACCGCATCCGCGCCCCGATTTCCCGACGCCGGCCCGGCATGCGCAGCCGCAACCGGAGCGGGCCGCCCCCGCGCCGCAACCGCGCCCGGACTTCGCCCAACCGGCGCCCCGTCGCGAAGTCGCGCCGCCGCGCGTGAACGAGTACCGTCCGCCGGCGCCCGCGGTGCACGACATGCCGCGTCCGCAGCCGCAGGCGCCGCGCATGGAGCCGCGGCCGCAACCGGCGCCCCGCATGGAACCGCGCCCGTCGATGCCCGCCCCCCGGATGGAACCACGGCCGCAGCCGGCGCCGCACGTCGAGGCGCCGCGCCCGGGCAGCCCGCCGCCGCAGGGCGGCCACGAAGAGCGGCATCGCCAGTAAGTGCCGCGGACATGAAACAAAAGGCTCGACCGGCTGATACCGGTCGAGCCTTTTTGCGGCGTGCGGATCGATGAAACCGCGCGGCCCCGCCGCGCGATCAGACCGCCATCGGCGCGGTCAGCGGCTCATGGTGGCGATAGCCGACGAGCGAGAAATCGGACGGCTCGATCTGCTCCAGCCATTCCGGCGCATAGACGCCCGTCTTCGCGCACTCGGGCACGCGCTCGGCAATCTCGAGCCGCGGGCTTTCGTACGGGTCGCGCGTGAGCTGCCGTTGCAGCATGTCGAGCTGGTTCTCGTAGATGTGGGCGTCGCCGATGAAATACGTGAACCAGCGGGGCGTGTAGCCCGTCAGCCGGCCGACGAGCGACAGCAGCGCGGCGCCTTCGGTCAGGTTGAACGGCGTGCCGAGGCCGACGTCGTTGCTGCGGATGTACAGGCACAGCGAGATTTCGCGCTTCGTCGCGTTCGGCAGGAACTGGTACAGCAGATGGCATGCGGGCAGCGCGATCTGGTCGAGCACGGCCGGATTCCACGCGTGAAACAGGATACGGCGATCGGACGGGTTCTCGATGATCGTGTCCAGGCACTGGCGCAACTGGTCGATCGCCTTGTACAGCAGCACCTTCGACGTGCCGTCCTCATCGAAACGCGTGACGATCCGGAAGCCGCGGCGCGTCGCATCGGCGATCTGCGCGTCGGCGCTCGCGTCGAGCACCTTGTAGCCCGGCCACTGGCGCCATTGCACGCCGTAGACGTCGCCGAGATCGTCCACGCCCTGGCGATACGGGTTCGCGAGCCACTGCGCGTTCTCGTTCGCGTTCGCATCCCACACCTTGCAGCCGAGCGCGCGGAAATCGGCCGCGCTGCGCGATGCGCGCAGGAAGCCGACGAGCTCGCCGATCGCGGACTTGAACGCGAGCTTCTTGGTCGTCACGGCCGGGAAGCCTTGCTGCAGGTCGAAACGCAGCATCGCGCCCGGCATGCTGATGGTGCGGATTCCCGTGCGGTTCTCCTGCCAGGTGCCGGTATCGAGAATGGTACGAACGAGATCGAGATACTGTTTCATGCGGGTTCCTTCGGCCGCGAGGGGCGGCCGCACCCGCCAATTTTAGCAAGCGTGGCGCGGAAGCTCCGGCAACGGCGCCGAAAACCCTGCCAGCGTGTCGCCGCGCTCGCGCATGCCGTGCGCGCACATCAGCCGGTAGAGCGTGACGCGCGACACGCCGAGCTCCCGCGCGGCATCCGCGAAACGGCCGCGATGGCGCAGCAGCGCCTGCTCGATCGCCTGCCGTTCGGCCGCCTCGCGCGCCTCGAGCAGCGACACCGGCGCGAGCGTCGCATAGTCGTTCAGTTCGAGGTCGGTCGCGGTGATCATCCGGCCTTCCGACATCACGATCGCGCGGCGCACGCGATTGATCAGCTCGCGCACGTTGCCGGGCCACGAATAGCCGTACAGCGACGCGACCGCGTCAGGGGAAAAACCGCGCAGGCGGCGATGCGCATCGCCCTTGAAGCGCTCGAGCATGTGGCGCGCGAGCACCTCGATGTCCTTGCCGCGCGCACGCAGCGGCGGCTCCTCGATCTTCAGCACGCACAGCCGATGAAACAGGTCCTCGCGGAAGCGCCCTTCGCGCAGCGCCGCTTCCATGTCCACGTGCGTCGCGCAGATCACGCGTACGTCGACCGGCACCGACACGTGCGCGCCGAGCCGCTCGATCTTGCCCTCCTGCAGGAAACGCAGCAGGCTCGCCTGGCTTTCGAGCGGCAGATCGCCGATCTCGTCGAGAAACAGCGTGCCGCCGTTGGCGGCCTCGACGCGACCGATCTTGCGCTGGTTCGCCCCGGTGAATGCGCCGCGCTCATAGCCGAACAGTTCGGCCTGCAGCAGCGTCGACGGTATCGCCCCGCAATTGATCGCGATGAACGGCGCCTGCGCGCGCGACGACCGCTCGTGAATCGCGACCGCCGTCAGCTCCTTGCCCGTCCCCGACTCGCCGGAGATGAACACCGGTGCGTCCGTCGCCGCGACACGGCGGATCGTCCTGAAGAGCCCGAGCATCGCATCGCAGGTGCCGACCATCTCGCCTTCGGTACGCCCGGCGCCGACGGGCGGCGCAACGGCATCGGTCAGTGCGACCATGCCGTGCGCATGGCCGACGGTCTCGACGATGCGCGCCGTTTCGTACGGCATCGTCACGTAGTCGAAGCAATAGTCGCGGATGAGATGGCGCAGCGTCGCGTCCTGCAACTGGCCGCGCCGCGTCGCCGCGATCCAGCCGATGTGCTGGATGCTCAGGCAGGATTCGAGTTCGCGCAGATCCGACGGCTTGAAGCCCGGCGAAAAATCGAGCAGGCCGGCGGTTGCCACGCCCTGTTGCACGACGCGCCGCACGTCGCGCACGGTCTCGGCAAGATCGACGCGCCAGCCGCATTCGTCGAAATGGCCGCGCAACGCATCGTTCGGTTCGCGCGAATAGTAGATCACGTGCCGCTGATCGGCTCCCATATCCTCACCCCGTTCATCAACCGTCTAACGATTGCCGCACACGTCAGGTCGCGTGCAAAAGGATCGAATCGGGTCAGCCCAAGGTGGCTCGATTCGCCATGCCGATGCGCGGCAACGACAATGCCTCGCATGATGGCGCTTATCTTGCGTCCAGTTATTTTGATCAAACAGCTTGTTACAGGCGCAGAATACGACAAGCCCGTTTCAGCGCCGATGGCGATCCGGCCCAATCGCTCAGGAGGTCGATGCAGATCAATCATCTGCACATAGCGCATGCGCAGGAAGGGTTCGTCATCAACACACGCGCCGATTTTCATCCTTGAAGCGGGTTGGTTGAATCAGCAATATTCCCGAGCCCCCTCGTTTCAGGCCTGAAACATTTTCAGGCGTTTTCGGCCACAATTCTCAACGCTCGAGCGCGAATCGCAATGGCGGCAATGGTCCCGGTATCGTGGCATGTATTTCGCTGAATACGGAAACGACCGGAGACAGTCACCATGCGAAAAATCCTTTTACTTTCTTTCGTGCCGACGACGCTCCTGCTTTCGGCCGCCGGCCCGCCTGCCCCCGCATGCGCGGACGAAGGCATGCGGCCGGATCGCGCGATGCTGCTTGTCGAAAATGTGCCGGTCAGGCAGCACGGCAACGGGTTCGGTATCGTGACCGTGTCGGCGCCGCAACCGCTGCCGGCGCGCCAGGCCTCCGTGACGCTGTGGGACGAGATTCCACCGCCGCCCCAGTTGCCGATGCCGGCACCGCAACCGGGCAACATGCAGCATGCGATGGGAGGCAACGCGCGAAGCAATACGCATCCCTGATCATTTTCCGTGTCGATTCAATCAGGATTGCGTATTGAACCGACGATCCGGTCGGACGGAATGCCATCGACCGGAACCGGTATCGCCGATCTCGCGACGCAAAATGTTTTGGTGCTCCGTCCCCCGGCGGGCACTCTTTTTATTCGGACGGCCGCCGTGATGCGGGCATCCCGCGTCGCGGCGCACCGCGCAACACACGCCGATGCCCACGTGGGCAGGCGGAATCCGGCGCGCGCCGCCGTTCCGGTAAAATCGGCTCATTGCATGTCCCCTCTTCCCCGACCTTCATGACGACGTTGACCCTGATCGTCGCGCGTGCCCGCAACGGCATCATCGGCCGCGACAACCAGTTGCCCTGGAAACTTCCCGAGGATCTCGCGTTCTTCAAGCGCACGACGATGGGCGCGCCGATCGTGATGGGCCGCAAGACCCACGAGTCGATCGGCCGGCCGCTGCCCGGCCGCCGCAACATCGTCGTCACGCGCGACGCCACGCGCCGTTTCGAAGGCTGCGACACGGTCACGTCGCTCGCCGACGCGCTGGCGCTCGCCGCGCGCGACGGGGTGCCCGAGGCATTCCTGATCGGCGGCGCGCAACTCTATGCGGAAGGTCTCGCGCTCGCCGACAAGCTGGTCATCACCGAGATCGATGCCGATTTCGACGGCGACGCGTCGTTCCCGGCGCCCGACGCCGCGCACTGGCAGGAAGTCTCGCGCGACGCGCATCAGGCTGCCGCGCCGAACTCGTTCGGCTATGCGTTCGTCGTCTACACACGCAAGCGCGGCTGACGCCTTCTTCCGCACGATGAAAAAACCCGACCGGCTCACGCCGGTCGGGTTTTTCGTTGACTGTCGGCCTGCGCCGCGTGCGGCTTACTGCCCGGCGATCGTCATCTGCTCGATCAGCACCGAGCCGGTTTCCTTCGTGCCGCGCACGATCGAATCCGCACCGATCGCGACGATATGGCGGAACATCTCCTGCAGCGTGCTGGCGACGGTGATTTCCTCGACCGGATACTGGATCACGCCGTTCTCCACCCAGAAACCCGCCGCGCCGCGCGAATAGTCGCCGGTCACGTAGTTCACGCCCTGCCCCATCAGCTCGGTCAGCAGCAGGCCCGTACCGAGCTTCTTCAGCATCGCGTCGAAGTCGTCGCCCGCCTGCGTGTTCGAGCTGCGCAGCGCGAGGTTGTGCGAGCCGCCCGCGTTGCCGGTCGTTTGCGTGCCGAGCTTGCGCGCCGAATAGGTCGACAGGAAGTAGCCCTCCACGACGCCGTCCTTCACGACGCTGCGCGCACGCGTGCGCACGCCTTCCTCGTCGAACGGCGCGCTGCCCATCGCGCGCGGCACGTGCGGATCCTCGACGACCTGGATGTGCGGCGCGAACACCGGCTTGCCGAGGCTGTCGACGAGGAACGACGTCTTGCGGTACAGCGCGCCGCCGCTCACCGCCTGCACGAATGCGCCGAGCAGGCCGGCCGCGAGCGGCGCCTCGAACAGCACGGGCACCTTGCGCGTGTCGAGACGGCGCGCGCCCATCCGCGCGAGCGCGCGCTCGGCCGCGTAGCGGCCCACCGCTTCGGGCGCGGCGAGATCGATCGCGCTGCGCTTCGACGAATACCAGTCGTCGCGCTGCATGTGACGGCCGCTGCCCGCGATCGGTGCGCACGCAATGTAGTGGCGCGAGTACGGGTAGCCGGCGAGGAAGCCGCGCGACGTCGCGAGCACGAACTGCGAGTGCTGCGCCGACACGCTCGCGCCTTCCGAATTGCGAATCTGCGGGCTGACCGCGAACGCGGCGTCTTCCGCGCGGCGCGCCAGCTCGACGGCCTCGTCGGCGCTCAGCGCCCACGGGTGGTACAGATCGAGGTCGCGCGGGTCGGTTTCGAGCAACTCGGCTTCGGCAAGGCCGGCCGCTTCGTCCTCGGCCGTGAAGCGCGCGATGTTGTAGGCGGCGGCGACGGTATCCTTGATCGCGGCCGGCGAGAAGTCCGACGTGCTCGCGTTGCCGCGCTTCTTGCCGATGAACACGGTGACGCCGACCATCTTGTCGCGGTTGTGCTCGATCGTTTCGACTTCGCCGCGGCGCACCGACACCGACAGGCCGTCGCCCTCGGAGATTTCGGTCGCGGCGTCCGTCGCGCCGAGCGCCTTCGCATGGCGAAGGATGTCCGATGCGATTTCCTTGAGCTGGTCCTGCGTGTGCGGGAAATAGCGCGCTTGTACGTCGAGATTGGCTGCCATCGTCTTGGTATCCGGTGGCGGGCGGGCGCCCGCATGGTCAAAATGTTGCGTATCCCGCGATCATAGCAAGGTCCGGGGCCGCGCACAGACAAGCTTGGGGTGTCCGCGCCGCGATACAATGCGGCCCATGACACGCAAAACCCGAATCCAGCCGATCGAACCTGCCGTCGAGGACGACGACCATGGCTACGATCGCCCCAGCAAATCCCAGTTGAAGCGCGAAATGCACGCGCTGCAGGAACTCGGCCAGGCGCTCGTCGACCTGCCGAAGGATGCGCTCAAGCGCATGCCGATGCCCGAAGACCTCGCGGACGCCGTGCGCGAGGCGCGCCGGATCACCGATCACGAAGGCAAGCGCCGCCAGCTCCAGTACGTCGGCCGCGTGATGCGCTCGCTGACCGACGACGAAACGGCCGCGCTGCGCACCGCGCTCGACGCGCAACGCGGCGTAAACAAGGCCGCCACCGCCCGCCTGCACTGGATCGAGCGCACGCGCGAACAACTGCTCGCGAGCGACGACGCGCTGACCGAATTCCTGCGCCAGCACCCCGACGCCGACATCCAGGAAGGCCGCACGCTGATCCGCAACGCGCGCAAGGAAGCGCAGCAAGGCAAGCCGCCGCGCTATTTCCGCGAGCTGTTCCAGTGGATCAAGGCCGCGGGCGGCGCATCCGACAGCGACGACGAAGCGGCCGACGACGCCGGAGACGACCATGACGACGAAGCGTAACCATCCGGACGAGCTCGTGGTCGGCCTCGTGTCGATCAGCGACCGCGCGAGCACGGGGATTTACGAAGACAAGGGCATTCCGGCGCTGCAGGAATGGCTCGCCGGCGCGCTGGTTTCGCCGTGGCGCGCCGAGACGCGCCTGATCCAGGACGACACACCGACGATCTCGGCCACGCTCGCCGAACTGGTCGACGTCGCCGGCTGCGACCTCGTGCTGACGACGGGCGGCACGGGCCCCGCGCGCCGCGACGTGACGCCGGAAGCCACGCTGGCCGTGGCGACGAAGGAAATGCCGGGATTCGGCGAACAGATGCGGCAGATCAGCCTGAATTTCGTGCCGACCGCGATCCTGTCGCGGCAGGTCGCCGTGATCCGCGAAACGGCCGACCATGCGGCGCTGATCATCAACCTGCCCGGCCAGCCGAAGTCGATCCGGGAAACGCTGGAAGGGCTGCGCGACGCCGACGGCAAGTCGACTGTGCCCGGCATCTTCGCCGCGGTGCCCTACTGCATCGACCTGATCGGCGGCCCGTATATCGAGACCGACGCCGCGGTGGTCGCGGCGTTCCGGCCGAAAAGCGCGCGGCGCTGAGCGTTTGCCGCGCGCCGCACGCGTGCCGGCCTGCTCAGGCGGCCGGCACGGAATCGCCTGCCGGCGCCGAGGCGGCCGGAATCAGGAAATGCTCGCGGTAGTACTTCAGCTCGTCGATCGACTCGTGGATATCGGCGAGCGCCGTGTGCATCGCCCGCTTCTGAAAACCCTTGTAGATGGCCGGCTGCCAGCGGCGGCACAGCTCCTTGAGCGTACTGACGTCGAGATTGCGGTAGTGGAAGAACCGCTCGAATTCGGGCATCCAGCGCGCCATGAAGCGGCGGTCCTGGCAAATCGAGTTGCCGCACATCGGCGACTTGCCCGGCGACACGTACTGCGCGAGGAACGCCTGCAGTTGCGCGGCGGCTTCCGCCTCGGTCACGGTCGATGCGCGCACGCGGTCGATCAGCCCCGAACGGCCGTGCGTCGACTTGTTCCAGTCGTCCATCTTCGCGAGCGTCTCGTCGCTCTGGCGGATCGCGAACACCGGGCCCTCGACCGCGACGTCGAGCGTGGAATTGGTCACGACGACCGCGATCTCGATGATGCGGTCGTTATCCGGGTCGAGGCCCGTCATTTCCATGTCGAGCCAGACGAGGTTCAACTCGTTGCGCACGAGCGCGGGCTGGCTGGCGGAAGCGGCGGTATCGGTCATGATTCATCCTGGAAAATGGCGGACCGGGCGCGCCGATGCGGCGCCGCCCGGGCGGCCGGCATCGCGTGAGCGGGGCCGGTCCGCAAGAACATATAATTCTCGCATAGAACCCTTTGGCGCCTTCGATGTCACCCTTTTCGTTCACCCTGCTGTTCGCGATCGCCGTGCTCGCGATGGTCGTCACCAAGCTGTGGCTCGCGTCGCGGCAGATCCGCTTCGTCGCCGCGCACCGCAACGGCGTGCCCGCGCAGTTCAGCGCCACCATCCCGCTGACCGCCCACCAGCGCGCGGCCGACTACACGGTCGAGCGCACCCGGCTGACGATGTTCGAGATCGTCGTCAGCGCGGCCGTGCTGGTCGGCCTCACGCTGCTCGGCGGCGTGGGCGCGCTCGACACGCTGCTGACCGGCTGGCTCGGCCGCGGCTACGGGCAGCAGGTCGCCCTCGTCGCCGCGGTGCTCGTGATCACGGGCGTGATCGACGTCCCGTTCGAGTACTACCGCCAGTTCGGCATCGAGCAGCGTTTCGGCTTCAACCGAATGACGAAGCGGCTGTTCTTCACCGACATGCTGAAAAACACGTTGCTCGGCGCCGTGCTCGGCCTGCCGCTGCTGTTCGTCGTGCTGTGGCTGATGAATCAGGCCGGCAGCCTGTGGTGGCTGTGGACCTGGATCGTGTGGGTCGCGTTCCAGATGCTCGTGCTGCTGATCTACCCGACCTTCATCGCGCCGCTCTTCAACAAGTTCGAGCCGCTGAAGGACGATGCGCTGCGCGCGCGCATCGAGTCGCTGATGAAGCGCTGCGGCTTCGCGGCCAAGGGCCTGTTCGTGATGGACGGCAGCCGCCGCTCCGCGCACGGCAACGCGTACTTCACGGGTTTCGGCGCATCGAAGCGGATCGTGTTCTTCGACACGCTGCTCGCGCGCCTGTCCGGCCAGGAGATCGAAGCCGTGCTTGCGCACGAACTCGGCCACTTCAAGCGCCGCCACGTGATGAAGCGGATGCTCGTGTCGTTCGTGCTGAGCCTCGTGCTGCTCGCGCTGCTCGGCTGGCTCGCGCAACGCACGTGGTTCTATACGGGGCTCGGCGTCACGCCGTCGCTCGACACCAGCAACGCGGGCGCCGCGCTCGTCCTGTTCTTCCTCGCGATTCCCGTGTTCCTGTTCTTCGCGACGCCGTTCAGCAGCCTCACGTCGCGCAAGCACGAATTCGAGGCCGACGCGTTCGCGGCCAGCCAGACCGACGCGCAGGATCTCGTCAGCGCGCTCGTGAAGCTCTACGAGGACAACGCGTCGACGCTCACGCCCGACCCCGTCTACACGGCTTTCTATTACTCGCATCCGCCCGCGTCGCAGCGGATCGACCGCCTGCTGCAGCACGCATGAGCCGGCCGACCTCCCGCAAGCCGGCCGCGCGCGCGTCGGGCGCGCAACGGGCCGAAGGCCGCGTGATCGCGGCGCACGGCCGCCACTACATCGTCGCCCCAGACGACGGCGGCCCGATGCTGCAATGCTTCCCGCGCGGCAAGAAGAGCGACATCGCGGTCGGCGACCGCGTCGTGTACGAACTCGCGTCGGCCGACCAGGGCGTGATCGTCGAGATCGGCGAACGGCGCAACCTGCTGTACCGCTCCGACCAGTTCAAGTCGAAGCTGTTCGCGGCGAACCTCGACCAGTTGCTGATCGTGCTCGCGACCGAGCCCTATTTCAGCGAGGATCTCCTCGGCCGCGCGCTGATCGCGGCCGAAGCGAACGAACTGAAGCCGCTCGTCGTGCTGAACAAGATCGACGTCGAGGCCGCGCTGCCGGTCGCGCGCGAGCGCCTCGCGCCGTACCGCGCGCTCGGCTACGACGTGCTCGAGCTGTCGGTGAAGGGCGCGCCGGACGACGCGCGTGCACAACTGATGCCGCACCTCGCCGGGCATTCGACGATCCTGCTCGGCCAGTCCGGGATGGGCAAATCGACGCTCGTGAACCTGCTCGTGCCCGACGCCGAAGCCGCGACCCGCGAGATTTCGGCCGCGCTCAACAGTGGCCGTCACACGACGACGTTCACGCGCCTGTACCCGCTGGAAGGCGGCGGTGCGCTGATCGATTCGCCGGGCTTCCAGGAATTCGGCCTCTACCACCTGACCGAAGGCCGTCTCGAACGCGCGTTTCCGGAATTCCGGCCGTTGCTCGCGGACTGCCGTTTCTATAATTGTCATCATCTGCACGAGCCCGGCTGCGCGATCCTCGAAGCCGTCGCCGACGGCCGTATCGCGCCGTCGCGGCACGCGCTGTACGCGCAACTCGTGCACGAGGCGAGCCAGATCGTCCGCTGATCGCGCGAGGTGCGCGACGGCCGGCCGGCGCCATGCCGGCCTTCATCGACAGGAGCCGCGATGCGTTTCAAGGCACCCGACCTCGCGACCGCGCAGCATTGGGCCAACGTGCTCCAGGTGGCCGGCATCGGTTGCGAGCTGCACAACTGCTACGCGACCGGCGCACTCGGCGGCCTGCCCGCCGATGCGTGCACGCCCGAGCTGTGGCTCGACGACGAACGCGACGATGCACTCGCCCGCCGGCTCCTCGATGCCGCGTCGCACGGCCCGTCGGCCGGCGCGGCACCGTGGCGCTGCCGGCAGTGCGGAGAAGCGCTTGAAGCGCAATTCACCGCGTGCTGGCAATGCGGCGCCGTGCGCGACCCGCTCGACGACTGAACGCACTGCGCCGACCCACAGCGAAAAGGCCGACATCCAGCCGGCCTTTGTCTTTCATCGGGTACTGCGCTGCGCCGTCACGACACCCAGACGGCGAGCGTCAGCATCAGCAGCAGGATCATCCACAGGATCACCGCGCGCCACACGAGGCCGACTGCCGACTGCAGCGTGCGCGGCGTGCAATCGTCACCAACCGTCAACGGACCGCTGTCGCCGACCGCCAGCGCATCGAGGCTCGACGGTTCCGCGAGCGGCCCGGCGAGACGCGCACCGAGCGCCCCGCTGCCGGCCGCCAGCAGCACGCCGTCGTTCGGGTCGGGCCACTGGCGCGTATGGTTGCGCCACGCATAGATCGCATCCTCGAAATTGCCGACGATCGCGAAGCCGAGCGCCGTCAGTCGGGACGGAATCCAGTCGATCACGAAGAACGCGCGCTGCGCGAACGTCGAGAACGCGGCCGTGCGATCGTCGCCCGGCGTCGACCAGCTGCGCGCGAGGTATTCGGAAATCCGGTACAACACGGCGCCGGCCGGGCCGATCGGCAGCACGTACCAGAAGAACACGCCGAAGACGTGCCGATGCGACGCGACGACCGCATGGATCAGTGTATGGCGGACGATTTCGCCGACCGGCATGTCGACCGTGTCGATACCCGTCCACTCATGCAGGATTTCGCGCGCGCGCGGCACGTCGTCGTTGTTGAGCGCGAGATGGATATCGGTGAAGTAGTGGCTGAACTGACGGAAGCCGAGCGTGAAATACACGACGACGACGTTCCATATGAACGCGAGCACGAAGCTCACCTTGTACAACAGGAAATAGACCAGCGCGACGATCAGCACCCACGGCAGCACGACCGCGAGCCATGCGAGGAGCCCGTGCTTCTGCTTGCCGGCGTCGAGGCCATGCGCGACGGTTTCCGCATGAAACTGGAACAGCGCGAACACCGGATTGCTCGGCGACAACGCGCGGACCTGTTCGATGATGAGGGCGAGGAGAACCGAAAAGAAAGTCATGCGTGGCGCCGTCTTCGGAGTTATGTCATTTTTTGCATAACGATAGCACAGCGTCAGCCGCGCATGGCTGCCGGCGCGGTCGCCGGGCAGCCGCTCGCGCGCGCCGGCCGGCGCGCCCGCCTAGCCGGCGGCCAAGAAGCGATACAGATTGCGAAACATGGCGGCAGTTGCGCCCCAGATGAAGTATTGCCCGCCCGCTTCGCCGTTCGGGTAAGGCATGGCAAAAAAACGACGCTCGCCGCCTTCCCACCGAAACACGCGGACCTGATGGTTCGCGGGATTCATCAAGAACGCGAGCGGCACTTCGAAAATCTCGGCGACTTCGAACGTGTCGGCCTGCACGGTGAACGGCGGATGCACGAGGCTGACGACCGGTGTCACGCAGAAGCCCGTGCCGGTCAGGTAGTCGGGCAGCACGCCGAGAATCTCGACGCGTTCGGCGGCCAGCCCGATCTCCTCTTTCGCCTCGCGCAACGCGGTGGCGGTCGCGTCTCGATCGAACGGCTCGCGACGGCCGCCCGGAAAGCTGATCTGTCCGGCATGGTCGTTCAGGTGATCGGCGCGCTGCGTCAGCAGTACGGTGAGGCCCGTCTCGCGTGCGACGAGCGGCATGAGAACGGCCGCGCTGCGCGGATCGACACCTTCCTGCAGCCTCGCCTCGCCGGGCTCGACGCTCCATTCGAGCGTGCGTGAGAAACGTTCGCGCAGGCCGGACGGCGTCATCAGCCGGGAATCGATGACAGGCAGGCCGGCGCCGGTGCCTTCGACCGGCAATACTTCGGGATCGATGATGGGGCGGCGATTCAATGGGGCTCTCGGGTTCGTGTCGTATCGAGCATATTGTCGCGCCAGAATGAAAAAAGCACCCGGTTGGGTGCTTTTTCCTTACAGCTCTTACTCTTGGGAAGCTGCTGCGGCGCGATCCTTCGACACCAGCTTTTCCTTGATACGAGCCGACTTGCCCGAACGCTCGCGCAGGTAGTACAGCTTCGCACGACGCACATCACCGCGACGCTTCACGACGATGCTTGCCAGCAGCGGCGAGTACGTCTGGAACGTACGCTCGACGCCTTCACCCGACGAGATCTTGCGAACGATGAAGTTCGAGTTCAGGCCACGGTTGCGCTTCGCGATGACGACGCCTTCGTAAGCCTGAACGCGCTTGCGGTTACCTTCAACCACGTTCACGTTCACGATCACCGTGTCGCCCGGGGCGAAATCGGGGATCGTCTTGCCGGCGAGCGCGCGCTCGATCTCTTCCTGCTCAAGTTTTGCGATCAGATTCATTACTGACTCCTTATGCCATCGTGTCGGCGTTCGTACCCGCCTGCTTCCAGGCTCGGCCCCGATAGAGGATGGATTCACATCAGGCGCCGCACACGCATGTACGGCACCGCCAATTCCCGCCCGCGCAGCCGCCTCAGGAGGCGTCCTTCGCTTCGCGTGCGAGGTTCGCAAGCCACGCCTCGTCGGCCCGGCTCAACAACTTCTCGCGGCGCGCCCGGGCGATCAGGTCCGGGCGCTTCCGCAACGTATTCCTCAATGCTTCCTGACGCCGCCACTTCTCGATCTCGGCATGATGCCCGCCGAGCAGCACGTCCGGCACGCGCACGCCCTCGTATTCCTCGGGCCGCGTGTAGTGCGGACAATCGAGCAGACCGTCGGCGAAGCTGTCCTGCACGGCCGACAGCGAATCGTTCAGCACGCCGGGCAGCAGCCGCACGACTGCATCCATCAGCGCCATCGCCGGCAGTTCGCCGCCCGACAGCACGAAATCGCCGAGGCTGATTTCCTCGTCGACGCAACGATCCAGCAAGCGCTGGTCGATCGCTTCGTAGCGGCCGCACAGCACGACGACGCCGGGTTCCTGCGCCATCCGCACCGCACGATCATGCGTGAGCGGCGCGCCTTGCGGCGACATCATCACGACGCGCGTGCTCGCGATGCCCTGCTCCGCCTGCGCCGCTTTCGCGGCGTCGATCGCGGCTTCGAGCGGCCTGGCCAGCATCACCATGCCCGGACCGCCGCCGTACGGACGATCGTCGACCGTGCGGTAGTTGTCCGTCGTGAAATCACGCGGGTTCCAGGTGCGCAACCCGAAGCGCCCCTGCTTCACGGCCCGGCTGGTGATTCCCCAGTCGGTCAGCGCGCGGAACATCTCGGGAAAGAGCGTGACGACGTCGAACTGCACCGCGCGCTCGGTAACCTGGTTCATTTCAGTAATCGGCTTCCCAGTCGACGACGATGCGACGCGCCGCCTGATCCACCGTTTTGACGTAGACGCCGACGAACGGAATCAACCGCTCGTCGGTGGTCGGCTGACCGTCTTTGCCGGTCGCCGGATACTCGACACGCATGATCGAATGCACGCCGTTGTCGATCATCCCGCTCACCTTCCCGAGCGCCACCGATTGCTCGTTGACGACGTCGAGACCGATCAGGTCGACCCAATAGAATTCGTCCGCGGCCAGTGCCGGGAAATCTTCCCGGCGCACGAACACGCGAAAGCCGCGCATGGACAGCGCGGCATCGCGGTCGCTGACGCCCGCGGGTTGCGCAACGACAGTGTCGCTGTGCGTCTTCGACTGCATGATGCGGGCGGAAAGCCGCTCCGCACCGCGTTCCAGCCACCAGCGACGCGCGTTGAGCAGCGCGTCGCCACCGCGACCGGCATCGGCATGCGTCGCCACCTTGATCCAGCCTTTCAGGCCGTAGGCGTCGACCACCGCCCCGACCTCGACGGCATCGTCAGGCCAGGCTTGCGTCGCTTCGGGACTGCCTTGTTCGGCAGCCTGACCGGCGTTCGCGACCGTGTCGCGCTCGACCGGCTTGCGGACGAATGCGCCAAATGACGCACGCCCGCGCCTTGCATTACCGGAATCGTGACCCGCCATCAATGCACCTCACAGCCGGCACGACCGGCACACCGTGCCATGTCAGGCAGCCGGTTGCGCCTTTTGCGCTTCCTTCACGAGACGCTGGACGGTCGGCGACAGTTGCGCGCCAACGCCTTGCCAGTACGTCAGGCGATCCTGAGCGATACGCAGCGATTCGCCCTTCGTGGCGACCGGGTTGTAGAAGCCGACGCGTTCGATGAAGCGGCCGTCACGACGGTTGCGCGAATCGGTAGCAACGATGTTGTAGAACGGGCGCTTCTTCGAGCCGCCACGAGCCAGACGGATGATAACCATATGATGTCCTTCGGGAAAACCGGGTTCGAAACTACTGAAACACGCGATTATAGCCGGAAAGCAGAGGTACAACAAACACTTACGCGTAAAAATCCGCGGACGGCCCGTCCAGCAGGCATACAATCGGCGTGTCCACGACGCTCCCGACCGTCATGCCGCCCTTTCGCGCCGCCCCCGCGCGCCGCGCGCAGCACCGATTCGCGGTGCTGCTTGCCGGCCTTGCCTGCCTCGTCTCCCTGCCGGCGTTTGCCGCGCCGTTGCCGGTCAACGAACTCGTCGTGCCGCCCGGCTTCCACGTGGAAGTGCTGACGGACGCGGTGCCGGCCGCGCGCGAAATGGCGTGGTCGCCACGCGGCATTCTGTATGTCGGCACGCGGGAAGGCCGAGTCCATGCATTCGTGATGCGCGAGGGTCGGATCACCGCGCGCTACGTGATCGCGTCCGGACTCGATATGCCAGTCGGCGTCGCCTATCGCGATGGCGCTCTCTATATATCCGCCGTGTCGCGTATCGTGCGCGTCGACCGTATCGACGACCGGCTCGCCAGACCGCCCGCCCCCGTCGTCGTGACCGACGCGCTGCCGACCGACCACCATCACGGCTGGAAATTCATCGCGTTCGGCCCCGATGGCAAGCTCTACGTACCGACCGGCGCGCCGTGCAATGCCTGCCTCGCCGATCGCAGCCGCTACGCGATCATTGCGCGAATGAACGCCGACGGCAGTGGGCGCGAAGTGTTCGCCCGCGGCATACGCAATACGGTCGGCTTTGCATGGCACCCCGATTCGGGGGAGCTGTGGTTCACCGACAACGGGCGCGACATGATGGGCGACGACGTACCCGACGACGAGCTGAACCGTGCGCCGCGCGCCGGCCTCGACTTCGGCTTTCCATACTGCCACGGCGGCGATACGCCCGACCCCGAATTCGGCAGCGCCGACGTCTGCCGCCGTTATGTAGCACCCGTCCTGAAACTCGGCGCACACGTGGCGGCGCTCGGCATGCGCTTCTACACCGGATCGATGTTTCCGGCGTCGTATCGAAATAATGTCTTCATCGCCGAACACGGCTCGTGGAACCGCAGCACGAAGGTCGGCTACCGCGTGATGCGCGTGGTCGCCCCCCGTGGACGGCAGCCACGCACGTCAGACGCCGTTCATCGCCGGCTGGCTGCGGCCCGACGGCACGGTATGGGGACGCCCGGCCGACGTACTGCCGCTGCCGGACGGTTCGTTGCTCGTCAGCGACGATTACGCGGGCGCGATCTATCGCGTGACTTATGCGGCACCTTGACGCAGCCGAGGGGTGACCGGGCCCGACCGGGCATCGTAGAATGCGTGCCGGGCCGTGCGCCCGCGCCGGCTTGCCGGCCGCCCAAGCCAACGACAATACGCCGCCATCCATGTCCAGCAGCACCGCATCACCCCGCCGCTTCCGCTCCAAGACGCTCACCGCCGCCCTCGCGTTCCTGCTCGGATCGCTCGGTGCGCACCGCTTCTATCTGTACGGCTTTCGCGACGTGTACGGCTGGGCCCACCTGCTCGCGACGATCGTCGGCATCCCGGGCTTCCTGCTGCTCGCGGCAACCCAGCGCAGCGCCGGCCTCGGCTGGTGGCTCGCGGTGCCCGGCGCAATCTCGCTGCTGGCGGCGTTCCTCGCCGCCCTCGTCTACGGGCTGCGCCCCGACGAAAAATGGGATGCGCAATTCAATGCGGACACCGGCAAGCACAGCCAGTCGGGCTGGACCGTGATCTTCGTCGTGATTTTCTCGCTGCTGATCGGCGCGTTCCTGCTGATGACCGCACTCGCGCTGTCGTTCCAGACGTACTTCGAATCGCAGGTCCAAGCGGCCAAGCAGATTTCGCAGTAAGCCCGGCCAGCACGATCGATACGGGACACCGGCGACTACGTTGCTCGTCGGTCAGAACAGGCTCAACTGCATGTCGTCGCGCGACTTCGCGCCGGCTGCTCGAACCGCAACAGGCGGCGCCGACACCCCAGCGACCGGCGCGCCGCGGAATCGCGACAGATCCAGAATGCCGTTCGTGCGCTCGTTCAGCCCGAGCCGCTTGACGGCCTGACGGAAGCGTTGCCGCAACAGGTCGGCCCAGATCCCCTCGCCCTTCATCCGTTTCGAGAAGTCCGAATCGTAATCCTTGCCGCCGCGCATGTCGCGCACGCGGTTCATCACGCGCTCCGCACGATCGGGAAAATGCGCGGCAAGCCACTGCTTGAACAGCGGCGCGACCTCCCACGGCAATCTCAGGATGATGTAGCTCGCATGCGTCGCACCGGCTTCCGCGCAGGCTTCGAGCACGCGCTCCATGTCTGGCTCGGTGACGAACGGAATCACCGGTGCAATGCTCACGCCGACCGGCACACCCGCATCGCGTAGCGCCCGGATCGTGCGCAACCGCCGCGCCGGGGTGGCCGCGCGCGGCTCGAGCGTGCGCGCGAGCTCGGCATCGAGCGTCGTGATCGTGACCGCCGCCATCACCTGCCCGCGTTCGGCCATCGGCGCGAGCAGGTCGAGATCGCGCTCGATCAGCGACGATTTCGTGATCGCCGCGAACGGCAGCCCGCGATCGTGCATCACCTGGATCACGCTGCGCGTGATGCGCAGGTCGCGCTCGACCGGCTGGTACGCATCGGTGTTGACGCCGAGCGCGATCGGCTCGGGCACGTAGCGCTTGCGCGAAATCTCGCGCTCGAGCAGTTCGGCCGCGTTCACCTTCGCGTAGATGCGGCTTTCGAAATCGAGCCCCGGCGACAGCCCGAGATAGCTGTGCGTCGGCCGCGCGAAGCAGTAGATGCAACCGTGCTCGCAGCCGCGATACGGATTGAGCGACACGCTGAACGGAATGTCGGGCGACTGGTTGTGCGTGAGGATGCTCTTCGCCCGCTCCTCGAAGACCTGCGTGCGCAGCGGCGCGGGGAAATCGGCATCGTCGGACTCGTGCGTCCAGCCGTCGTCGACCGCTTCGCGCTGCGCGATTTCATACCGCCCCTGCAGGTTGTCGACCGCACCGCGCCCCTTGCGGGGCACGGGCGGCGCTACCGGAAATTCGTTGTCGGACCGATCGTCCATGTGCCCACCCATTCGCCTGTGCCCAATACTGTACATTTATACAGTATTGGGCACAGCATGCCAAGAGCGGGATAAAGGGCCCGACGGCCGGCCGGCGGCACGTCACTCGCCGACGGCGATCGTCAGCGTTTCCTTGATTTCCTCCATTACGACATAGCTCTTCGACTGCACGGCGCCCGGCAACTGCAGCAGGATGTCGCCGAGCAGCTTGCGGTAGTCGGCCATCTCGCCGATTCGCGCCTTGATCAGGTAGTCGAAATCGCCGGAGACGAGATGACATTCGAGCACCTCGTCGATCTTCATCACTTCCCGGCGGAATTGCTCGAACATGTTGCCGCCCTTGTGGCCGAGCGTGATCTCGACGAACACCAGCAGCGCGGCGCCCAATTGCCCCGGGTCGACCCGCGCGTGATAGCCGGTGATCACGCCGTCGCGCTCCATGCGCCGCACGCGCTCGATGCACGGCGTGACGGTCAGTCCGACCTGTTCCGCGAGGTCTTTCATCGCCATCCGGCCGTCGTCCTGGAGCAGTTTCAGGATGCGCCGGTCGAGCTTGTCGAGCGAGCGTACGGGCTGACGTTGCGTTCTCATTTGTTTATGCTGAAAACCAGAAAAATACAATAACAAAAACTGCAGATTCGACAATACCATAGCGCAAAAAACTAGATCAGCTAGAGGTAACACGGAGCCGCGGGTGCGCCCGGCCTCGACCTGATTCCTTCCATCTGGAGCAGCTATGCGAGTCGTCATTCTGGGCAGCGGTGTGGTGGGCGTGGCAAGCGCGTATTACCTCGCGCGCGCCGGCCACGAAGTCACGGTGATCGACCGGGAAGCCGGCCCGGCGCTGGAGACGAGCTTCGCGAATGCAGGCCAGATCTCGCCCGGCTATGCGGCGCCGTGGGCCGCGCCCGGCGTGCCGCTGAAGGCCGTCAAGTGGATGTTCGAAAAGCACGCGCCGCTCGCGATCCGCCTCGACGGCACGCGCTTCCAGCTCCAGTGGATGGTCCAGATGCTGCGCAACTGCACGGCCGAGCGTTATGCGGTGAACAAGAGCCGCATGGTCCGTCTCGCCGAATACAGCCGCGATTGCCTGCAGGCGCTGCGCGCCGATACCGGCATCCAGTACGAAGGCCGCACGGGCGGCACGCTGCAACTGTTCCGCACGCAGCAGCAACTCGACGGCGCGGCGAAGGACATCGCCGTGCTGCAGGAAGCGAACGTGCCGTTCGAACTGCTGTCGCCGGCCGAGCTGAAAAAAGCCGAGCCGGCGCTCGCCGCCGTCTCGCACAAGCTGACGGGCGGCCTGCGCCTGCCGGGCGACGAAACCGGCGATTGCCAGTTGTTCACGACGCGCCTCGCCGCGCTCGCCGAATCGCTCGGCGTGAAGTTCCGCTACAACACGCCGATCGATGCGCTCGCGATCGCGGGCGGCAAGATCGCCGGCGTGCAATGCGGCAGCGAGACGGTGCGTGCCGACGCGTACGTCGTCGCGCTGGGCTCGTACTCGACGCGCTTCATCTCGAACCTGATGAAGATTCCCGTCTATCCGCTCAAGGGCTATTCGATCACCGCGCCGATCGTCGACGAAGCCGCCGCGCCGGTGTCGACCGTGCTCGACGAAACCTACAAGATCGCGATCACGCGCTTCGACCAGCGCATCCGCGTCGGCGGGATGGCGGAAATCGTGGGCTTCGACAAGACGCTGCGCGCCGCACGCCGCGAAACGCTCGAGATGTGCGTGAACGACCTGTTCCCGGGCGGCGGCGACACGTCGAAGGCCACGTTCTGGACGGGTCTGCGCCCGATGACACCGGACGGCACGCCGATCGTCGGCCGCACGCCGGTGTCGAACCTGTTCCTGAACACCGGCCATGGCACGCTCGGCTGGACGATGTCGTGCGGCTCTGGCCAACTGCTCGCGGACCTGATCTCGGGCAAGATGCCGGCGATCCAGGCCGACGACCTGTCGGTGCATCGTTACCTGAAGGACGCGCCCGGCCAAGCGCGCCCGGCCTACGCGTAAATCGGAACGGCCCGCGGCGAGGCGGGCCCGTTTCCGTGACTGCGAGTGCGAGTGCGAGTGCGAGTACCGACTCGGCGCGACGCTTCAGTCAACGTGCACATGCTCCCGTCGCACGGCGAGCGAACCGACGCTGCCCGTCGGGTGTACGCGACGATATGTTCGGCACGGCACAGCACGATCGCGGATCTTCCAGGCGAACGACGCTCGCGCCGCTTCAGCCGACGACACAGCGAAAAAGGGGCGCTTATCGCGCCCCTTTTCTCGTGTGCTTACCGCTGAAGCGTCACGCCGCGTCAGCCGAGCTCGTTCACGAGCTCCGGCACGAGCGAGAACAGATCGCCGACGAGGCCGTAGTCGGCCACGCTGAAGATCGGCGCTTCGGGATCCTTGTTGATCGCGACGATCACCTTCGAATCCTTCATCCCGGCCAGATGCTGGATCGCACCCGAGATACCGACCGCGATGTACAACTGCGGCGCGACGATCTTGCCGGTCTGGCCGACCTGGTAGTCGTTCGGCACGTAGCCGGCGTCGACTGCCGCGCGCGATGCGCCGAGCGCTGCCGACAGCTTGTCGGCCAGCGGCTCCAGCACCTTCGTGTAGTTCTCGCCGCTGCCCAGACCGCGGCCGCCCGACACGATGATGCTCGCCGACGTCAGCTCCGGACGGTCCAGCTTCGTCACTTCACGGCTCACGAACTGCGACTTGCCTGCGTCGGCCGCTGCGTCGATCTTCTCGACCGCTGCGCTGCCGCCTTCCGCCGCCACCGGATCGAAACCCGTCGCACGCACCGTGATGACCTTGATCGGATCGCTCGACTGCACGGTCGCGATCGCGTTGCCCGCGTAGATCGGGCGCTCGAACGTGTCGGCCGAATCGACCGCCGTGATGTCCGAGATCTGCGCGACGTCCAGCTTCGCGGCGATGCGCGGCGCGACGTTCTTGCCGTAGGCCGTCGCCGGCGCGAGGATGTGCGAGTAGTCCTTCGCGATGTTCAGCGCGGTCGCCTCGACGTTTTCCGCCAGGCCTTCGGCCAGTTGCGGCGCGTCGGCCAGCAGCACCTTCGACACGCCCGCGATCTTCGCTGCCGCGTCGGCCGCCGCTTGCGCGTTGTGGCCCGCGACCAGCACGTGGATGTCGCCACCGATCTTCGCTGCCGCCGCCACCGTGTTCAACGTCGCGGCCTTGATCGACGCGTTGTCGTGTTCTGCAATCACCAGAATCGTCATTTCCTTGCGCTCCCTCTTACAGCACCTTGGCTTCGGTCTTCAGCTTCTCGACCAGCGTCTTCACGTCCGGCACCTTCACGCCGGCCGCGCGCTTCGGCGGCTCGGCCACCTTCAGCGTCTTCAGACGCGGCGCGACGTCCACGCCCAGGTCTTCCGGCTTCACGGTTTCCAGCGGCTTCTTTTTCGCCTTCATGATGTTCGGCAGCGTCACGTAGCGCGGCTCGTTCAGGCGCAGGTCGGTCGTCACGACCGCCGGCAGCGTCAGCGACAGCGTTTCCGCGCCGCCGTCGACTTCGCGCGCAACGGTTGCCTTGCCATCGGCGATCGTCACCTTCGACGCGAACGTCGCCTGCGGCAGACCTGCGAGCGCGGCCAGCATCTGGCCCGTCTGGTTCGAATCGTCGTCGATCGCCTGCTTGCCGAGGATCACAAGTTGCGGCTGTTCCTTGTCGACCAGTGCTTTCAGGATCTTCGCGACGGCCAGCGGCTCGACGCTGTCGTTCGACTCGACGAGGATCGCGCGATCCGCGCCGATCGCCAGCGCCGTGCGCAGCGTTTCCTGCGCTTGAGTCACACCCACCGACACCGCGATCACTTCGGTCGCGACGCCCGCTTCCTTCAGGCGCACGGCTTCTTCCACGGCGATCTCGTCGAACGGGTTCATCGACATCTTCACGTTCGCGATGTCGACACCCGTGTTGTCCGACTTCACGCGGACCTTCACGTTGTAATCGACCACTCTTTTCACTGGCACCAGGATTTTCATGCACACGCTCCAAAGTTACGAATACGACCAGAGGCCATTTTAAGCGAGGCCTCATGACTGCGCGGCCAGGCGGACCCAACCATGATGGTTGTCGAGGATACCGCTTCTTGGCGACGCGCCAATGATAGCGAACGGTCGTTCTATTTTAAAAGAGAAAAAACCCGGACGCAAAGCCCGGGTTTTCGATCATCGACTCTAATCGCGCCGGGCGTCCCGTGCTGCGGCCGTTACCAGGCGGCAATGACCGCGCCGCCGAACTTGCCTTCGATGAACTGTTTCACGTCGGCCGAGTGATAGGCCGCAATCAGCCTGGCGACCCACGGCTTGTTCCGGTCCGCCTCGCGAATCGCGAGGATGTTCGCGTACGGGCCGTTCGGGCCCTCGATCGCGATCGCGTCCTGCTTCGGTTTCAACCCCGCTTCCATCGCGTAGTTGGTATTGATCGCCGCCGCGTCGACGTCGCCGAGCGAGCGCGGAATCTGCGCCGCATCGAGCTCGACGATCTTCAGCTTGCGCGGATTGTCGACGATATCGAGCGGCGTCGCCTTCAACCCCGCATCCGCGCGCAGCTTCAGCAGCCCCTGCTTCTGCAGCAACAGCAGCGCGCGGCCGCCGTTGGTCGGATCGTTCGGCACCGCGACGCGCGCGCCCGGCTTCAGCTCGGCCAGCGACTTCACGCGCTTCGAGTAGATGCCCATCGGAAACGTGACGGTATCCGCGACCTTGATCAGCTTGTAGCCGCGATCCTTCACCTGCGCCTGCAGATACGGATCGTGCTGGTAGCTGTTCGCGTCGAGGTCGCCCGACGCGAGCGCGGCGTTCGGCTGCACGTAGTCGGAAAATTCGACGATGCGGATCTCGAGCCCCTCCTTCGCCGCGACCTTCTTCACCACTTCCATGATCTGCGCGTGCGGACCGCCCGTCACGCCGACCTTGATGGTTTCGGCCCGGGCTTGCGCGCCCGCGAACAGTGCGGCCGCGCCCAGCGCCGCCGCGAATTTCAGCATGAAGCGTCGTTGCATCGTCTCTCCCCTATCGAATCGGTCTGGTCTTATTTGTGGCTCAGCCGGCGCACCAGCCAGTCGCCGAGCGATTGCACGATCTGCACGAACACGATCAGGATCGCGACGACCGTCCACATCACTTCCGGCAGATAGCGCTGGTAACCGTAACGGATCCCGAGATCGCCGAGCCCGCCGCCGCCGATCGCGCCCGCCATCGCCGAATAGCCGACCAGCGACACGAACGTGATCGTCAGGCCCGCGACGACGCCCGGCAGCGATTCGGGCAACAGCACCTTGAATACGATCTGCGACGTGGTCGCGCCCATCGATTGCGCGGCCTCGATCAGCCCGCGATCGACTTCACGCAGCGCGGTTTCGACGAGACGCGCGATGAACGGCGCGGCCGCGAGCGTCAGCGGCACGACCGCCGCCGCCGTGCCGATCGACGAACCGGTAACGAGCCGCGTGAACGGAATCACCGCGACCAGCAGGATGATGAACGGCGTCGAGCGGACCGCATTCACGATGCCGCCGAGCACGCGATTGACCGCGAGATTCTGCAGCACGCCCTGGCGATCGGTCAGGTAGAGCAGCACGCCGAGCGGCAGGCCGACGAGCGCGCCGACCGCCCCGGAGATGCCGACCATGATCAGCGTCTCCCAGAACGACTGCACGAACATATCGAACATCTCACTCAACATACGAAAGCTCCTCTACCACCACACCTTGCTCGCGCAGGAACGCGAGCGCCTGCCCGACCTTGCCCGGCTCGCCGCCCGCGAGCACCGCGAGCGAACCGAATGCCTGCCCCTGGATCTCGTCGATCTGGCCATGCAGGATATTGAAATCGAGTTCGTACCGGCGGATCGTCTCCGACAGGATCGGCTGGTCGACGCCCGAGCCCGTGAACGCGAGCCGCAGCAGATGCCCGCTGCCCGTCTTCAGCCGCTCGGCCACGCGTGCCTTCAGCGCGGGCGGCAACTCCTGCGCGATCACGTCGCCGATCAGCGCGCGCGTCACTTCGTGATGCGGCTGCAGGAACACGTCGATCACGCGGCCTTCCTCGACCACGCGCCCCGCATCGAGCACCGCCACGCGATCGCAGACCTGCTTGATCACTTCCATCTGGTGCGTGATCAGCACGATGGTCAGGCCGAGCTCGCGGTTGATGCGCTTCAGCAGGTCGAGGATCGAACGCGTGGTTTCGGGGTCGAGCGCCGACGTCGCCTCGTCCGACAGCAGCACCTTCGGCTGGCTCGCCAGCGCGCGGGCGATGCCGACGCGCTGCTTCTGCCCGCCGCTGATCTGCGCCGGATAGCGATCCTTCTGCGCGGACAGCCCGACCAGGTCGAGCAGCGGCAGCACCGCGGCTTCGATGTCGGCACGGCTCGCGCCGGCCAGCTCGAGCGGTAGCGCGACGTTGTCGAACACCGTGCGCGACGACAGCAGGTTGAAGTGCTGGAAGATCATGCCGATTTCGCGGCGCGCTTCGCGCAGCGCGCCGGCCGACAGCAGCGTGAGATCGCGCCCGCCGACGACGACATTGCCTTCGGTCGGCCGCGTGAGCAGGTTGATGGTGCGCACGAGCGTGCTCTTGCCTGCGCCGCTTCGGCCGATGATGCCGAACACCTCGCCCTGCGGGATCGTCAGGTTGACGTTGTGCAACGCTTCGACCCAGCCGCCCGGGCCGGGGAAACGCTGCGAAAGATTGCGCAATTCGATCATGTAAACAAAACGGCGGCCGGCCGGCGAGTTGGCCCGCCAGTCGGCCGCCGATGCATCTGGAATAACCGGCGATTTTACCGCAAACCCCTCATTCCCCTTAATAATCGATTTCGATCTTTTCATAACCAAATGAAATTAGAGGGGCGCCGCTGGGCGCTCGCGAGAATCCCGCGACTATGATCCTGAACACGGACCAACGAACAGGGGGACACGCCAGATGAGCACGACCACCACGCCGGCCGCCGCACCCGCCACCGCCGGATCGGCGCCCGCGCCGCGGATGGGCCGGCTGCGTACCGCCGACGGGCTCGAACTGGCGTCGTACCGCTGGCCGGCCGGCGACGGCGCCGCGCCGCCGCGCGCGACGATCGCGCTGGTGCACGGTCTCGCCGAACACGCGGGCCGCCATGCCGCGCTCGCCGGCCGGCTGAACGCGGCCGGCATCGACGTGCTGGCGATCGATCTGCGCGGGCATGGCCACTCGCCCGGCAAGCGAGCCTGGGTCGAACGTTTCGACGACTACCTGAACGATGCGGACGCGCTGGTCGCCGAAGCCACGCGCGGCGACGCGCCGCTGTTCCTGATGGGACACAGCATGGGCGGCGCGATCGCGGCGCTCTACGCGATCGAACGTGCACCGGTACGCGGCCACGCACTGACGGGCCTCGTGCTGTCGAGTCCGGCGCTGGCGCCCGGGCGCGACGTGCCGCGCTGGATGCTCGCCGTCAGCCGCGTCATCAGCCGCGTGTGGCCCACTTTCCCCGCGATCAGGATCGATGCGGCGCTGCTGTCGCGCGATCCGGCCATCGTCGCGGCCAATCGCGCCGACCCGCTCGTGCATCACGGCGCCGTGCCCGCACGCACCGGTGCGGAGATTCTCGACGCGATGGCGCGCATCGAAAACGGCCGCGACACGCTGCGCGTGCCGGTGCTCGTCTATCACGGCACCGAGGACAAGCTGACCGAACCCGACGGCAGCCGCGCGTTCGGCGCACGCGTCCGCTCGCCCGACCGTACGCTGACGCTGTACGAAGGCGGCTTCCACGAAACGATGAACGATCTCGAACGCGATCGCGTGATCGACGCGTTGATCGCGTGGATTCACGCGCGCGTGCCGGCACGCTGAGCGCGCCTCGGCCCGACCGGTCGAGCGAGGATCAGATCCCGGCCAGCACGCGCAGGTGCGCGACGACGCTGCGCCCCAGCGCGGACAGGTTGTAGCCGCCTTCGAGGCAGCTGACGATGCGGCCCTGCGCATGCCGGCGCGCCACCTCGACGATCTGCGCGGTCAGCCATTCGAAGTCGGCCTCGACGAGACCGAGATTGCCGATGTCGTCCTCGCGATGCGCGTCGAAGCCGGCCGACACGAACAGCATTTGCGGCTTGAACGCGTCGAGGCGCGGCAGCCAGAACATGTCGACGGCTTCGCGGATCGCCATCCCGTTGCTGCGCGCGGGCATCGGCAGGTTGACCATGTTCGGCGCCTGATGATCGACGCCCGAGAACGGATACAGCGGATGCTGGAAGAAGCTGCACATCAGCACGCGCTCGTCGTTCGCGAACGCCGCCTCGGTGCCGTTGCCGTGGTGCACGTCGAAATCGATGATCGCGACCCGTTCGATGCCGTGTACGTCCAGTGCGTGCCGCGCGGCGATCGCGACGTTGTTGAAGAAGCAGAAGCCCATCGCTCGGGCAGGCTCCGCATGATGGCCGGGCGGGCGGACGCCGCAGAACGCATTCGCATAGCGGCCCTCGATCACCGCGTCGGTCGCCGCGATCGCGGCGCCGGCCGCGCGCAGCGCCGCGCGCCATGTGTCGGGATTCATCAGCGTATCGGGATCGATCTCGACGTAACCGTCGACCGGCGTCATGCTGCGGATGTAGTCGATGTGCGCCTGCGTATGCACGCGGCCCAGCGCGACCTCGCTCGCGAACGGCGCGGTTTCGTGCACGATCAGGTCGTCGATGCGGCTCGCAATCAGTTGATCCTGGATCGCCGACAGGCGGGCCGGGCATTCCGGATGCCACTCCCCCATCTCGTGCAGCATGCAGTCGGGGTGCGTATAGAAAGCGGTTGCCATAAGCTGTCATCCGTGGCGCAGGGTGCGCCGCAGGTCTCCCTCAATGATGTCCATCGTCTGCCGCGAATTCGCCGCTAACTTACCACAACGGGGGCCCGCTTCGGCCCGGCGCGCCGGATGCGTCGGGTATACTGCGCCGAACACCATCGCCCTGTCCGCCCGCTTCGACATGAATTCCAGCAAGCCTGCCGCCCTTCTCCCCGCGCTGTTCCGCGTTCGCGCTCCGCTCGTCGCCGCTGCCATCGCCACGGCCCTCGGCACCGCGCCTGCCGTCGCGCAGACGCAGCCGGCGAAGCCCGTCGGCACGCTCGTCGCGCAGGCCCAGCCGCAGCAGCCGACGCCGCAAGGCCAGACTTTCGAAGAGGAAATCGTTCCGCAGCGGTACGCGAACAACGCGAAGGTCGACGCGTTCATCGACGAGATGGTGAGCCGCAACGGCTTCGATTCGGCGAGCCTGCATGCGCTGTTCTCGCGCATCAGCTACTCGGCGACGGCCGTCAAGCTCGTGCGGCCCGCGCCCACGCCTTCGGTCAAGAACTGGCGCGTCTATCGCTCGCGCTTCATCGAACCGATCCGCATCAACGCCGGCGTGAAGTTCTGGAAAGCGAACCAGGCGACGCTGCAGCGCGCGTCCGAGCAGTTCGGCGTGCCGCCCGAGGTGATCGTCGGCATCATCGGCGTCGAGACCATCTATGGCCGCTACATGGGCAATTTCCGCGTGCTCGACGCGCTGACCACACTGACGTTCGACTACCCGGACACGCCGAATCGCGACAGCCGCCAGGCCACGTTCCGCAAGAACCTCGAAGACTTCCTGGTCTGGACCCGCGACAACCAGCTCGACCCGACCACCGTGCTCGGCTCGTACACCGGCGCGATCGGGATTCCGCAGTTCCTGCCGAGCAGCATCCGCGAATACGCGGTCGACTTCGACGGTACGGGCCACGTCGATCTGCGCAGCAGTCCTGTCGATGCGATCGGCAGCGTCGCGAACTACCTGAAGCAGCACGGCTGGGAAACCGACCGCCCGGTGGTCTGGCAGATCACGCCCGACACGGGCAGCCTGGGCATCGCGCAGGCCGCCGCGGACGGCCAGCCCGAACCGCACTGGGCACTGTCGCAACTGCTGCGCGCGGGCATGACGCTGAACGAGCCGACGGTCAACATCACGGCCGAAGCCAGCACGCCGGTGACCGTGGTCGACCTGCCGACGCCGGGGCGCGCGACCGAATACATGCTCGGCCTGAAGAACTTCTACGTGCTGACGCGCTACAACCGCAGCTTCTTCTACGCGCTCGCCGTGTACCAGCTCGGCGAGGCCGTGAAGGCGCAGATGGAAGCCAATGGCGCGCTGCAACCGGCCGCCGACGACGCGCAGCCGCAGTAAGCGCTGGTCGCCCAAAGAAAAAGCGCCGCGGTTCACGGAACGCGGCGCTTTTTTATCGACGCGCGAATCGCGCCCCGCTCTCGCTCAGGCGGGAAACACGCCCGTGGACAGGTAACGGTCGCCGCGATCGCAGACGATGAACACGATCGTCGCGTTCTCGACCTGCCGTGCGATGCGCATCGCGACTTCGCATGCGCCGCCCGACGAAATGCCCGCGAAGATGCCTTCGACCGCCGCAAGGCGGCGCGTCATCGTTTCCGACGCCGCCTGGCTCACGCTTTCGACGCGATCGACACGGCTGCGATCGAAGATGGTCGGCATGTACGCTTCCGGCCACTTGCGGATGCCGGGAATACGCGAGCCGTCTTCCGGCTGCGCGCCGATAATTTCGATCGCCGGATTCTGTTCCTTCAGGTAGCGCGACGTGCCCATGATCGTGCCCGTCGTGCCCATCGCGGACACGAAGTGCGTGATGCGCCCTTCGGTATCGCGCCAGATCTCCGGCCCCGTTCCTTCGTAGTGCGCGACGGGATTGTCGGGATTGCCGAACTGGTCGAGGATCACGCCCTTGCCTTCGCGCTGCATCTGCTCCGCGAGATCGCGCGCCAGCTCCATCCCGCCCTTCACCGGCGTCAGGATGATTTCGGCGCCATAAGCGGCCATGCTCTGGCGGCGCTCGACCGACAGATCCTCCGGCATGATCAGCACCATCTTGTAGCCGCGGATCGCCGCGGCCATCGCGAGCGCGATGCCCGTGTTGCCGCTCGTGGCCTCGATGAGCGTATCGCCCGGCTTGATGCGCCCGCGCGCCTCGGCCTTGCTGATCATCGACAGCGCCGGGCGATCCTTCACGGAACCGGCCGGATTGTTGCCCTCGAGCTTCGCGAGCAGCACGTTGTTGCGCGCGCGAATCTCGTCGTCCGGCAGGCGGACCAGTTGCACGAGCGGCGTATTGCCGATCGTGTCTTCGATAGTTTTGTAAGCCATGGATATACCGTGAGTGCGAGGCCGATCAATCGATCGATTGTAAACCAGCACCGGCACGCGCGCCGGCAACCCCATTACGACGATGGAATACGCGCGCCGCGCGGTTCGCGATCGTCGCGCAGCCCGCCGCACGCAAAAAACCCGCGGCATGCCGCGGGAAGCCGTCGCAACGACGGCGGCTGAAGGAGCCCTGTGTCGGGTATGTGCGACCCGTTATTTCTGCGCCGTGCGGGCCGGTGCGGCGGCGGGCTTTGCCGCCGCCGGCTTGCCCGCGGCCGGCGGCGTCGTACCCGTACCGGCCGCCGCACCGATCGTCAGCCCTTCCTGCTGAAGCCGCTCGACGGTATGCCCGCCCATGCCCTTCACGCGCGTGGCGAGATCGTCCGCATTCCTGAACGGACCGTGTGCGCCGCGCTCGTCGAGAATCGCCTTCGCCCGCGCCGGGCCAATGCCCTTGATGCCGACGAGCGCATCCTCGTTCGCGGTGTTGACGTCGACGGCCGCCCAGGCCGACGCCACCGCGCCGAGCATGACCGCCGCGGCAAACCATTTCCTGATCATGTGCTGGATCTCCGAAGAAAAACGGCCGGCGGCTGCCGACCGTGAGACCCAGTCTATCGATGTGACGCGCCGGTTTAAACCTGGCCGGATAGCCAACGGACGTAGCGATCGACGCCTTCCTGCACGGTCAGGAACGGTGCGTCGTAGCCGGCCGCGCGCAGTTTCGTCTGGTCGGCCTGCGTGAAGCACTGATACTTGCCGCGCAGCGCATCGGGGAACGGCACGTATTCGATCAAGCCCTGCTCGACCTGCTGCGCGAGCGTCAGCGGCGGCTGGTTGTCGAGCGCGCGCAGCGTGTTCACGACCGTCGACGCGATATCGTTGAACGGCTGCGCGCGGCCCGTGCCGAGATTGAAGATGCCCGACTTCTCCGGATGATCGAAGAAGAACAGGTTCACCTTGGTCACGTCCTCGACCGACACGAAATCGCGCGTCTGCTCGCCCGGCGCATAGCCGTTGTACTCGCCGAACAGCTTTACCTTGCCTTCCGCGCGGAACTGGTTGAAGTTGTGGAACGCGACCGACGCCATGCGGCCCTTGTGGGTCTCGCGCGGGCCGTACACGTTGAAATAGCGGAAGCCCGCGATCTGGCTCTTCGCGCTCGGCAGCACGCGACGGATCACCTGATCGAACAGGAACTTCGAATAGCCGTACACGTTCAGCGGCGCCTCGACGTCGCGCTCCTCGACGAAACGCGTCGAGCCGCCGTAGATCGCGGCCGACGAGGCATACAGGAACTGCGTGCCCTGCGCGAGGCAGGTATCGAGCACCGCACGGCTGTAGCGGAAGTTGTTGTCCATCATGTAGCGACCGTCGGTTTCCATCGTGTCCGAACAGGCGCCTTCGTGAAATACCGCGCGTACCTTGCCGAAATCGCCGCGCGCGAAGCGTTCGACGAATTCGGTCTTGTCGAGATAGTCGTCGATCTCGCAGTCGACGAGATTGCGGAACTTGTCCGCGCGCGTCAGGTTGTCGACCGCGATGATGCGCGTCTCGCCGCGCTCGTTGAGCGCCTTGACGATGTTCGCGCCGATAAAACCGGCTGCGCCGGTGACGATGAGGGTCATGATCGTCCTGCCTGAAAAGTGCGAGCCATGCGTGCGGCGCGCTCGTCGCGCCGCCGAATGCGCTCAGTGAAACAGTTCGTCGTAATCCACGGTGGCCGTGCCGAGCTTGCCGACCACGATGCCTGCCGCGCGATTCGCGAGCACCACGGCGTCGACGAGCGGCACACCGGCGCCGAGCATCGTCGCGACCGTCGCGATCACGGTGTCGCCCGCGCCCGACACGTCGAACACTTCGCGCGCGAGCGCCGGCGCATGCAGTTCGCCGCCCGCGGAAAAGAGCGTCATGCCCTCTTCCGAACGCGTGAGCAGCAGCGCGTCGATGCCGAGCTCCGCGCGCAGATTCGCGACGCGCGCGCGCAGGTCGTCTTCCGATTTCCACTGCCCGACCACCTCGCGCAGTTCCGCGCGATTCGGCGTGATCAGCGATGCGCCGCGATAGCGCGCCCAGTCGTCGCCCTTCGGGTCGACCAGGACCGCCTTGCCGGCCGCACGCGCCTTCTCGATCATCGTCGTCACGTGCGTGAGGCCGCCTTTGGCGTAATCCGACATCAGCACGACGTCGTGCTGCGGCAGCAGCACGTCGAAGCGTGCGAGCCCCGCGAGCAGCACCTCGTGCGTCGGCATCGCCTCGAAATCGACGCGCAGCAGTTGCTGCTGGCGCGCGAGCACGCGCAGCTTGATCGTGGTCGGGAGTGCGGGATCGCGCTCGAGATGCGGCGTCACGCCGCTGCTGCCGAGCAGCTCGACGATCCGCTCGCCGGGTTCGTCGCAACCGACGACGCACAGCAGGCCGGCCTGACCGCCGAGCGTCACGGCATTGCGTGCAACGTTGGCCGCGCCGCCGAGCCGCTCCTCCTGGCGCTGCACGTGCACGACCGGCACCGGCGCTTCAGGTGAAATGCGATCGACGTTGCCGAACCAGTAACGGTCGAGCATCACGTCGCCGACGACGAGCACACGCGAGCGCGCGAGTTGCTCGCGCGGCACCGGAACGATTTCGCGAAGAGTATTCATCGTACGTTCAGCTACGGGAGGACGACTGGGGATCGACGTACGGCCGGCCGATCGCGTAATAGTCGATGCCCAGCTCGGCCATCGCGTCCGGCTCGTACAGGTTGCGCCCGTCGAAGATCACCGGCGCCTTCAGTTCGGCCTTCAGGCGCGTGAAATCGGGGCTGCGGAATTCCTTCCACTCGGTCACGATCACGAGCGCATCCGCGCCGGTGACCGCGAGATCCTGCGTGTCGACGAGATGCAGCCGCGCCAGTGCGTGCGCATCGTCGCCGAAATCCAGCGCGAACACGCGCCGCGCTTCGTCCACCGCGACCGGATCGTACGCGCGCACGGTTGCTCCGCGCTCGAGCAGCGCGGCGATCAGGCGACGGCTCGGCGCCTCGCGCATGTCGTCGGTGTTCGGCTTGAACGCCAGGCCCCAGACCGCGAACTCGCGGCCCGTCAGGTCGGCGCCGAAGCGCTGCTCGATCTTGCCGATCAGCACGTCCTTCTGAGCATGGTTGGCGGCCTCGACGGCCTCCAGGATGCGCAGCGGCTGGCCGTTCTCACCCGCGGTGCGGATCAGTGCCTGCACGTCCTTCGGGAAGCACGAACCGCCGTAGCCGACGCCCGCGTACAGGAAGTGATAGCCGATGCGCGGATCGGAGCCGATCCCGCGTCGCACGGCCTCGATGTCCGCGCCGACCTTGTCGGCGAGATTCGACATCTCGTTCATGAACGAGATGCGCGTCGCGAGCATCGCGTTCGCCGCATACTTCGCGAACTCGGCCGAACGCACGTCCATGTAGATCGTGCGCTCGTGATTGCGGTTGAACGGCGCGTAGAGCTTCTTCATCTTCTCGCGCGCGGTCGTACCGGTTTCGTCATCGTCGACGCCGATGATGATCCGATCCGGACGCATGAAGTCCTCGACCGCGGCGCCTTCCTTCAGGAATTCCGGGTTCGATACGACCGAGAAGCGATGCGCGACGCTGCCCGCGAGCCCGCGTGCGGCAAGCGCCTCGTCGACCACGCCGCGCACGCGCTGCGCGGTGCCGACCGGCACCGTCGACTTGTCGACGATCACCTTGAAGCCCGTCATGTGGCGGCCGATGTTGCGCGCGGCCTCGAGCACGTATTGCAGGTCGGCCGAGCCGTCCTCGTCGGGCGGCGTGCCGACCGCGATGAACTGGATCTCGCCATGCGCGACGCTCGCCTCGATGTCGGTCGAGAAGCGCAGGCGCCCCGCCGTGCGGTTGCGCGCGATGATGTCCAGCAGCCCCGGTTCGTGAATCGGCATCCCGCCGTTGTTCAGGATGTCGATCTTGCGCGGATCGACGTCGAGACAGAAGACGTCGTGACCGATCTCCGCGAGGCAGGCGCCCGTGACGAGACCGACATAGCCGGTGCCGATGATGGTGATTTTCATAGATGTTCCGGTACTTCCCGGTAATTGACTAACTTGGCCGCCGGGACGAGCCCGGCGGCAACCGCTGCGCGTTGGCTCCGCGCGCCGGGATCAGCCCGGCATCGCAGGTTCGACGCGGCGCGGCGCATAGGTTTCCCAGCCGCTGCAGCCGGGGCACTGCCAGTAGAAGAGCCGTGCCCGGAAACCGCAATTCTGGCACGTATACCGTGGCAGATTTTTCGTGCGCTGCTTGATCAGCGCACGCATCATTTCAAGTTCCTTACGACGCGGTTCGTCGGCCGCCGCGATCTGCGCATCGAGCAGGTGCAGCATCCCCGACAGGTTCGGCGACTTTTCCATCTGCGTGCGCGCGAGCGTGTGCGCGGCATCCTGGCCGCGCAACCCGGCGATATGCTGATAGGCGATGTCGAGCAGGTCGTTCGACGGATAACGATCGACGTACCCCATCAGCAGCTCCGCGCCTTCGACGTTCTTGCCGAGTGCGACGTACGCCTTCATCAGTTTGTCGGCGACGAGCGGCAGATACGCCGGATTCTGCGCTTCGACGCGCTTCCAGTACTCGATCGCGGCCGCGTGGTCGCCCGCCGCTTCCGCCGCGTCGCCGGACAGAACCGTCGCACGGACGTTCTGCGGATTCACGGTCAGCGCAAGGCGCAGTTGCTCGGCCGCCGCTGCGGCATTCTTGCGCTGCAGCGCGTCCTGCGCGAGTTCGCAGTGAAACTGCGCAATTTCGATGCCGAGCGGCTTGTCGCTCATCGATTCGATGCGTTTGGCCGTGTCGATCGACTTGTTCCAGTCCTTCTCGATCTCGTAGATCGTCAGCAACGCCCGCTGTGCGCCGAGCGCGTAGTCGCCGTCCGCGAGCTTGTGGAACGCCTCTTCGGCGCGATCCAGCAGGCCGGCCTTCAGGAAGTCCTGGCCCAGTTCGTACAGCGCGTGGTCGCGCTCGTTGACCGGCAGATCGGTGCGGCTCAGCAGGTTCTGGTGCACGCGGATCGCGCGGTCGGTCTCGCCGCGACGGCGAAACAGGTTGCCGAGCGCGAAGTGCAGCTCGACCGTCTCGGGATCGAGCTTGGCCACCTCGATGAACGCATCGATCGCCTTGTCCGGTTGTTCGTTCAACAGAAAATTCAGGCCGCGAAAATACGAGCGCGGCAGGTTGGCACTCTCCGACAGGAGATTCTTGAGGTCATAGCGTGACGCCGCCCAACCGAGCGCGAATGCGACCGGAATCGCGAGCAACCACCAGAAATCCAGATCCATGCGAAATATCGAAGCAGAGACGAAAACCGCGCGAGGAATCGCGCGGCGTCCGTGTTAAATGACGGGCGGCATCGGCGGCTGGTCGATGACGGCGGGCGTTTCGCGCGCCGCACGCAGATCGCGCTTCAAACGCCCGTTCTCGAGGCGGAGGCGGAAGATCGAAGGCAGCGCGGACAGCAGGCCGGCCAGCAGCCCCACGACGAAGAATGCCAGGCCGATCAGGATCAGCGGCGCTTGCCATGCGTAGCCGGCAACGAAATTCAGCGTCGCGGTTTGTGTATTGGCCAGCGCGAGCACCAGCAGCAGGACGAACACCAATACCCGGATCAGCCAGACGATAAACTTCATGAAGCCCTCTCTTTGTTGAGGTTTGCCGCGGCGCGCGACTCCCCTTCGTCGCACCGAATCGACCCGTATTGTAAAGGAAGCGTTTCCGCGGCTGCGCACATCCTGTGCGCCCGCGTTGCACACCCGTGGCCCGAAATGAAAAAAGCGCCCGCAAGGGGCGCTTTTCTTTTCAGCCTTCGCCGGACAGGTTCCGGGCACACCGAACGACGCTCAACGCTCGTCGTCCGGATCGTCAGCCTTCAGCGGTTCACCGGCGCGGCCGTCGACGCGTTCACGCAACTCCTTGCCAGGCTTGAAGTGCGGCACGAACTTCTCGGGCACCTGCACTTTCTCCCCCGACTTCGGGTTGCGTCCGACGCGCGCCGGGCGACGGTTGAGGCCAAAGCTGCCGAAACCCCGAATTTCAATGCGATGCCCTTTCGCCAGGGCGTCGGACATCGCATCGAGCATCGTTTTCACCGCGAAATCCGCATCCTTGAGGACAAGTTGCGGAAATCGCGATGCCAGCTGCGCGACCAACTCGGATTTGGTCATACTTCAGCAGACCTCGTAAGGCTTACTGGTTCTGGCCGTCGAGCTTCGCCTTCAGCAGCGCGCCGAGGTTGGTCGTACCGGTCGCGGCAGCGCTCGTGTCCGACTGCAGGCCGCGGATCGCTTCCTGTTGCTCGGCCGAATCCTTCGCCTTGATCGACAGGTTGATGCCGCGCGACTTGCGATCGATGTTGATCACCATCGCGTTGACCTTGTCGCCTTCCTTCAGCACGTTGCGTGCGTCTTCGACGCGATCCTGCGAGATTTCCGACGCACGCAGGTAGCCTTCGACGTCGCCCGTCAGCGTGACGACCGCACCCTTCGCATCGACCGTCTTCACGACGCCGTCGACGATCGAGCCCTTGTCGTTCATGGCAACGTAGTTGCTGAACGGGTCGCCTTCGAGCTGCTTGATGCCGAGCGAAATGCGCTCCTTCTCGACGTCGATACCGAGCACGATTGCTTCGACTTCGTCGCCCTTCTTGTACTTGCGAACGGCTTCTTCGCCGGCTTCGCTCCACGACAGGTCCGACAGGTGGACCAGGCCGTCGATGCCGCCCGGCAGACCGATGAACACGCCGAAGTCGGTGATCGACTTGATCGCGCCCGTGATCTTGTCGCCCTTCTTGAAGTTGCGGCTGAAGTCATCCCACGGATTCGGCTTGCACTGCTTCATGCCGAGGCTGATACGACGGCGGTCTTCGTCGATCTCGAGGACCATGACTTCGACTTCGTCGCCCAGCTGGACAACCTTCGACGGCGCAACGTTCTTGTTGGTCCAGTCCATTTCCGACACGTGGACGAGGCCTTCGATGCCCGATTCCACTTCGACGAATGCGCCGTAGTCGGTGATGTTCGTGACCTTGCCGAACAGGCGCGTGCCCGACGGGTAGCGGCGCGAGATGCCTTCCCACGGATCGTCGCCCAGTTGCTTGATGCCCAGCGAGACGCGGTTCTTCTCCTGGTCGAACTTGAGGATCTTCGCGGTGACTTCCTGGCCAACCGACAGGACTTCGCTCGGGTGACGCACGCGACGCCATGCGATGTCGGTGATGTGCAGCAGGCCGTCGATGCCGCCGAGGTCGACGAACGCGCCGTAGTCGGTGATGTTCTTGACCACGCCGTTGACGATCGCGCCTTCCTTCAGCGTCTCGAGCAGCTTCGCGCGCTCTTCGCCTTGCGTGGCTTCGATCACTGCACGACGCGACAGCACGACGTTGTTACGCTTGCGATCGAGCTTGATCACGCGGAACTCGAGCGTCTTGCCTTCGTACGGGGTCGTGTCCTTGACCGGACGCGTGTCGACCAGCGAACCCGGCAGGAACGCGCGGATGCCGTTGACCATCACGGTCATGCCGCCCTTCACCTTGCCGGTGATGGTGCCGGTGACGAGCTCGTTGTTGTCGAGCGCCTTTTCCAGCGACAGCCACGATGCAAGGCGCTTCGCCTTGTCGCGCGACAGGATCGTGTCGCCGTAGCCGTTTTCGAGTGCGTCGATCGCGACGGACACGAAATCGCCCGACTGCACCTCAACCTCGCCCTGATCGTTCAGGAATTCCTCGATCGGAATGTAAGCCTCGGACTTCAGGCCTGCATTGACGACCACGAAGTTGTGGTCGACGCGCACGACTTCGGCGGAGATCACTTCGCCGGCGCGCATGTCTTGGCGGGTCAGCGACTCTTCGAACAGAGCCGCAAAGGATTCGGTATTCGGGTTGGAGGTTTGCAGGTCGGACATAAAAATCTGATTGTGCATGGCTCGCTGTGCCACGCCGGCCGGAATGGCAGGCTGAAAGGGCCAGATCGAGGACCACACGGGGTTAAGGGTTCGAAACACGCTCCGCGCTTGCGACGCGAAGCACCTACCGCTGCCTGCCTTCTCAGGCCGGCTGGCCGAGTGCCCGGTACCACTGCAGCACTTGGTCGACGGCTTCATCGACCGAAAGTGCCGACGTATCGAGCAGCTTGGCATCTGCCGCAGGCTTCAGCGGCGCGGCCGCGCGATTGCTGTCGCGCGCGTCACGTTCACGAAGATCCCGGAGCAAGTCATCTATATTAGCAGAAAAACCTTTTTGCATCAATTGCTTATGCCGCCTGGTCGCGCGTGCCTCGGCGCTGGCCGTCAGGAACACCTTCAGCACGGCGTCCGGGAAGATCACGGTGCCCATGTCGCGCCCGTCCGCCACGAGGCCCGGCGTCTTGCGGAACGCGCGCTGGCGCGCGACGAGCGCGGTGCGCACGGGCCCGTGCACGGCGATGGCCGACGCGCGGTTGCCGACCGCTTCGGCGCGGATGTCGTTCGACACGTCGACGCCGTCGAGCTGCGCGCAACCTTCACGGAACGTGATGTGCAGGTCGTCGATCAGCTTCACCAGCGCGTCGACGTCTTCCGCGGCGATGCCGTAGCGCACGCTCGCGAGCGCCGCGAGCCGGTACAGCGCGCCGCTGTCGAGCAGGTGAAAACCCAGGTGCGCGGCGACGAGCGCCGCGACGGTGCCCTTGCCGGAAGCGGTCGGGCCGTCGATCGTGATGACGGGAGTCGGGTGAAAGGGTCGGGTGGATTTCATCGGAACAGTCGGGTCAGGCCTTGGCGAGCGCGGCGAAGCGGTCGAAATAGTCGGGGAACGTCTTGCCGACGCACTTCGGATCGTTGATCCGCACGGGCACGCCGCCCAGGCTGACGAGCGAGAAGCACATCGCCATCCGGTGATCGTCGTACGTATCGATCGCCGCATTCGGCGTGAGCTTTTCCGGCGGCGTGACGACGAGATAGTCGGGGCCTTCCTCGACGATCGCGCCGACCTTGCGCAGCTCGGTCGCCATCGCGGCGATGCGGTCCGTCTCCTTCACGCGCCAGCTCGCGATGTTGCGCAACGTGCTCGTGCCGTTCGCGAACAGCGCCGCGACCGCGATGGTCATCGCCGCGTCGGGAATCAGGTTGAAGTCCATGTCGATCGGCTCGAGCTTGCCGTGATCGTGGCCGATGCCGCGCACGTCGATCCAGTCGTCGCCCATCGTCACGTTCGCGCCCATCTGCATCAGCGCGTTCGCGAAACCGACGTCGCCCTGGATACTCGCGCGCCCCACGCCCTCGACCCGCAACGGGCCGCCGCCCAACGCGCCGGCCGCGAGAAAGTACGACGCGGACGACGCGTCGCCCTCGACCATGATCCGCCCCGGCGAGCGGTAGCGGACGCCGGCCGGCACGACGAAGCGCTGCCAGCCGTCGCGCTCGACGGTCACGCCGAAACGCGCCATGAGCCGGATCGTGATGTCGATGTACGGCTTCGAGATCAGCTCGCCGTCGACTTCGACGACGGTCCTGCCCTCCTTCGCCTTCACGAGCGGCAGCGTCATCAGCAGCGCAGTGAGGAACTGGCTCGACACGTCGCCGCGCACGCGGATCGGCGCGTCGACCGAGATCGTCGCCGGCTTGATCCGCAGCGGCGGGTAGCCGTCGTTGAGCTCGTAGTCGATCTGCGCGCCGATCTGGCGCAAGCCGTCGACGAGATCGCCGATCGGCCGCTCGTGCATGCGCGGCACGCCGTGCACGCGGTAGTCGCCGCCGTTCACCGCGAGCGCGGCGGTCAGCGGCCGAACGGCCGTGCCCGCGTTGCCGAGGAACAGGTCGGCCGTCTTCGCGGTGAACGCGCCGCGCGTGCCGGTGACGACACAGGTGTCGCCGTCGCGCGCGAGCTTCACGCCGAGCTTGCCGAGCGCGTCGAGCATCACGCGCGTGTCGTCGGAGTCGAGCAGGTTGGTGATCGTCGTTTCGCCTTCGGCGAGCGCCGCGAGCAGCAGCACGCGGTTCGAAATGCTCTTCGAGCCGGGCAGGCGCACGGTGCCCGATGCGCTGGAGTATGGGCCGAGATCGAGATAGTCCATGGGAATCGTCCTGTTATTTCTTGACCGGTTCGGCAGCCGGCGTGCCGCCGCGTTCCTGCCATGCCTTGCGTGCGGCGCGCGAGCGCGTGAATACGGCTTCGAGCGCCGCGCCGTCGCCGGCGTCGATCGCCGCGCGCAACCGCGTGAGCACGCGCGTATAGCCGTCGAGCTCGTCGAGCAGCGCCGCGCGATTCGCGACGCACACGTCGCGCCACATTTCCGGGTTCGACGCCGCGATGCGCGTGAAATCGCGGAAACCGCCGGCCGCGTACGAGAATTTCAGTTCCGCGTCGGCTTCGCCGAGAATCTGCTCGACGAGCGCGAACGACAGCACGTGCGGCAGATGGCTGATCGACGCAAATACGCGATCATGCTGCTCGGTGCTCATCGTGCGCACGTCGGCGCCGGTCGCGCGCCACATCGCATCGATCCGCGCCACGGCTTCGGGCGCGTTCTCCGGCAACGGGCAAAGCACGACGTTGCGGCCGACGTAGAGATCCGGCAACGCGGCCTCGACACCGCTCGATTCGCGCCCCGCGATCGGATGACCCGGCACGAACTGCGCGATGCGCGCGCCGAGCGCTTCGCGCGCCGCCGCGACGACATCGGACTTGGTGCTGCCCGCATCGGTGACGATCGTCGCGCGGTCGAGCCACGGCGCGATGCGCGCGAGCAACGGGCCCGTCTGCGCGACGGGCGCGGCCAGCAGGACGAGATCGGCGCCGGCCAGCGCGTCGCGCAATTGCGCGTCGTCGTCGAGCGCCGCCGCACGGTCGATCACGCCGAGCGACAGCGCGCGCTCGACCGACGCGTGCGAACGGCCCACGCCGACGATCTCGCCCGCGCTGCCCGGCGCGCGCTCGCGCAACGCGCGCGCGAGCGACCCGCCGATCAGGCCGACGCCGAAGATGACCAGTTTGTTGAATGCAAAGCCTGACACGACAAGAGCCAAGTTACGCGCGCGAAACGACGCCCCGCACGCGGAATTCCAGATTCCGGGCAACGGGCCCGCACCCGGCGCAATCTGCACCGGATACTGCCCGAGCCCGCCTTCGGCAGCGCCGACCGGCCTGCCCTGCCCGCCCGGCCACCACGCCTGCGCAAGCAGGCGCCGGGCCGCAGCGCGTCACCGTGCGCGCGGATACGAGCCGAGTATCTTCAGGAACGCGGCCTTCTGACCGAGTTCCGCGAGCGCGGCCGCCACCGCCGCATCGTCGCGGCGCCCTTCGATGTCGATGTAGAAGTAGTACTCCCACGTGCCGACGCGGGCCGGACGCGATTCGAAGCGCGTCATCGACACGCCGTGCCGCGCGAGCGGCTCGAGCAGCTTGAACACGGCGCCCGGCTCGTTCTTCACCGACACGATCAGCGACGTCTGGTCGTGACCGCTTTGGCCGGCCGGCTGCTTGCCGACGATCACGAAGCGCGTGCGGTTGTGTGGGTCGTCCTGGATCAGCGAGAACGCGATCTGCAAACCGTAGTGCGCGGCCGCGCGGTCGCCCGCGATCGCGGCGACGGTCGGATCGGCCGCTGCGAGGCGCGCGGCCTCCGCGTTGCTCGCCACGGCTTGCCGCTCGAGCTGCGGCGCATTCGCCGCGAGCCACTGCTGGCATTGCGCGAGCGCCTGCGCATGTGCGCAGACACGTTTCACGCCGTCGAGCGTGCCGCTCTGCGTGAGCAGGTTGTGATGGATGGGCAGCGCGAGCTCGCCGCTGATCACCAGCTGGGTCTGCAGCAGCAGGTCGAGCGTGCGCGAGACGGCGCCTTCGGTCGAATTCTCGACCGGCGCGATGCCGAATGCGGACGCACCGGCCTCGACCGAGCGGAACACCTCGTCGATCGACGGGCACGGCAGCCCTTCGATCGACTGGCCGAAATACTCGAGCATCGCCTGCTCGCTATACGTGCCGACCGGCCCGAGGAACGCGACGTGGATCGTCTGCTCGAGCGCGCGGCTCGCCGCCATGATCTCGCGCCAGATGGCGCTGATGTGCTCGCTCGCGAGCGGCCCGGCGCTCATGTCCTGCAGCCGCGCGATCACCTGCAGCTCACGCTCCGGCCGGAACACCGGCGCGTTGAAATGCTTCTTGACCTCGCCCACCTCGAGGGCCACCGCGGCGCGCTGGTTCAGGAGCGCGATCAGCTGCGCGTCGATCGCGTCGATGCGGTCGCGCAGCGGTTTCAGGCGGGAATTCAGTTCGTCGTCCATGCGTTTTGCCGTGCTGTTTGAACAGCGCCGCCGTCAGGCGCCGCGCCGCTCGAAGTCCTTCATGTACTCGACGAGCGCCTTCACGCCCTCGAGCGGCACCGCGTTGTAGATCGACGCCCGCATGCCGCCGACGGACTTGTGGCCCTTCAGCTGCAGCAGCCCGCGCGCCTTTGCGCCGGCAAGGAAGTCTTCGTTGCGCGATTCGTCGGCCAGGAAAAACGGCACGTTCATGCGCGAACGTGCTGCCGGCTCGACCTTGTTCAGATAGAAACTGCTCGCGTCGATCGTGTCGTAGAGCAGCTTCGCCTTTTCGGTGTTGCGGGCCTCGATCGCTTCGAGGCCGCCCTGCCGCTTCAGCCACTGGAACACGAGGCCCGCGATGTAGATCGCGTAGGTGGGCGGCGTGTTGTACAGCGAGTTGTTCGCGGCGATGGTCTTCCATTCGAACGCGGACGGACAGATCGACAGCGCGCGATCGAGCAGATCCTCGCGCACGATCACGACCGTCACGCCGGCCATCCCGATGTTCTTCTGCGCGCCGCCGAACAGCACGCCGTATTTCGCGACGTCCATCGGGCGCGACAGGATGTGCGACGAGACATCCGCGACCAGCGGCACGTCGCCGAGATCGGGAATCTCGAACGTCTCGACGCCGTCGATCGTCTCGTTGGTGCACAGATGCACGTAGGCCGGATCGTCGGACAACTGCCATTCGGCCCGCGCGGGCGCACGCGTGAAGCCGTCCTCCGTCTTGCCGGTCGCGGCCAGATGCGGCGTGCAGAACTTCTTCGCCTCGCCGAACGATTTCTGCGACCACGAACCCGTCACGACGAAGTCGGCCGTCTTGCGCGAGCCGAGCAGGTTCATCGGCACGATCGCGTTTTCCGCGATGCCGCCGCCCTGCAGGAACAGGATCCGGTGGCTCGCCGGCACGCCGAGCAGGTCGCGCAGATCGGTCAGCGCGGCCTCGTGGATCGACATGAATTCCTTGCCGCGATGGCTCATCTCCATCACGCTCATGCCGCTGCCGTGCCAGTCGAGCATTTCGTCGGCGGCTTGCCGCAGCACTTCCTCGGGCATCGCCGCCGGGCCGGCGGAGAAATTAAAGACGCGCATCGTGAAAACCTCGGGAAGGACGCGACCGGCTTGCCGCCGGCAAAACGCGCCAGAAAAGAAATGGCCGTTTGCGCTCGCGCGCAAACGGCCATTATCGCACTGTCGTCAGGCTCCCGCCAAACCCGGCCGAACGGCCGGGGGCGCGCCCGGACGGCTTACTTGCCCGGCTTGACTGCTGCGACTTCCTTGTCAGCCTGCGTACGCGTTGCCTGGATCGCTTGCGGCATGTACTTCTGCATCAGGCCGTTGACCACGTCGCGACCGACCTGATCCTGAACCTGGATGAACTTGCGGCCCGTCGGGCTCTTGTAGAACGTCGTCAGATCCTTGATCTCCGACGTGCTGTAGTACTTCGCGTACGCGTCGTACTGCGCCGACATCGCATCGCTCTGGAACTGCTGCGTGCCGAACACCTTGCCTGCGCCGTCGACCAGCTTCGGCACCGCGTTCTTCTGCAGCGTCGGAACGGCAGCCTGCTTCTGCTTGTCGTTCAGCGTCTTGTTTTCCGACAGCGCGTCCGACAGGATGGCCGGTACGAGCTGCTTCGCCTGCATTTCGGCGCTGTTGCCGATTGCCGACACGAGCTTCGGCGCGTCGATCGCGTCGAGCAGATCCTTGATCGCAGCCTTCTTGTCGGCGTCGATCGGCGCAGCTGCCGCCGGAGCAGCCGGTGCGGAATTCGACAGCGCCTGCGCCATCGCGAACGTCGGCACCAGTGCAGCCAGCAGAACCAGTTGCTTGAATTGCTTTTGCATCATCACTCCCTTTTGGAAATATGAATGGTTGCTCGCCGGCCGCGGCGCTTTTCGCCCGCGGCGGCCAGAGTCTCATCCGTTCTTCAGGCTTCGCCGTCCGACGCCTCGTCGGCTTCGCCCTCTCCCTCTTCGGCCTCCGCGATCTGCTGCAGGCCAGAGAGCTTGGTACCCTCATCGAGACTGATGAGTGTAACACCTTGCGTGGCGCGCCCCATCTCGCGTATCTCGGAAACACGGGTGCGAATCAACACGCCGGCCGTCGTGATCAGCATGATCTGATCCTCGGCGTCGACGAGCGTCGCGGCCACGACCTTGCCGTTGCGCTCGGACGTCTGGATCGCGATCATACCCTTCGTGCCGCGGCCATGGCGCGTGTACTCGGTGATCGGCGTGCGCTTGCCGTAGCCGTTTTCGGTCGCGGTGAGCACGGTCTGCTCCTCGCTGCCGGCAACCAGCATCGCGATGACCTGCTGCCCGTCCTCGAGCTGCATGCCGCGCACGCCGCGCGCCTCGCGCCCCATCGGACGCACGTCGTTCTCGTCGAAACGCACGGCCTTGCCGGCGTCGGAGAACAGCATCACGTCGTGCGCGCCGTCGGTGATCGACGCACCGATCAGGTAGTCGCCGTCGTCGAGGCCGACCGCGATGATGCCCTTCTTCATCGGGCGGCTGAATGCCTCGAGCGGCGTCTTCTTCACGGTGCCGAGCGACGTCGCCATGAAGATGAACTTGTCGGCCGAGAATTCCTTGACCGGCAGCACGACGTTGATCTTCTCACCTTCCTGCAGCGGGAACATGTTGACGATCGGACGGCCGCGCGAGTTGCGCGAGCCCTGCGGCACTTCATAGACCTTGACCCAGTACACGCGGCCGCGGTTCGAGAAGCACAGGATGTAATCGTGCGTGTTCGCGATGAACAGCGTCTCGATCCAGTCGTCTTCCTTCATCTGCGTCGCCTGCTTGCCGCGACCGCCGCGCTTCTGCGCGCGGTACTCGGACAGCGGCTGCGACTTCACGTAGCCCGCGTGCGACATCGTGACGACCATGTCCTGCGGCGTGATCAGATCCTCGGTGTTCAGCTCGGTCGCGTTCAGCTCGATCCTCGAGCGGCGCGCGTCGCCGAATTCGGCCTTCACCGAGGTCAGCTCGTCGCCGATCATCGTCGTGATCCGCTCGGGGCGCGCGAGGATGTCCAGCAGGTCGGCGATCTGCGCCATCACGTCGCGGTACTCGCCGATGATCTTGTCCTGCTCGAGGCCGGTCAGGCGCTGCAGACGCATCTGCAGGATTTCCTGCGCCTGCGTGTCGGACAGGCGGTACAGCCCGTCGCCCTGCATCCCGAACGCCGGGTTCAGGCCTTCCGGACGGTACGCGGAACGGCCGCCGGCCGCCGCGTTCTCGCTCTCGGCGCGCGTCAGCATCTCGCGCACGAGCGACGAATCCCACGGCTTCGCCATCAGCTCCTGCTTCGCGATCGGCGGCGTCGGCGCGGCCTTGATGATCGCGATGAATTCGTCGATGTTCGCAAGCGCGACCGCGAGACCTTCGAGCACGTGGCCGCGTTCGCGGGCCTTGCGCAGTTCGTAGATCGTGCGGCGCGTCAGCACTTCGCGCCGGTGCGACAGGAAGCACTGCAGGATTTCCTTCAGGTTCAGCAGCTTCGGCTGGCCGTCGACGAGCGCGACCATGTTCATGCCGAACGTGTCCTGCAGCTGCGTCGCCTTGTACAGGTTGTTCAGCACCACTTCGGGCACTTCGCCGCGCTTGAGCTCGATCACGACGCGCATGCCGCTCTTGTCGGACTCGTCGCGGATGTCGGAGATGCCCTCGAGCTTCTTCTCGTTGACGAGCTCGGCGATCCGCTCGAGCAGCGAGCGCTTGTTCACCTGGTACGGCAGCTCGTCGACGATGATCGCCATCCGCTGGCCGCGGTCGATCTCCTCGAAGTGCGTGGCCGCGCGCATCACGACGCGGCCGCGCCCGGTGCGGTAGCCGTCGCGCACGCCGGCGACGCCGTAGATGATGCCGGCCGTCGGGAAGTCCGGCGCCGGGATGATCTCGATCAGCTCGTCGATCGTCGCGTCCGGGTTGCCCAGCAGGTGCTGGCACGCGTCGACGACTTCGTTCAGGTTGTGCGGCGGGATGTTGGTCGCCATGCCGACCGCGATGCCCGACGAGCCGTTGATCAGCAGGTTCGGGATGCGCGACGGCAGGACCGACGGCTGCATTTCGTTGCCGTCGTAGTTCGGCTCGAAATCGACCGTTTCCTTGTCGATGTCGGCGAGCAGCTCGTGACCGATCTTCGCCATGCGAATTTCGGTGTAGCGCATCGCCGCGGCATTGTCGCCGTCGATCGAGCCGAAGTTGCCCTGCCCGTCGATCAGCATGTAGCGCAGCGAGAAATCCTGCGCCATCCGCACGATCGTGCCGTAGACCGCGGTATCGCCGTGAGGGTGGTATTTACCGATCACGTCACCGACGATACGCGCCGACTTCTTGTACGCGCGGTTCCAGTCGTTGTTCAGTTCGTGCATCGCGAACAGCACGCGCCGATGCACGGGCTTCAGGCCATCGCGGACATCCGGGAGGGCACGTCCGACGATCACGCTCATCGCGTAATCGAGATACGAACGGCGCATTTCCTCCTCTAGGGAGGTGGGCAGGGTCTCTTTGGCGAATTGATCCATGTATCCGTATCGTTTCGGAGCGAAGACGGCGAACGCCTTTCGCGTGGGCGCTGCATGCGCAACGCAACGCGAGATTCTAACATGCGCCCATCAGCCGCCAATTCGCCTCCCCCTCTATATATAGATAGCGAAAATCGCGGCGGCGGCAAGCCGGACGCAACCGCGCGCCCGGCTCGGACCCGACATCGCGGACGACTGCGCGGCGCGCGTTTCGTGCGCACGCGTAAACAACCGCACGCCGGCGCGCAACCTCACGCGCGCTCTTGACAATTTCTAAAAGTTGCGGCAGGCCGGTGTTGCGCATGCACCACAAAGTTGAAGCGATCTTGGGGTGGGGAGGATTTTTTTTTCGTAGGAAGGGAACGATATGGCAAAATGCCAACGCACTGAAAGTTAGACGCTGCTCGAAGTCTACCTACAAGGAGCGGCGCCGCATTTTTGTGCCGCACCAATGTTATACTTCGAGCAATGTATGACTTGTCACCGTCAACAGGCTCGCAGTAAACCTGCGGTAATCTCAATTTCGAGAGGAGAAATATGAATAAACTTTCAAAGCTCGCGTTCATTGCAGCTACCGCAGTTATGGCTGCATCCGCTTCGGCACAATCGGTGCCGGCGTCGCGTCAGGCCGTCAATGACAACTGGGTGAACGGCACGGGCGAATGGGTGTGGATGAACGGCACGAACGAGCTCTGCTGGCGCGATGCGTTCTGGACGCCGGCCACCGCCAACGCCAAGTGCGATGGCGCACTGGTCGCCCAGGCACCGCAGCCGCCGGTCGCTCCGGTCGCTCCGGTCATCTCGAGCCAGAAGATCACGTATCAAGCCGACGCACTGTTCGACTTCGACAAGGCAACGCTGAAGCCGCTGGGCAAGCAGAAGCTGGACGAACTGGCTTCGAAGATCCAAGGCATGAACACGGAAGTGGTCGTTGCAACGGGCTACACGGACCGCATCGGTTCGGACAAGTACAACGACCGCCTGTCGCTGCGCCGTGCTCAAGCCGTGAAGTCGTACCTGGTCAGCAAGGGTGTGCCGGCCAACAAGATCTACACGGAAGGCAAGGGCAAGCGCAACCCGGTTACGACTGGCTGCAACCAGAAGAACCGCAAGCAACTCATCGCCTGCCTCGCACCGGACCGCCGCGTGGAAGTCGAAGTGGTTGGTACGCAGCAAGTGGAAAAGACGACCGTTCCGGCAAACTAAGCCGCGGCTCTCGACTGCTTCAAAGCCCCGCTCCGGCGGGGCTTTTTCATTGACGCCCGTCCAGGCGCTCGCTGGCCTCGTCGTTCGCCCGCTTATATACTCGGGGCTGACGCACCGAAGCACCGCCCTCCTCTCGTAGCCCGTTTGCCGACATGACCAACGCCGATCCGCACGAACTCCAGAAATTCAGCGACCTCGCCCATCGGTGGTGGGATCCGAATGCCGAATTCAAACCGCTGCACGACCTGAACCCGGTCCGGCTCGGCTGGATCGATGCCCATGCGCATCTGGCCGGCAAGCGCGCGCTCGACATCGGCTGCGGCGGCGGCATCCTGTCCGAATCGATGGCCGGGCTCGGCGCCCAGGTGAAAGGCATCGATCTGTCGACCGAAGCGCTGGGCGTGGCCGACCTGCACAGCCTCGAAAGCGGCATTTCGGTCGAATACGAGGCGATCGCCGCCGAAGCGATCGCCGCGCGCGAACCCGGCACCTACGACGTCGTCACGTGCATGGAGATGCTCGAGCACGTGCCGTCGCCCGGCGATATCGTGGCCGCGTGCGCGACGCTCGTGAAGCCGGGCGGCTGGGTGTTCTTCTCGACGCTGAACCGCAACCTGAAGTCCTACCTGTTCGCCGTGATCGGCGCGGAGTACATCGCGCAAATGCTGCCGAAGGGCACGCACGACTACGCGCGCTTCATCCGCCCGTCGGAACTGGCCGGTTTCGTGCGCGCGACGGATCTGCACATCGTCGAGATCAAGGGCATCACGTATCACCCGATCGGCAAGCGCTTCGCGCTGTCGAACGACACCGACATCAACTACCTCGTCGCGTGCCGCCGCGGCGCGTGACCCTACGAACGGCATGACGACTCCCCTTTCGACCGCGCGGATCGCAGACGAACCGCGCCTGCTGCACTGCGATGCGGTCCTGTTCGACCTGGACGGCACGCTCGCCGACACAGCGCCCGATCTCGCGGCAGCCGTCAACAAGATGCAGCGCGCGCGCGGCCTGCCCGAAACGCCGCTCGACGTGTTGCGGCCGCTGGCGTCCGCCGGCGCGCGGGGCCTGTTGGGCGGCGCGTTCGGCATCGATCCGCACACGCCCGGCTACGAAGCGATGCGCGACGAGTTCCTGATCAATTACGCAACGGATATCTGCGTACATACCACGCTGTTTCCCGGCATCGGCGACGTGCTCGACGAACTCGATGCGCGCGGCGTGCGCTGGGGCATCGTCACGAACAAGGCGATGCGCTTCACGGCGCCGCTGGCCGACCTGCTCGGCCTGTCGTCGCGCGCGGCCTGCATCGTCGGGGGCGACACAACGCCGCACTCGAAGCCGCACCCGGCTCCGCTGCTGCATGCGGCAGCGCAGATGGCGCTCGCGCCCGAGCGCATCGTCTATGTCGGCGACGATCTTCGCGACATTCAGGCCGGAAGCGCCGCTGGCATGGCGACGGTCGCCGCCGCGTACGGCTACTGCGGCGACGGCGCGGCGCCGGCTGACTGGCAAGCGCAGCATCTCGTCGGTTCGACGCAGGAACTGCGGCACCTGCTGCGCGATGTTGGGCTATAATGGTTGATCTTATCCGCGGGGGCGACCTGGTTTCGACAGGGGTTGTGAAGCGGCTAGGGCATGTCGAGGACCCGTCACCTCGTTAATCAATGGGAAAATCGTAACTGCAAACGACGATACGTTCGCACTGGCAGCCTAAGGGCCGCCGTCCTCTGCCTAGTTCACTGACGGGCTAGTGTCGCAAGACCGGTAGCAATACCGCCAGAGGTCATTTACGTCAGTTAAGCCCTGTCGGCGTCGCGACGCCAGGGTCGAAAACTTAGCGAATCGCCGTAGTGCAGCGTGTTCGTCCGCGTCGCTGCGGTTAAATCAAAAGACCGAACTAAACATGTAGAACTAGTCGTGGAGCGCTTCTGGACGCGGGTTCGATTCCCGCCGCCTCCACCAAATTCCGTGCTCGTCGCACGAACCCCGCATGACGCCAGTCTGCGGGGTTTTTTGTTGCCGGCGACACGCACGCCGACTCCTTCCGAAAAAGCACCCAGCCCCGGACGGGCCGGGCGGAATGCCACCGGTGCTCCGGCGGCAGGAGGTGACGGATGTCCTGGCGCGGTCGCCCCATCAGCGATTGCGCCGCGCAGCGGCCGGCCCGCTGGTCAGGGTTTGGGCACAACTTGGGCCCCGACCGTGACCGGCGACGCGGGGCTCAACTGCCGCGATACAGCGACTTCATTTCGTCCGCGCTGGCCGGGCGCACGCCCATTGCGCGCGAACCCGACGCCGATGCGCCCTGTGCCTGCGCACCGTAGCCGCTGGCGTCGGCGCCTTGAGCTTGAGCCAGGGCGCTGCGCTGCTGCTCCGCGACACGCGCGGTTGCGGCCTGGATCGCTTCCGGATAATGCGGATCTTCGCCGCGGGCGGAGTTGTAACCGGCTTGCTGGAGTTGAACCAGTTCGGCGCGGACCTGCGCACGGGTGATCGTCGAGCCCGACTGGGCGAACGACGCAACCGGGGCAACGAGAGCGGCAGCAACGACAACGGCTTGAACGAGCGACTTCATGATGACCTACCTCCAGATTTGTCTGATTCGGCGGTGAACACTCTTGATCAGCGCCGACAAACCGAAGTTTATGTAGGTGGATGCTTAAGAATAAGGCAGGTTTCAGGAAGACATCCTTCCTGATTTACGGGTTAACCCTAGACCCCTGCCCGAAAGGTGATGCGGGCAAATCGCCGTTTCGTCTCCCGCGTTGCATGAAGGGCCGCGGAAAAGCACGAGCCCCGCAAAGCGCAGGCTTCGCGGGGCTCGAACAAAGCAGGATGGGGTGGAGCGCGGGTAGCAGGTCTGTCGGTTGATCGATCCGTGACGCAGAAGACAGCACCCCACTTGGGCACAGGCCAACTGCCTGCGCGCTACCGGGCATCCATCGGGCACTTCAGGTTGCAGCCGTTCGGGTCGCCCAGGTCGCCCTTGCGGCGCAACGCCGACTTCTTGCCGGTCTGGTATTTGTCCGACGGCGCCGATGCCGCGAACGGCATCTGCGGATGTTCGTTCAGTCGGAACTGTTCGCTCAGGATGCCGCCGGGCACGCCCGGGGAATTCTGCGCGAACGCAAACGGCGAAGCGACGACCAGCAACCCCGCGGTCAACGCTGCCGCGGCAAGGGGAACGGGAAATTTCATGGCGGGATGACGCCTGAACGGCGTGCTTGTTGGAACGTTGATCAAGCGGCAAGCGTAGCGCAAATCCCCCGCTGCTGCAGCGCGGTTCGATCGCGTCCTCGTTACCGGGAATTGCCGTCCGGCACGCTCGTGCCGTCGCCGCCGGCCAGCCCGGTCGCGATGCGCTCCAGCGCGCCGCACGCAGCCGGATCGTAGCCGTCGAGACGCGCGACGCGTTCGACGAAGCGTGCGTCGCGCAGCAGCGCCAGCACATCGGCGAGCGGCCGCACATCGAGCCGCGCGCGTTCGCATGCGAAGTAATAGTCTTCGTCGACGATCGGGATGAAGTCGAGCCCGAAGTGACGGGCGGCCGGCTCGACGCCGAAGCCGAGATCGGCCATGCCGCTCGCGACGAACGCCGCGATCGCCGAATGCGTGAGTTCGGCCGACGCATAGCCGTCGATGCGCTCCGGATCGATGCCGATCGAGCGCAGCGCGAGATCCAGCAGCATGCGCGTGCCCGACCCCGGCTGGCGGTTGACGAAGCGGATGTCGTCACGCGCGAGATCCGCCAGCCCGCGCACCTGCTTCGGGTTGCCGCGCGGCACGAACAGCCCCTGCTGGCGGCGTGTCAGGTGGATCAACACGTGGCGCGCGTCGTCGAGCCACGGCCGGTAGATCTGCGCGCACTGCGCGCGAAACGCGCCGCGCGGCAAATGGAAACCGGCGAGGTCGCATTCGCCGCGGGCGAGCGCCTGCACGGCCTCGACGCTCTCGCGATACTTGATGTCGACGGCCGCCTGCGCATCGACGAGCGCGGAAACGAGCGTCGCGACCGCATAACCGTGCGACGCATGGATGCGCACGGCGCCGTCGCGCTGCGCGAGCCGCCGGTTCAGGTCGCTGGCCACCTCGGCCGCCAGCGTGCGCAGGTTCCCGTCGAGGCGACTATGCGCCAGACGCTGCGCATCGACGACCGCCCGGCCGAGCGCCGACAACGTCGAACCCTTGCCGCGCGCGGTTTCGATCAATTCCCCGCCGATGCACGATTCCAGCGCGCGTAGCATGCCCCACGCGTGCCGGTACGACAGTCCCTTGGCTTGCGCGGCCTGCGCGATGCTGCCCGTATCGGCCACGAGTTCCAGCAGCGGAGCGACGTCCGACAGACTGGCCGACCGGCCTTCCGTGTCGCGTACGGTCAGATACGCGTCGCATTCGACCCGAATCAATTATGCACTCCGATTTCCTATTGCGACCGCGAAATCTTCCGCTTATCGTGGATGAAAATCAATCAGAACGAAGTCGCGATGCGCACTATATGAATTTCGAGCGCATATGAGGCTTTGGAGGAGCAAAACCGATGTCCCCGAATTCCCCTGCGCCCGACGTGCTCGTCGAGCGCCATGCGCGCGCCGGCCGCTCGCTCGTCGCGATCCTGCATGCGATCCAGGACGACGCGGGCTACGTGCCGGCGGGCTGCATCGCGCCGCTGGCCAAGGTGCTGAACCTGTCGCGCGCGGAAGTACATGGCGTCCTGACCTACTACCACCACTTCCGCACCGCGCCGCCCGCCCGCGTGACGATCCAGATGTGCCGCGCCGAAGCGTGCCGCAGCATGGGCTGCGAGGCGCTCGCCGCCCACGCGCAAGCCCGCACGGGCTGCCGGTTCGACGCCAAGCACGGCGATGCCGCCGCGGCCCGTACGCCCGACGACGTCGCGCTCGAGTCGGTCTACTGCCTCGGACTGTGCGCGCAATCGCCGTCGATGACGGTCAACGGGGTGCTCCACGCCAAGGTCACGCCGGAGAAGTTCGACGCGTTGCTGGCCGACGCGGTGGCCCACGCGCAGGAGGCGGCATGACGACCCGCATCTACGTTCCGCGCGATTCGTCCGCGCTGGCGCTCGGCGCCGACGCGCTCGCCGCCGCGATCTCGGCCGAGGCCGAACGGCGCGGGGTCGCCATCGAGGTGGTCCGCAACGGGTCACGCGGGCTGCTGTGGCTCGAACCGCTCGTCGAGGTCGGGACGGCCGCGGGCCGCGTCGGCTATGCCAACCTGTCGGCCGCCGACGTGCCCGCCCTGTTCGACGCCGGCTGGCTCGACGGCGGCGCGCACCCGAACGGCGTCGGCCTCGTCGACGCGCTGCCCTACCTCGCCCGCCAGCAGCGGCTCACGTTCGCACGGATCGGCCTGACCGATCCGCTGTCGATCGACGACTATCTGCAACACGAGGGGCTTGCCGGCCTGAAGAACGCGCTGGCGCTCGACGGCGACACCGCATGCGAAACGCTGATCGAGTCGGGGCTGCGCGGCCGCGGCGGCGCGGCGTTCCCGGCCGGCATCAAGTGGCGTACCGTGCGGCAGGCGCGCGCCGCGCAGAAATACATCGTCTGCAACGCGGACGAAGGCGATTCGGGCACGTTCTCCGACCGCCTGCTGATGGAATGCGACCCGTACTGCCTGATCGAAGGGATGATCATCGCGGGCGTCGCCACCGGCGCGACGGTCGGCTACATCTACGTGCGCAGCGAATACCCGCACGCGATCGCCACGCTCGAAGCGGCAATCGTCCGCGCGCGTGAAGCCGGCTGGCTCGGCGAGCACGTGCTCGGCTCCGCGCACGCGTTCGAGCTGCACGTCGCGAAAGGCGCGGGCTCGTACGTATGCGGCGAGGAAACGGCGCTGCTCGAATCGCTCGAGGGCAAGCGCGGCGTCGTGCGCGCGAAGCCGCCGCTGCCCGCGCTCGCCGGCCTGTTCGGCCAGCCGACGGTCATCAACAACGTGATCACGCTCGCGACGGCGCCCGTGATCTTCGCGCGCGGCGCCGCGTTCTATCGCGACTACGGGATGGGCCGCTCGCGCGGCACGCTGCCGTTCCAGCTCGCAGGCAACATCCGTCACGGCGGTCTCGTCGAGCTCGCGTTCGGCGTCACGCTGCGCGAACTGCTGTTCGACTTCGGCGGCGGCACGGCCAGCGGCCGGCCGGCACGCGCCGCGCAGGTCGGCGGCCCGCTCGGCACCTACCTGCCCGACCACCAGTGGGACGTGCCGCTCGACTACGAGGCGTACGCGGCGATCGGCGCGGTCGTCGGCCACGGCGGCATCGTGCTGCACGACGACACGTCGAATCTCGCCGAGCTGGCCGAGTATGCGATGAAGTTCTGCGCGATCGAATCGTGCGGCAAGTGCACGCCGTGCCGGATCGGCTCGACGCGCGGTGTCGAGACGATCGCGCGGATCCGCCACGGCGATACGTCGGAGCGGCAGGTCACGCTGTTGCGCGACCTGTGCGACACGATGCTGGCCGGTTCGCTATGCGCGATGGGCGGCATGACGCCGTACCCGGTGCTGTCCGCACTCGACCATTTCCCCGAAGATTTCGGGCTCGCTGCCGGCAAGGATGCCGCGTCGGGCCCGGTCAAGGCCGCGGCCTGACCCAGAAGGAGCCCTGCATGTCACTCGACACGAACAACGTCCGCCAAGGCGGCTGCGGCTCGGGCCAATGCGCGTGCAAGAGCGCGGCACAGGCGCGCGCCCGCGACCCGTTCGACGATACCGATTACGGCACGCCGCAACGGCATGCCGATACCGACGTCACGCTCGAAATCGACGGCCAGCCGGTCACGGTGCCGGCCGGCACGTCGGTGATGCGCGCGGCGATCGAAGCCGGCGTCAACGTCCCGAAGCTCTGCGCGACCGATTCGCTCGAACCGTTCGGCTCGTGCCGGCTGTGCCTCGTCGAGATCGAGGGCCGGCGCGGCTATCCGGCGTCGTGCACGACGCCCGCCGAAGCCGGCATGAAGGTGCGCACGCAGTCGGACCGGCTGCAGTCGCTGCGCCGCAACGTGATGGAGCTGTACATCTCCGACCACCCGCTCGACTGCCTCACCTGCCCGGCCAACGGCGACTGCGAGCTGCAGGACATGGCGGGCGTGGTCGGGCTGCGCGAGGTGCGTTACGGTTTCGACGGCGCGAATCACCTGAAGGACACGAAGGACGAGTCGAATCCGTACTTCACGTACGACCCGTCGAAGTGCATCGTCTGCAACCGCTGCGTGCGCGCGTGCGAGGAAACGCAGGGCACGTTCGCGCTGACGATCGCCGCGCGCGGCTTCGAATCGCGCGTCGCCGCGGGCGAAAGCGAATCGTTCATGGCGTCGGAATGCGTGTCGTGCGGCGCGTGCGTCGCCGCCTGCCCGACGGCCACGCTGCAGGAAAAATCCGTCGTGCAACTGGGGCAGGCCGAACACTCGGTCGTCACGACCTGCGCGTATTGCGGCGTCGGCTGCTCGTTCAAGGCCGAGATGAAGGGCACGCAAGTCGTGCGCATGACGCCGCACAAGAACGGTCTCGCGAACGAAGGCCACGCGTGCGTGAAGGGACGCTTCGCGTGGGGCTATGCGACGCACAAGGACCGCATCACGAAGCCGATGATCCGCGAGAAGATCACCGACCCGTGGCGCGAAGTGAGTTGGGAAGAGGCGCTCACGTACGCGGCGACGCAATTCCGCAAGCTGCAGCAGAAGTACGGCCGCGATTCGATCGGCGGCATCACGTCGTCGCGCTGCACGAACGAGGAAACCTATCTCGTGCAGAAACTCGTGCGCGCCGCATTCGGCAACAACAACGTCGATACCTGCGCACGCGTGTGCCACTCGCCGACCGGCTATGGCCTCAAGACGACGCTCGGCGAATCGGCCGGCACGCAGACGTTCGCCTCGGTCGGCCAGGCCGACGTGATCGTCGTGATGGGCGCGAACCCGACCGACGGCCATCCGGTGTTCGGCTCGCGGCTGAAGCGGCGCGTGCGCGAAGGCGCGAAGCTGATCGTGATCGATCCGCGCCGCATCGACGTCGTCGACGGCCCGCACGTGAAGGCCACGCACCACCTGCAGTTGCGCCCCGGCACCAACGTCGCGATCGTCAATGCGCTGGCGCACGTGATCGTCACCGAAGGGCTGGTGGCCGAGGCCTTCGTCGCCGAGCGCTGCGACACGCGCGCGTTCGAGCAATGGCGCGACTTCGTCGCGCAGCCCGACAATTCGCCCGAGGCGACCGCGGACGTCACCGGCGTGCCGGCCGAGCGGGTGCGCGAGGCCGCGCGCCTCTACGCGACGGGCGGCAACGCCGCGATCTATTACGGCCTGGGCGTGACGGAGCACGCGCAGGGCTCGACGACGGTGATGGGCATCGCGAACCTCGCGATGGCGACCGGCAACGTCGGCCGCGAAGGCGTCGGCGTCAATCCGCTGCGCGGCCAGAACAACGTGCAGGGTTCATGCGACATGGGCTCGTTCCCGCACGAGCTGCCCGGCTACCGGCACATCGGCGACGAGGTCGTGCGCACGCAGTTCGAGCAGGCGTGGTCGGCCACGCTGCAGCCGGAGCCGGGGCTGCGCATCCCGAACATGTTCGACGCGGCGCTCGACGGCAGCTTCAAGGGGCTCTACTGCCAGGGCGAGGACATCGTCCAGTCGGATCCGAACACGCAGCACGTGGCGGCCGCGCTGTCGGCGATGGAATGCATCGTCGTGCAGGACATCTTCCTGAACGAAACCGCGAAATACGCGCACGTGCTGCTGCCGGGCTCGACGTTCCTCGAGAAGGACGGCACGTTCACGAACGCGGAGCGCCGGATCTCGCGCGTGCGCAAGGTGATGCCGCCGCTCGCGGGCTATGCGGACTGGGAAGTCACGCTGCTGCTGTCGCAGGCGCTCGGCTACGACATGCACTACGCGCATCCGTCGGAAATCATGGACGAGATCGCGCGGCTCACGCCGACTTTCGCGGGGGTGTCGTACGAGAAACTCGACGCACTCGGCAGCATCCAGTGGCCGTGCAACGAACACGCGCCGGAAGGCACGCCGACGATGCACATCGACACGTTCGTGCGCGGCAAGGGCCGGTTCGTGATCACCAAGTTCATTCCGACGCCGGAGAAGGTCACGCAGCGCTATCCGCTGATCCTGACGACGGGCCGCATTCTGTCGCAATACAACGTGGGCGCGCAGACGCGCCGCACCGAAAACGTCCGGTGGCATGAAGAGGATCGCCTCGAGATCCATCCGCACGACGCACAGGATCGCGGGATCCGCACCGGCGACTGGGTCGGCATCGAGTCGCGCGCGGGGCAGACGGTGCTGCGCGCGCTCGTGACGGAGCGCATGCAGCCGGGCGTCGTGTACACCACGTTCCACTTCCCCGAATCGGGCGCGAACGTGATCACGACGGACAGCTCCGACTGGGCGACGAACTGCCCCGAATACAAGGTGACGGCCGTGCAGGTGTTGCCGGTTGCGCAACCGTCCGACTGGCAGCGTGCCTATGCGCGCTTCAACTCGGAGCAGCTCGACCTGCTCGAGCGCCGCGCGGCCGCGCCGGCCGCCGTGACGACAGGCAAGTGAGGCAGCAATGGACAACGACCACCTGATCGACATGGCCAACCAGATCGGCGCATTCTTCGAATCGATGCCCGATCGCGACGAAGCGCTGGCCGGCATCGCTGAGCATATCCGGCGCTTCTGGGAGCCGCGCATGCGCCGAGCGCTGCTCGCCGCGCTCGACGATCCGTCGAACGCGGCCGGGCAACGCGCGACGCCGATCGTGCGCGACGCGATCGCCGCGCACCGCGCGTCGCTCGTCCCCGCCGCGGCGCCCGCCTGACTGCGCGGCTACGCGGACACCGACATGCCCGCGAACCAGTTTTCGCAATGGCGCAGCAGCGCATTGGCGTCGGTCGCCGTGCGCCCGCGCGCGGCAACATAGCCGTCCGGCCGCAGCAGATAGAACGACGGCCGCGAGCGGCCGTATTCCTGCGCGAGCCCCGCCGCCCCGTCGCCTTCGGCATCGGCGACACGCCACACGCGCACCGCTTCCGGCATGATGCGTTCGAGCCCCTGCACGAGCCCCCGCGCATCGGCCGGGATCGGCGGCACCTCGCCGGCGTCGGTATCCACCGGCTCCTCCAGCAGCAACAGCGTGAAGCTCGCCGGATCGTGAAGATCGTATAGCCGCGCCGTGCCGGGCGCACGACCGAGCGGCCCGTCGAGCACGTGCACGAGCGCATCGGGCGCGCGCTCGCCCGCGCGCGGGCCGCCGTCGAGCACGCGCTCGAGCGTGAGCGGACTCTTCCGGTACTGCACGCCGAGCTCGCTCACCGTGCGCCGCAGCGCGTCGCGCATCGGCCCGAACGACGCCAGCAGCGGCACGACGTGATCGCGCAGCAGCTTCATCGCGCCGCGCTCGGCTTCGACGACCTGCGTGACGAAACCGGTCTGCCGCAGCACGTCGCGCTCGATCGGATGGCGCTCCGCGTGATACGTGTCGAGCAACCGCTCGGGTGCGCCTGCGCCAAGGACGCGCGCGAGCTTCCAGCCCAGGTTGAACGCCTCCTGGATGCCGGTGTTCATGCCCTGCGCGCCGGCCGGGCTGTGGACGTGCGCGGCGTCGCCCGCGAAGAACACGCGGCCATGACGCAGCCGGTCGACCATCCGGCTGTGCAGGTGGAAATAGGACGACCACGCGAGATCGCTCGGCGAGATCGAGGCGCCGACGCGCGCGCGGATGATCGCGTCGCATTCCTCGAGCGACGGCGCCGGCGCGCCGGGCGACGCGTCGCTGCCGGGCGGCCGGTCCGCGACGAGCCGGTAACGGCCGCTTCCCATCGGAAACAGGCCCGCGATACCTTCGGGCGTCGTGAACAGGCGGATCTCTTCGTCCGGCCACTCGGGTATCGCCGCGAAATCGGCCAGCAGGAAAGTCTGTTCGAATGCATGCCCGGCGAAGCCCAGGCCGAGCAGATGCCTGACCGTGCTGTGCGCGCCGTCGGCCGCGATCAGGTACGACGGCGCGAACGACTCGTCGTGACCATCTGCGCGGCGCAGCGTCACGTCGAGCGACGTGCCGCCCGCGTCGCACGCGGTCAGCGCGGTACCGCGCTCGACGGTCACGCCCATCCCGGCCAGATGCTCGGCGAGCAGCCGCTCGGTGATGCTCTGGTCGAGGAACATCAGATACGGATAGCGCGTTTGCAGCGGATCGAAATCGAGCCGCGCGATCACGCGGCCGTCGGCATGCAGCTCGGCCGCATGCGCGCGATGGCCGAGCGCGAGAAACGGCTCAACCGCGCGATGCTGCTCCAGCAGCTCGAGCGTGCGCGCCTGGATGCCGATCGCACGCGAAAACGGCGCGGGCGCGGCCAGGCGATCGATGATGCGCACCGGCACGCGGGCCCGCGCCAGGCTCATCGCCGCGGCAAGGCCGGTCGGCCCCGCGCCGACGATCAGCACGGGTGGGATATCGGACAGTGTGTCAGCCATGGAAACCTCGATGACACGCGACTCTGCAAGTCTACGCCGCTCCGCGTGACGGGGCCATATGCCGACCGGCCGATACGCGGCCCTACCCCGCGGTGTGGGAAAATACGCGCTTTCCGCCAGTTTTCGCGTCATGGATTCCGCATTCGACCGGGCGTACGCCGCACACCGCGCGGGCCGCCTCGCCGAGGCCGAGCACGGCTATCGCCACGCGCTCGCCTCCAACCCCGCCGACGCCGACGCGCTGCACCTGTTCGGCGTGCTGCGGCACCAGCAGGGCCAGCACGCCGAGGCCGCCGATCTCGTCGGCCGGGCCGTCGCGCTGCGCCCCAACGATGCCGCACTGCAGCTCAATCTCGGCAACGCGCTGAAAGCGCTCGGCCGGCTCGACGAAGCGATCGACCGCTTTCGCAATGCGCTGACGCTCGCGCCCGAATTTCCGCTCGCACACTACAACCTCGGCAATGCGTATGCGGCGCTGCAGCGTCACGACGATGCGATCGACGCCTTCGGCCGCGCGCTGCGGCTCACGCCGGACGACGCGTCGATCCACAACAATCTCGGCAACGCGCTGAACGCGCTCGGCCGCCACGACGACGCGCTCGCCGCGTTCGGTCGCGCGCTCGAGCTCCGGCCCGGGCATGCGGGCGCGCACAACAATCTCGGGATGGCGCTGAATGCGATGGGGCGCGCTGACGATGCAATCGTGCACTTCCAGGCCGCGATCGCCGCGCAGCCGCGTTTCGTCGCCGCGCATTTCAATCTCGGCAACACGTTCGACGCGCTCGGCCGGCATGCCGAGGCGGCGGCCGCGTTCGAAGCCGCGCTCGCACTGCACCCGCCGTTTCCGCTCGCGCTGTTCGGGCTCGCGAACGCGCTCTGCGCGCAGGCGCGCCACCGCGACGCACTGCCCTACTACGAGCGCGCCGTCGGGCTCGATCCGTCGTTCGGGCTCGCGTGGCTGAATCTCGGCAACGCGCATCACGCGCTCGGCGCGCACGAGATGGCGCTGCGCGCATTCGACCAGGCGCTGCGCGTCGCGCCCGATCTCACGCTCGCGCGGCTGCATCGCGCGGTCACGCTGCTGACGCTGCGCGACTTCACGCGCGGCCTGCCCGCCTACGAAGCGCGCCACGAGACGCCCGGCGCGACGCCGCTCGGCGCGCTGCCGCGCTGGCAGGGCGAGCCGATTGCGTCGCGCACGCTGCTGATCCGCGCGGAACAGGGGTTCGGCGACACGCTGCAGTTCGTCCGCTTCGTGCCGCTCGCCCGCGCACGCTGCGCGCGCGTCGTACTCGAAGTCCAGCCGGAACTCGTCGCGCTGCTGACGCCGGCCGCGTCGCGCTGGCGCGTGACGCTCGTCGCCCAGGGCGCCGCGAAGCCGCCTGCCGCGGATGTCGCGTGCACGCTGATGAGCCTGCCGTTCCTGCTCGGGCTTCAGCCGGAGGACATCGTCGGCTCGCGCTATCTGCACGCGCCCGACGGCGCCCGCCGGCGCTTTCGCGGCTCGCTCGGCGGGCAGTCGAAGCGCAAGTTCGGCCTGGCATGGTCGGGGCGCCGACAGGCACAGGAAAACCGCTCGATGCCGTTCGACGCGCTCGCGCCGCTGCTCGCACTGCCGGACATCGACTGGATCGTGCTGCAGCCCGCACTCGACGACGACGAACGGGCGCGCATCGACGCGCATCCGCGCATGCATCGTCTCGACGGCCGGCTGAACGACTTCGGCGATACGGCCGCGCTGATCGAGCGCCTCGACGGCGTCGTCACGATCGACACGGCGGTCGCGCACCTCGCGGGCGCGCTCGGCAAGCCGCTCTGGGTCATGCTGCCGTTCGCGGCCGACTGGCGCTGGTTCACCGGCGACGATTGCCCGTGGTATCCGCAGGCCAGGATCGCCCGCCAGCCCGCGCCGGGCGCATGGCTCGACGTGGCGGCCATGGTGGCCGACATGCTGCGCGTGGCATGACCGCAAACGAAACAGGGAGCGCATCGCGCTCCCTGTTTCGATGAAATATGAGATGCGCGGCCGACGCCGCGCGACATGCGGGCCGCCGTCAGGCCGACTTGTACTGATTGCGCGCTTCGCCCGTGCGGTACAGCACGAGCGTCGCGATCAAGCCGCAGATCGCGGCCACGCTCAACCACAGCCCCGGCGCCGCCTTGTTGCCCGTCTCGTGGATCAGCAGCGTCGAGATCGCCGGCGTGAAGCCGCCGATCGTCGTGGCGAGGCTGTACGCGAGCGAGAAGCCGGCCGTGCGCACGTCGGCCGGCATCACTTCGGTCAGCGCGACGACCATCGCCCCGTTGTACGACGCATACAGGAACGACAGCCACAGCTCGACCGCGAGCAGCCGCAGGAACGACGGATCGCCGACGAGCCACAGCACCGCCGGGTAAGCCGTCAGCAGCGTCAGCACGGTGAACGCGATCAATACCGGACGGCGGCCGACGCGGTCGGACAGCGCGCCGGACAATGGCAGCCACACGAGGTTCGAGATACCGATGCAGACTGTCACGACGAGCGCATCGAGCGACGACAGGTGCAGCACTTCCTTGCCGAAGGTCGGCGTGTAGGCGGTGATCATGTAGAACGACACCGTCGTCATGATCACCATCCCCATGCCGGCTACCACGATACCCCAGTTGTCGAGCATCGAGCGCATGATCTCGCCCATCGTCGGGCGGTGACGCTTCGCCAGGAATTCGTCGGTTTCCTTCAGCGAGCGGCGGATCAGGAACAGGAACGGCACGATCAGGCAGCCGATCAGGAACGGAATGCGCCAGCCCCACGCGGTCATTTCCTCGACCGGCAGCGCGCGGTTCAGCACGACGCCGACGAACGCGGCGAACACGACGGCCACCTGCTGGCTACCCGACTGCCACGACGTATAGAACCCCTTGTGGCCCTTCGTCGCGATCTCCGACAGGTACACCGACACGCCGCCCAGCTCGACGCCCGCCGAGAAGCCCTGCAACAGCCGGCCGAGCAGCACGAGCACCGGCGCGAGCACGCCGATCGTCGCATAGCCGGGTATCGCGGCCACCGTGAGCGTGCCGATCGCCATCAGCCCGAGCGTCAGGATCAACCCCTTGCGGCGGCCGTGATGGTCGATGTATGCGCCGAGCACGATCGCGCCGACCGGCCGCATCAGGAAGCCCGCGCCGAATACCGACAGCGACAGCATCAGCGACGCGAACGCGTTGCCGCTCGGAAAGTACGTTTTCGCGATGGCCGACGCGTAATACCCGTAGACCATGAAGTCGTACATTTCGAGGAAGTTGCCGCTGACGACGCGGAAGACGGTGCGGACTTTCGATTCCTGCGCAATGGCAGGCGATGCTGTGGACATGTTTTCTCGCTAAGCTCGGATGGCGCGAATTCCGCGCCGCATGAAACCGACGATGCGCGGCGCGCAGCGTTGGCACGCGCACACGGGCATCGCTGCCCGCCGGCGGCGCGGCGCGTAACGGCGCGCCGCCAGCAAGATTCGCGCATCATGCCACGTCAAGCCGACATTTGCCTTGTGGTGCCCCATCACGGCCGTCACGGCGTCCGCCTCGTACAAGTCGCCCCGAAACGGGCACAAGAATCAGATCGATCTGATCGACCGACCCGCGCCGGCTGACCACAATGGCAAGATTTGCGACGACGTTTCCGCGCCGCGTCGGCACGGGCCTGTGTCGCACGGCGTACCGCTCTCATGACCCCATCGCCCCTCGTCCCGGTCGAAGGCGCGCTCGCCCGCCCTCGCGCCACTCCGCTCGATCACGTCCCGCCGTTCGGCCGCGAATGGCGGTTCCTCGGTGCGTCCGGCGCACGGCCCGGCAGCCACTGCCTCGCGACACTGACGACATCCTGCATCGATATCGACCGGCCGCACAGCGCGTGCCGATGGCAGCCGCTGCCGGTGGCGGCGGCACTGCCCGCTTCGGCCGGATTGCCCGTCACGCCGGCGGCTGTCGCCGGTCGGTACTTGCGCCGTTCCGTGCGCCCGCCTCGCGATCGGCGCGCGCGATACGCCGTCTGCTGGAGCATCGGCGCGCTCGGCATCATCGCCTGGCTGATCGGCGCGCACGAGCCACCTGCGGATTCCGTTCCCGCATACGCGATTCAAGCCGCCGGCGGCGCACCCGCTCACATCGCGACATCGACCGACACCACACATGTCGCCGCGGCTACACCGGTCACGTCGACGAACGCCATGCCTCAACCCAAGGTAGCGACGGCTGGCGCGCATACGATGGTCTCGCCGCCAGCCACGCACCGCGTCGCGCGCGGCCCCGCATCGCTTCACCCGCAAGCAACGCCCGACGTGCGGCATGCCGCTCCTGCCTCGCCACGTCCGGCAGCCGGCCAGCGCACGACGGAAGCGCCACCCCGCACACCGGCCGTGCCACGGCTGGCTGCGCATCGGCCGATTCAGCACGACGCCACCAACACCGGCACGCGCGTTCGGCGCGCCCCACCGCCGCACGAGGCAGACACGCGTGTCACGCGCGACGCGCTCGACGAGCCTGCCACGTTGATCGCCATGGCGAACGCGCTGCGCGCCACGCAGCCGGCCGGCCCCACGCACCCGCGCGCGGCCGGTTTCGACTGGACGTCGCAACTGTCGCACCGCCGCGTGACCGACGTGCCGGACGCGTTCGCGCATTGATGCCCGCGCAATAAAAAAACCCGGCGAAGATCGCTTCGCCGGGTTTTCTCTCGTCTCGCTCCGTCCGCTCGACGGATCGTTATTTGTGCACGGGCAACCCCATCTCGGTCTGCTTCTCGAGTTGCCGCACCTGCTCCTGCAGATCGCGCAACTGCAACTGCGCCGCCCGCTTCTCGACCTGCAGCGCCTGCGCCTGCTCCTGCGCCGACTTCTGCCGTTGCGCGACTTCGGCCTGCTGGCTGCGCGCGACGCTCAGGTCGGCCTGCAGTTGCTGCGCACGATTCGCCTGCAGCGCAATCACGCGTTCAAGAAATGCCTTCTGCGCCTGCAGCTCGGTCCGGCGGATCTCGATATCGGCGAGTTGCGCCGTCTGCTGGACGAAGTTCGCATACACCATCTCCGCGCGATTCTTGTCCTGCGAACGGATCACGCGCCACAGATTCTTGTCCTGGAACAGCGCGACGTAATACGTCATCTCGCGCGGATCGAACATCAGGCTCGCGCCGTAGCTGCCGTTGTACGTCGTACGCATCTCGACGATCCGGCCGTCGTGCAGCATCTGCGTCAGCTCGGCAACGTTGCCTTGCGCGGCGACGTCCGTCGCGGCCGCGGCCGATGCCGCGGGCGACGCGCCGCCGCTCAGGCTCGTGACCGCCGGACGCGTACCGGCAGCGGGGGCGGTCGCGTCGGCTGACCAGGCCGCGCCCGCTTGCGCGCAGGCAGCCAGTGCAACGATCCACGTTGCGCATCGTGCAGGGGAAAAGTTTCGGAAAGCCAACGTCAGACTCCGGCGAACGAATCGGAACTCGCGATTATCGTTCAAAACGAAACGGCCGCATCTCGAATTTATCGGGATGCGGCCGGCCGGCGTTCAACACGAAAAATACGGCGGGCTACAGGCGCGTTTCGCGCGCCGCGCGCAGAAATGCATCGAGCAGCGGCGTGCAGTCGAGCAGTTCCGAGCCGCCCGCGCGATGGAACTCCGGATGCCACTGCACGCCGACGACGAACGGCGAACGCCGATGGCGAATGCCTTCGATGATCCCGTCGCCGGCCGACACGGCCTCGATGTTCAGATCGCGGCCGAGATCGCGGATCGCCTGATGGTGAATCGAGTTGACGATCGCTTCGCTGCGCCCCGGGAACATGCTCGCGAGCGTCGACGTGTCGGGAAAACGGATCGCGTGACGGTGCTGGTCGTAATGCTCGCTCACGTGCGCATGGGCGGTCGGCACGTCGGTGGCGATGTCCTGGTACAGCGAACCGCCGAACGCGACGTTGATCAACTGGCAGCCGCGACACACGCCGAGCACGGGTTTGCCGGACTCGACGAATTCGTGCAGCAGCTCGAGCTCGTACATGTCGCGCACGCGATCGCCCGGCCATTCGGGTCGCGCATCCGACGCCGCGTAGGTCTGCGGCGACACGTCGGCGCCGCCTTGCAGCAGCAGGCCGTCGAGATGCTTCGCGTAGTCGCGCAGGCGGATGTTGCTCGGATGGATCATGCCTTGATGGCCGACGGTCGGAATCATGAACACGAGCACGTCGCGCGACATCACCCAGTGGGCGATCGATTCCTCGAGATACTGCAGCGTCTTGCCGCGCAGCCCTTTCGCGCCCGGCTCCGGATGGAAGATCCGCGCCGACACGCCGATGCGCAGCGTGCGCTGCGTGATGCGCTGGCCGGCGCGGTCGAACAGCCGCCGCGCGCGCGCCGCGACGATCCGGCCGAATACCGACCACGGCGTGTCGCTCTGCTTCAGGTAGGCCGGCGGCGCATTCTGCGCGTTCGCGGGCGGCGGCCGCGGCGTGTCGAAATCGGGCTGCGCGCCGAATCCGGGCGGCGGCGCACCCGGCTTCGGCGGCGCGGCCGTGGCGGCGCCATCCCCGGTCGCGCCCGCCGCGCCGGGTGCACCGGGCTCGGATGCGGCCGTCACGGGCGACGCGCCGTCGTCGGCGGCGTTCTGCACGGCGGCCTGCGCATCGTGCGTTTTCGCCGGATCGGGACGGGGGGAATCGGAAGAAGCGGAAAAGGTGCCGGGCAGACCGGCCGGGGAAGGCGTGTTTTCGCTCATGACGATGGTCTGGTACGTCGCTCACGCGTATGAATAGACGAGGATTCATTATGCTTCAGTGCACGATCACGCGGCAAACCTGCAACATCCTGTCGATATTGTTGCAAGTCGGTGGCAGGGCCGCCGCGGCGGCATGCGGCCCCGTTCGCGCACCCGGCCCCCGCTGCCCATACCGCTCTTCGGCTGGACACCCGTGATATATCACAATAATATCCAGAGATCGCCCACGCTTCCCGAGCCCGCCGCGTCATGATCGCGCGCCTTCCGGCCCCGGTGCCGAACCCCATATGAGCACCCTGACCGACGTCACCCGCGACCGCCCCGCCGCGTCGCCGGCGAGTCTCGCCGACCGCGCGTACGCGCTGATCCAGCGCGACATCGTCACGATGCGCCTGAAACCGGGCGCCGCGCTCAACGAAGCCGAGCTCGTCGCGCGGACGGGAATCGGCCGCACACCGGTGCACCAGGCCGTGCATCGGCTCGTGCTCGAGGGGCTGCTGTCGGTGATGCCGCGCAAGGGCCTGATGGTGCAGCCGCTGTCGCTCGACGACATCGTCGCGGTGATCGACGTGCGGCGCATCAACGAAGCGCACTGCGTCGAACTCGCCGCGCGCCATGCGACGCCCGACGATCTCGCGCGCCTGGCCGCGCTGCTCGACGACGGGCAGGCCTGCGTCGACGCACACGACGTCGAGGGCATGATGGAGCTCGACCGCGCGTTTCATCAGACGATCGCCGCGGCCGCGCGCAACGCGGTGCTGGCCGACATCCTGCGCGCGCTGCATGAACGCTCGCTGCGCTTCTGGTTCGTCACGCTGTCCGAACCGCACCATCTCGCCGACGTCCAGCACGAGCACCGCGCGCTGTTCGACCGGCTGTCCGCACGCGACGCCGCCGGCGCGCGCGCAGCCGTCGAAAGCCATATCGATTCGTTCCGCTCCACGCTTGTTCAACATCTTCGCCCCTGAGCCGCCATGACCACTTTCACGCCGTTCCCCCCACTCGCCCAGCTCGCCGCCAACCTCGCCGCCGGCCGGACCACGAGCCGCGCGCTCGTCGACACCGCGCTCGACCGGATCGCCGATCCGTCGGGCCAGGGCGCCGTCGTCTTCACCGAAGTCGATGCCGACGACGCACGCGCGGCCGCCGACGCGCACGACCGGCTGCGCGCCGCGGGCACCGTGCTGTCGCCGCTCGCGGGCATCCCCGTGTCGGTCAAGGACCTGTTCGACGTCGCGGGCCAGGTCACGCGCGCGGGGTCGCGCGTGCTCGACGGCGCGCCGGCCGCGCGCACCGATGCGGTCGCCGTCGCGCGGCTCAGGCGCGCGGGCGCGGTGCTGGTCGGCCGCACCAACATGAGCGAGTTTGCGTTCTCGGGGCTCGGGCTGAATCCGCACTTCGGCAACCCGCGCTCGCCGTACCGCCGCGACGTGCCCGGCGATGCGCGAATTTCGGGCGGCTCGTCGTCGGGCGCGGCCGCGTCGGTCGCCGACGGGATGGCCGCCGTCGCGCTCGGCACCGACACCGGCGGCTCGATCCGGATTCCGGCCGCGCTGTGCGGGCTGACGGGCTTCAAGCCGACCGCGAGCCGGATCCCGACGCAAGGCGGCGTGCCGCTGTCGACGACGCTCGATTCGTTCGGGCCGATCGGGCTGACGGTCGCGTGCTGCGCGCTCGTCGACCGGATGCTCGCGGGGCTCGAGCCGCACGTGCCGGCCGCCCGGCCCCTCGAAGGCGTACGGCTCGGCGTGCTGACGAACTACGTGACGGACGGCGTCGATGCCGACGTCGCGGCCGCGCTCGACACCGCGCTCAAGCATCTCGAAGCCGCCGGCGCGATCGTCACCGAAGTGCGCTTCCCCGCGCTCGACCGGTTGCCGGAGATCAACCGTTTCGGCTTCTCGCCGATCGAGGCGTACGCATGGCATCGACCGCTGCTCGCCAAGCATCGCGACCAGTACGACCCGCGCGTACTGACGCGAATCCTGAAGGGCGAACCCGCGAGCGCGGCCGACTATCTCGACCTGCTCGCCGCGCGCGCCGCGATGCTCGACGAAGCCGCGCACACGGTCTGGGCGCGCTTCGATGCGCTCGTCGCGCCGACGGTGCCCGTCGTGCCACCACGCATCGCCGACCTCGAAACGGACGACGACGCGTTCACGCGCACCAACGCGCTGATCCTGCGCAACCCGAGCGCGTTCAACTTCCTCGATGCGTGCGGGCTGTCGCTGCCGTGCCACGCGCGCGACGCGGCGCCGGTCGGCCTGATGCTCGCGGCGGCGCCGCATCGCGACGACGCGCTGCTGGCGATCGGCCAATCGGTCGAGGCCGTGCTGAACACGATTCGCTGACCGCCGGTCAGCCGCCGGCGGGCAACGCGCGCGGTGCGGCAGGTTGCCGCACGCGCGCTGTCAGTTTCGTGCCAGACCGTTCGCGCTAAAATCGCGCGATTGTTTTCCGGACCGACCGACGAGGAATCCCGCCGACATGAACGACTACACGCTTGCACTACGCCGCGAACGCCACCTGCTGATGCTGCTCGGATGGGTGTGCATCGCGCTGCTGGCCGGTGCGCTGTACCTGCAGTACGTGAAGAACGAAGACCCGTGCCCGCTGTGCATCATCCAGCGCTACTTCTTCTGCGCGATCGGGATCTTCGCGTTCCTGGCCGCCGGGATCCGCAACTGGCGCGGTGTCTGGGTGCTCGAGCTGCTGATCGCGATCGCCGCGGCCGGCGGTGTCGGCACGGCCGCGCGGCACCTGTCGATTCAGATGAATCCGGGCTTCAGTTGCGGCTTCGACACGCTGCAGCCGATCGTCGACAGCCTGCCGCCCGCGCAGTGGTTCCCCGGCATGTTCAAGGTCGCCGGGCTGTGCGAGACCGTCTACCCGCCGATCCTCGGCATCCTGCTGCCCGGCTGGGCGCTGATCGGCTTCGCCTTGATCCTGGTCGCGGTCGTCGCGAGCCTCTGGCGCCATCGCCGCAAGCTCGCGGGCTGACCGAGCCCGCGTTGCCTGCCGACAGCATGCGCGGCCCGACCGAATGGGCCGCGCGCCGCCTGCGAGTCGCCACCGGGCGCCGGCCGATGCGTGCGCCGGCCCCGCCCCGTCGTCGCGCGTAAACACCTACCCCGCCGCCGCCCGGATGTCCGGGCCGGCGGCGCGGCGCCCCATCGCCGCGCCTCGCCCCGTCACACGTGCGTTTCGGCCGATGCGCCTGCATCGGCCCCCCGATCTGGCGCGGCGGGCCTATGATCGACATGATCGCCGCCTGATACCCCGGATCACCGCCCAGCCATGTTCCCGCCGCGTGGCGATGCTATCTTCGGGACTGGATGGCGATCTACGTGCGCGAGGCCAGGCGGTCTCACCGCTGCCTGCGTAACGCGCGCCCGATCCGCAATGTCGACTGGATTCATCATGACAACGCAAACCATCCGCATCCGTCACCCTCATGGCGTCCGCGCGTCCGGCGGCGCCGTTCGCGCACGCCGGTCCGCGGCCCCCGCATGGCATGAGCCGTGCCGCCGGCCTGCCCCGCTCCCGTCCGTCCTCGCCACCACGCCCGCCAGCCCGCGCAGCGCGTCGTGCCGCGTCGTCCCGAACGGAGCGTGCTGATGGAAGCCTGGCTCGGCGATCTGCAGCAACTGCTCGCGCACGGCGAAGCGGCCGTGCTCGTGACGGTCGCGCACACCGACGGCTCCGCGCCGCGCGAAGCCGGCACCAAGATGCTCGTCACGCGCGACACGGCCCGCCATACGATCGGCGGCGGTCATCTGGAATGGAAGGCGATCGAGATCGCGCGGCACCTGCTGAAGGACGGCGCGCACGTGCCGCACGCACGCCGGCTCGAGCGGCTCGCGCTCGGCCCGAGCCTCGGCCAGTGCTGCGGCGGCGCCGTGGTGCTCGCGTTCGAACGGCTCGACGTCGGCGACCTCGGCTGGATCATGTCGCTCGCCAAGCGCGTCGCGGCCGGCGCCGCGACCGTGCGTAGCGTATCATTCGGCCCCTCGCCGGGCGCGCCGTTGCTGAGCGAGCCCGAATCGGAAGCCGCGCGGGCCGACTGCCTGCTGTGGGAAACCGGCGGCGTGTCACTGATGACCGAAACGATCGCGCCGTATGCGTTCCCCGTCGTGCTGTTCGGCGCGGGGCACATCGGCACCGCGCTCGTGAAGGTGCTGGCGACGCTGCCGTGCCACGTACGCTGGATCGACGGGGCCGACGCGCTCGCCGGCATCGGCAACGTCACGATCGACGCGACCGCTTCCCCGGCGGACGCGGTCGACGCGGCGCCGCCGCGGTCCTACTTCGTCGTGATGACGCACGACCACGCACTCGATTTCGTGCTGGCCGAGCGCATCCTGCGACGCGGCGACTATGCGTACTTCGGGATGACCGGCTCGCGCACGAAACGCATGCAGTTCGATCACCGGCTCGCGGCGATCGGCATCGACCCGGCCCAGGTCGCGCGGATGCGCTGCCCGATCGGTGTCGAAGGCATCGTCGACAAGGCGCCCGAAGTGATCGCGATCTCGGTGGCCGCGCAGTTGCTGCAGGCCGTCGAGGCGAATGCGGCCGCGCAAGCTTCCCCTACCTACTGACCGACCAAGAACGACGCCATGACCCCGACATTCAAGGACAAGATTGCCCGCGCGCCGAAAGCGGAGCTGCATATCCATATCGAAGGCTCGCTCGAGCCCGAACTGATCTTCGCGCTCGCGCAGCGCAACGGTGTGAAGCTCGCGTACGATTCGATCGATGCGCTGCGCGCCGCGTACGCGTTCACCGACCTGCAGTCGTTCCTCGACATCTACTACGCCGGCGCGAGCGTGCTGCTCACCGAGCAGGATTTCTACGACATGACGGCCGCGTACTGCGAGCGTGCGCTCGCCGACAACGTCGTCCATACCGAGCTGTTCTTCGACCCGCAGACACACACCGAGCGGGGCGTGCCGATCGAGACGGTCGTCGCGGGCATCGAGCGCGCACTCGCCGATGCCGAGCGACGCGGGCTGTCGAGCAAGCTGATCCTGTGCTTCCTGCGCCACCTGTCCGAAGCGGACGCGCTCGCGACGTTCGAATCCGCGTTGCCGCTGTTCGAGCGCTATCGCCATCGGCTGATCGGCGTCGGCCTCGATTCGTCCGAGCTCGGCCATCCGCCGGCGAAGTTCGCTCGCGTGTTCGACAAGGCGCGCGCGCTCGGGCTGAAGCTCGTCGCGCATGCGGGCGAGGAAGGTCCGCCCGCGTACATCTACGAAGCGCTCGACGTGCTGAAGGTCGACCGGATCGACCACGGCGTGCGCAGCATCGAGGACGCAGCACTCGTCGAGCGTCTCGCGAAAACGCGCACGGCACTCACCGTCTGCCCGCTGTCGAACCTGAAGCTGTGCGTGTTCGACGACATGACGAAGCACACGCTGAAGGCACTGCTCGACCGCGGCGTGGCGGTGACGATCAACTCCGACGATCCGGCCTATTTCGGCGGCTACGTCAACGAAAACTACTTCGCGACGGCCGAAGGGCTGCAACTGACGGATGCCGAAGTCCATGCGGTGATCCGCAACGGCTTCGAGGCGTCGTTCATCGAACCGGCGCAGCGCGACGCACTGTACGCGCGCCTCGACGCGTACTGGCAGGCCGCGTGACGGCCCGCATCGAGGCCCGCTAGACAGATGAAACACGGCAACGGCATCCGCTTCGCGTTTCCCCGTTCGGCCTCGCGCCGGGCCGGCCGCCTGCGTGCTCGCGAAGCGGCGGCGCGGCGCGTCGACACCCGCACGCGCGCTCCGTCGTGGCTTGCCGTACCGTTCGCCGCCGCACCGGTTGCGCGCGCGGCGGCCGCGAGGTGCGCGGGCAACCACGCGCTGGCGGCTTCGGCCGCCACGTTCGCCCGCGCCATCGCCGCCGGTCGTGGCGCACGCAGCATGCCGCCGCTCGTGCAGCACCGCGCCGCCCCCGTGCGGCGTCGACCGTTTTCTTCTGTTCGCCTTACCTTGATGCAGGACCCTTCGTCATGACGCAAACCGCTTTCCGTTCCCAACTGCTGGCCTTCAACGGCGACCCGGCGCAATCGAGCCAGGCCGCGAACTACGAGACCGACGGGCTCCTGATCGTCGACGACGGCAAGGTCGTCGCGGCCGGCCCGTATGCGCCGCTCGCGGCGACGCTCGCGCGCGATGCGGCGGTCCACGACCTGCGCGACAAGCTGATCGTGCCCGGCTTCATCGACACGCACATCCACTATCCGCAGACGGACATGATCGCGTCGCCGGCGCCGGGCCTGTTGCCGTGGCTCGACAAGTACACGTTCCCGACCGAGCGCCGGTTCGGCGACCCCGAGCATGCGCGCGAAGTCGCCGACTTCTTCGTCGACGAACTGCTCGCGTGCGGCACCACGAGCGCGCTCGTCTACTGCACGGTGCACAAGCAGTCGGCCGACGCACTGTTCGCGGCGAGCGACGCGCGCGACCTGCGGATGATCGCGGGGAAGGTGCTGATGGATCGCAACTGCCCCGAATTCCTGCGCGACACCGCGCAGTCGGGCTACGACGACAGCGCCGAGCTGATCGGCCGCTGGCACGGCAAGGGCCGCCAGATGTACGCGCTCACGCCGCGCTTCGCGCCGACGTCGACCGAGGCGCAGCTCGAGGCGTGCGGCGAACTCGCGCGCCGCCATCCGGACGTGTTCGTGCAAAGCCACGTCGCGGAAAACGTCGACGAGGTGAAATGGGCGGCCGAGCTGTTCCCCGGCCACCGCAGCTATCTCGACATTTACGACCGCTACGGGCTGCTGCGTCCGCGCGCGGTGTACGGCCATTGCATCCACCTCGACGACGAGGATCGCCGCCGGATGGCCGAGACGCGCACCGTCGTCGCGCACTGCCCGACGTCGAACTTCTTCCTCGGCAGCGGCCTGTTCGATTTCGACAAGGCCGGCGAATACGACGTGCCCGTCACGCTCGCGACCGACGTCGGCGGCGGTACGTCGTTCTCGATGCTGCAGACGATGAACGAGGCGCACAAGGTCGCGCGGCTGTCGGGCCACCACCTGAGCGCCACGCGGATGTTCTGGCTCGCGACGGCCGGCGCCGCGCGGGCGCTCGACCTCGCCGACACGGTCGGCACGCTCGCGCCGCGCACCGAGGCAGACTTCGTCGTGCTCGATCCGCAGGCGACGCCGCTGCTCGCGCGCCGCACGAAGCGCGCGGATTCGCTCGAGGAACTGCTGTTCGCGTTCGCGCTGCTCGGCGACGACCGCGCAGTGTACCGTACCTATGCGGCCGGCAAACTCGTGCACGAGCGCGGCGCCGCGCGCGGCCCGGCCGCCGCGTAGCGACCCGCGCCGCGCTCCGGCAGGCGCGGCCGCTTCGCCGCTTCGCCGTGTCGTCATGCCGGCAGTCGAATGCGGCGCGCCGCACCGCGGCCCGGCCGCTTTCCGGCGCGCGATGCGCCGTGCTAGAATTCGCCGCTCATTGGGGAGTAGCCGCTCCGCTCGATGTCCCGCGCCCCCGGCGCGCATCGTGACGGAGGCGTCCGTCAACAGACTTGGCCGTTCGGCCATGGCGGGCGCAGCCACGTTGGCCTGGCGAGACCGATGGTTCACTGCGCACCGCATCAGGGCCCGGCGCGCGGCGGATCGTCGCTCGCATGCACAACATCGGCCCGTGGAACCCCATACGTGTCTCAAGCCTTCCTGATCTCCACCGGCGCCGTCGCCCTCGCTGAAATCGGCGACAAGACCCAACTGCTTTCCCTCGTTCTGGCCGCGCGCTATCGCAAGCCGGTGCCGATCATTCTCGGCGTACTCGTCGCGACGCTCGTCAACCACGGTTTCGCCGGTGCGTTCGGCGAATGGCTGGGCGTGCTCGTCACGCCGTCGATCATGCGCTGGGCGCTCGCGTTCTCGTTCATCGCGATGGGCTTGTGGATCCTGGTGCCGGACAAGCTCGACGAGGACGAAGCCCATGCGACCCGCTCGCGGCTCGGCGTGTTCGGCGCGACGCTGGTGGCGTTCTTTCTCGCGGAAATGGGCGACAAGACGCAGATCGCGACCGTCGCGCTGGCCGCGCGCTTCCAGGATTACATCGGCGTCGTGGCCGGCACGACGTTCGGGATGATGCTCGCCAATGTGCCGGCGATCCTGCTCGGCGACCGCTTCGCGCACAGCCTGCCGACGAAGCTCGTGCACGGGATCGCGGCCGTGCTGTTCGTCGTGCTCGGCGCGCTGGCGCTGCTCGGCATCGGAATCTGAAAGGAATCGGGCCGGCGCGGCCGGGCGGCCGCGCCGACGCGAATGCCGCGCTACTTTGCGACGGCCGCGCCCGAGGCCGGCGCCGCCGGCACCGCGCGCTCGTTGGCGGCCGGCGCCGCCGGCCCGCCACGCTTGTCGACCGGCAGCCGGACCGTGCGGACCGCACCGTTCGACAACGGAAAATCGGCGAGCGCGCTACGCGCGAGGAACGGCATCGCGTACAGCAGCGTGCCGTTGTCCCCGGTCGTGCGCGCGGTCACGTTGTAGACCTCCTTGCCCGTCGCGCGCTCGGTGATACGGATGCCGAGCACGTAGTCGAAGACCTGGTACGTCTGCGCGACGTAGCCGGCCGGCATCGGCCCCCAGGGCCCCCACGGGCCCCAGGGGCTCCACGGCCCGCCTCGCCAGTACGGCCCCGGCCCCATGAACCACGGGTCATAGTAGACCGGCTGCGGCACCGTCACGAGATCGCTGCCGACCGAATAGGTCAGCCCGACCAGATAGCGTGCCTGCGACTGCGGCACCTGCCGGAACGCATACGCGGACAGCTCGTTCGCGACGATCGGCTCGTAGGTCGACTGCTCGATGCTGTTCTTCTGCGCGTCCGTGCGCGTGAACGCATAGGTGCGGGTCGCGTCGCTGCCGCTCCAGTCGGAGAAGGCCGTGACCCGGGTGGTCACGTAGCTGGTGCAGCCGGTCAGCAGCGCGACGCACAGCACCGCCGCCCAGCCCGCACCGCGAAAAATCCATTCGCGTTTCATGTTGATCCTCGTCGATCCGTCACCCGTTCGTCGCACCGCGCGAACGACAACGGGATGTCGATAATACGCGGACTGCCGGAAGCGGTAAAAAGTTCGCCCGACACGCCGCCGCAAGCCTTTGTACAATGACCCGGTTCGCCTGGCCCGCGCGACGGGCCCGTCCCCCACTCCACCGATCTCGACGACCATGTCCGACAACGCCTCCTCCACCGTGATCCGCCGCGCCGACTACACGCCGCCGGCCTTCCTCATCGATTCCGTCGCACTCGAATTCGATCTCGCGCCGGCCCGCACGATCGTCAGGAATACGATGCGCGTGCGCCGCAATCCGGACGCCGCGCCCGCGCCGCACCTGGAGCTGATGGGCGAGGCGCTCGAATTCCTCGGCGCGCGGCTGGATGGCGCGCCGCACGGCGCGGTGCGCGCGCACGAACACGGGCTGACGGTCGAGAACGTGCCCGACGCCTTCGAGCTGACGCTCGAAAGCGCGTGCGCGCCCGACCAGAATACGACGCTGTCCGGCCTCTACGTGTCGAGCGGCAACTTCTTCACGCAGTGCGAAGCCGAGGGCTTTCGCCGCATCACCTACTTCCTCGACCGCCCCGACGTGATGGCGTCGTACACCGTCACGCTGCGCGCCGACAAGGCCGCATACCCGGTGCTGCTGTCGAACGGCAACCTCGTCGATTCGGGCGACCTGCCCGACGGCCGCCACTTCGCGAAGTGGGAAGACCCGTTCCGCAAGCCGAGCTACCTGTTCGCGCTCGTCGCCGGCAAGCTCGTCGCGATCGAGGAGAAGATCACGACCGGCTCCGGCAAGGAAAAGCTGCTCCAGGTGTGGGTCGAGCCGGCCGACCTCGACAAGACGCGTCACGCGATGGATTCGCTGATCCACTCGATCCGCTGGGACGAGAAGCGCTTCGGCCTCGAGCTCGATCTCGACCGCTTCATGATCGTCGCGGTCGGCGACTTCAACATGGGCGCGATGGAGAACAAGGGGCTCAACATCTTCAACACGAAGTACGTGCTCGCAAACCCCGAGACCGCCACCGACACCGATTTCGCGAACATCGAGTCGGTGGTCGGCCACGAGTACTTCCACAACTGGACCGGCAACCGCGTGACCTGCCGCGACTGGTTCCAGTTGAGCCTGAAGGAAGGGCTGACGGTGTTCCGCGACCAGGAATTCTCGGCCGACATGGCCGCCGGCGACGACGTCGAATCGGCGGCTCGCGCGGTCAAGCGCATCGAGGACGTGCGCGTGCTGCGCCAGTTGCAGTTTGCCGAGGACGCGGGCCCGATGGCGCACCCGGTACGCCCGGAGAGCTACGTCGAGATCAACAACTTCTACACGATGACCGTCTACGAGAAGGGCTCGGAAGTCGTGCGGATGTACCAGACGCTGTTCGGCCGCGACGGCTTCCGCAAGGGGATGGATCTCTACTTCAAGCGCCACGACGGCCACGCGGTGACCTGCGACGACTTCCGCCACGCGATGGCCGACGCGAACGGGCGCGACCTCGCGCAGTTCGAGCGCTGGTACAGCCAGGCCGGCACGCCGCGCGTGTCGGTGCGCACCGCGTACGACGCGGCCGCGCGCCGCTATACGGTCACCCTCGCGCAAGGCTACGGCGACGCGTCGCCGGCCGCGCGCGAAACGCAGCAGGGGCCGCTGCTGATCCCGTTCGCGATCGGCCTGATCGGCCGCGACGGGCGCGACCTGCCGCTGCGTCTGGACGGCGAGGCCGCCGCATCGGGCACGACGCGCGTGCTCGAGTTCACCGACACCGAGCAGACCTTCACGTTCGTCGACGTGCCGGAAGCGCCGCTGCCGTCGCTGCTGCGCAACTTCTCCGCGCCGGTGATCGTCGAGTACGACTACAGCGACGACGATCTCGCGTTCCTGCTCGCGCACGACAGCGATCCGTTCAACCGCTGGGAAGCCGGCCAGCGCCTCGCGACACACGCGCTGCTCACGCTCGCCGCGCGTGCCGCGGCCGACGCGCCGCTCGCGCTCGGCGAGAACTTCGTCGCCGCGTTCCGCCGCGTGCTGACCGACGAAAGCCTGTCGCCGGCGTTCCGCGAACTCGCGCTCACGCTGCCGTCGGAAACCTACCTCGCCGACCAGATGGCCGAGGCCGACCCGGCCGCCGTGCATCGCGCGCGCCAGTTCGTGCGCCGCCAGCTCGCAACCGCGCTGCGCGCCGACTGGCTCGCCGCATACGAGCAGCACCAGACGCCGGGCGCCTATGAGCCGACGCCGGAAGCGTCGGGCCGCCGCGCGCTGAAGAACCTCGCGCTCGCGTATCTCGCCGAGCTCGACGATCCGGCCGATGCCGTACGCCTCGCCACGGCCCAGTACGACGCGGCGAACAACATGACCGATCGCGCGGCCGCGCTCGGCGCGCTGCTGTCGGCGTCCGCCGCAGGGGCGAACGGGCCGGCCGAGCATGCGCTCGACGACTTCTACCGTCGCTTCGAAAAGGAAGCGCTCGTGATCGACAAGTGGTTCGCGATGCAGGCGGCCCAACGCGGTACGCCCGCGCAGCCGACGCTCGCGAAGGTGCGCAAGCTGCTCGCGCACCCCGCGTTCAACCTGAAGAACCCGAACCGCGCGCGCTCGCTGATCTTCAGCTTCTGCGCGGCGAACCCCGCGCAATTCCACGCGGCCGACGGGTCGGGCTACGCGTTCTGGGCGGAACAGGTGCTCGCGCTCGACGCGATCAACCCGCAGGTCGCGGCGCGCCTCGCGCGCTCGCTCGAACTGTGGCGCCGCTTCACGCCGGCGCTGCGCGACCGGATGCGCGAAGCGCTCGAGCAGGTCGCCGCCGGCGCGAAATCGCGCGACGTGCGCGAGATCGTCGAGAAGGCGCTCGCGTAAGTCACGCGATCGCCCGCTGTCGCGTCCGCGCAATGAAAAAGCCGGTGCCGCCTCACGCGGCACCGGCTTTTTCATTGCGCGGGCGCGGCTGAAACCGCTCGCGATCGCGGGGTCGGACCGCCCGACCGGCCGCGGCTGCGATGAACGCCCCCGCCCGCCGGCGTCGCCCGATACCGGGCCGATTCGGCGGCCCGCCCATGTAACCGGACGAAAAAAGCCGGCGGCACCGCAGGCGCGACGGGTAAAATTGCGGCCATTCAAGGATTCTTTCGCCTTTCGGAGTCTGTCATGTCCATTGCCCGCCGCACCACGCTGTCGAAGTTCCTGATCGAACAGCAACGTGAGACCAACAACCTCCCCGCCGACCTGCGCCTGTTGATCGAAGTCGTCGCCCGCGCGTGCAAGGCGATCAGCTACAACGTGTCGAAGGGCGCGCTCGGCGAAGCACTCGGCACCGCCGGCAGCGAGAACGTCCAGGGCGAGGTGCAGAAAAAGCTCGACATCCTGTCGAACGAAATCCTGCTCGACGCGAACGAATGGGGCGGCAACCTCGCCGCGATGGCGTCGGAGGAAATGGAAACGTTCTTCCCGATCCCGGCGAACTACCCGCGCGGCGAATACCTGCTCGTGTTCGACCCGCTCGACGGTTCGTCGAACATCGACGTGAACGTGTCGATCGGCACGATCTTCTCGGTGCTGCGCTGCCCGGACGGCAAGCAGGCGACCGAGGAATCGTTCCTGCAGCCGGGCACGCAGCAGGTCGCGGCCGGCTATGCCGTGTACGGCCCGCAGACGGTGTTCGTGCTGACGACCGGCAACGGCGTGAACTGCTTCACGCTCGACCGCGAAGTCGGCTCGTGGGTGCTCACGCAGAGCAACATGCAGATCCCGGCCGACACGCGCGAATACGCGATCAACGCATCGAACGCCCGCCACTGGTACGACCCGGTCAAGCGTTACGTCGACGAGCTGAACGCCGGCAAGGACGGCCCGCGCGGCGACAACTTCAACATGCGCTGGATCGCGTCGATGGTCGCGGACGTGCACCGGATCCTGAACCGCGGCGGCATCTTCATGTACCCGGCCGACAAGCGCACGCCCGATCGTCCGGGCAAGCTGCGCCTGATGTACGAAGCGAACCCGATGGCGTTCATCGTCGAACAGGCGGGCGGCGCCGCGACGACCGGCACGCAGCGCATCATGGAAGTGCAGCCGACCGGCCTGCACCAGCGCGTGCCCGTATTCCTCGGCTCGAAGAACGAAGTCGAGCGCGTGACCGGCTATCACGACGAAGCAAAATAATTGCACTGCAGCACTGGACGGAGGCGCGAGACATCAGTACAATCGCGCCTTCGCGATGTGGCCCTAACGGGTCGCATCGCGGTGAAGTGGAAGCGGAAAGTCCGCCGGATCGAGGGTTTCGCGAAGCAGTAGCAGCAAGCTGAAAAAATTTCGCAAAACCTATTGCCAAGATCGCGGATTTGACCATATAATTTCATTTCTCTGCTGCCGGTGTAGCTCAGTTGGTAGAGCAGCGCATTCGTAATGCGAAGGTCGTAGGTTCGACTCCTATCTCCGGCACCAAGACATAAAGGTCTGACAAGCATCGCTTGTCAGACCTTTTCTCTTTTCCGGCGCCGAAATCGTGAGGCCGGTCGACGACGCCCTGCCGATCGCGCAGCGCGCGATCCTCGCGGCGGCCGTTATCTGCGCCACCTCGCCCACACCTCCCGCACGACTTCTCCCCACTCGGCGGCGGCCAGCCAATCGTATCGATCACCCATCGCGGTGCGCAGCGGCTCGGCCCGCGGCGGCCATGGCCCCGACGGCCGGCTGTCCGACCTGTACGGCGCAAGCAACAGCATCGTCCATCACGTGCCCGGCCGCCGGGCACGCCTCGCACATTGACGCCATGGCCGCCGCGCTCGATCGCGCTCCATCCACCTACTTCGACCAATGCCAGTCAGTCAGGATACCGAATGATGACGGACGCCGAATGCGACGCCCTCTACGCCGCCGCGCGGGCCACACGATGCCCCGGATCGGTGAAGCCGATACGTCGCTCTTGCTCGCCCTTGCCTGCCCGTTTCGCACTGCTGGCGATCGGCGATGCCGTGACCGTTGCGCGGCTGACAGCCGACGCTGCCGACGGACGGCCCGAGGTGCCCATGCACGCCACGATGCGCCCGATCGACGAATTTTCGGCCGCGCCTCATTCCTGCAGACCGGCTTGGCCGCGCGCCATGCGCGGTGCGCGCACGAATCGAGCCGTACGCAGACAAATCTCCCTGGAAAATCTCCTTAAGGGTGCATAACATTACTTAACGATTCCGACCCGCCTATCGCGTTACATTGCGTGGGCGGTGCGGCGGCCGCAGCCGCTTTCAACCAGCTTGCGGCGCGCGACCGCCCGTGCCCGGTCATTTCGACTCAACCCAAGGAGAGCACCACCATGACTCATGGCTTGATTATGTGGCTCATCATCGGCGCGATCGCCGGCTGGCTGGCCGGCTTGCTCGTGAAGGGCGGCGGCTTCGGGCTGATCGTCGACATCATCGTCGGGATCGTCGGCGCGGTGATTGGCGGCTGGCTTGCCGGACTGCTCGGCATCAGCATCGGCAGCGGCTTCATCGGCTCGGTGATCGTCGCGGTCATCGGCGCGGTGATCCTGCTGTTCGTGATCCGCCTATTCAGGCGAGCGGCCTGACGTTTTCTCTCCACGCGCCTTCGGGCGCGTTTTCGCATCGGGCCGGCGCGCGGCGCGTTCGCCGCGCGCCACCGGCTCCGTCAACGCTTCGCGTGCCGCAAGCCGCCGTCGAGCACGTCGGCCGTCCGCAATCCGCTGGAAGCTTCACGCACACCATCTCGCCCGATCCACAGGGTGCGCGGCATCTCCCCTCTCCATTGCGCATCGAGCGCCACCCGCAGCCACTGGGGTATCGGCTCCGCGTTCGCATACTGCACGCCCTGCGAATCGGCGGCTTTCGGTCCTCCGGACGCCTCGTGCGCGCCGGCGGACGACGGCGTCGCGAGCCGCGGCGCGCAGCCTGCCGCGAACGGTTTCACAGCGACCACTTCAGTTCTCCATAGAACGTGCGGCCCGGATACGGGTGGAACACGTAGTAGCGGCGGCCCGTCAGGTTGTCGATGCCCGCCGACGCGCTCCAGTGACGGTCGAAGCGGTAGCGCGCCTTCAGATCGACGACCGTAAACGAGCTCGTGCCGCCGTAGACGTCCGGATTCACGTCGCTGTTGTCGAGCGTGTTGAACTGACGGCCCGAGTAGCGCACGCCGACGCTCGCCAGCCAGTGCTCGTCGAAGCGATACGACGCGAGCAGGTTCGCGCGCATGCGCGGAATCCGCGGAAAGCGCGAACCGACGTAGGCCGGGTTCGCGGCATCGGCGAGAATCTGCGCGTTGCTCGCCGATACGTTCGCGTCGATGTTCAGCCCGCGCAGCCCGACGTTCTCGCCGCTGAACGCGAGTTCGACGCCGCGTACGCGCACGCGGTCGACGTTCGACACGTTGGTGACGGTGGTCGCACCCGCCACCGTCGTCTGGCTGTAGATCGAATCGCGCAGGTCGCTCTGGAACACGCTGGCGCGCACGACGCCGACACCCACGTCGCGTTCGGCCGTGAAATCCCAGTCGATCGCCTTTTCCGGCCGCAGGTTCGGGTTGTTGTTGACGATCGCGTTATTCGAAATCGTGCCCTGGAACAGCTCGCCGACCGTCGGAAACCGCGTGCCGGTCGCGAACGACAGCCGGAAGCGCCAGACATCCGTCGCGTCCCATTGCAGCGCGACTTTCGGCGACAGCGCGTTCGCGCTCCGGTCCGCATAGCCGAGCGTGCCGTTCGCATTGCCGAGCGCGCCGCCATACGCGTCCCAGCGCTCGTAGCGCAGCCCGAGCGTCGCGAGCCAGCCCGGCGCGAAGCGCCACGCGTCCTGCCCGAACAGCGCCTGCGTGCGCGTATCGCCGCGATAGACGCTCGCGAGCGACGTGGTCGGCCCGGCCAGCCAGTCGGCCGTGTTGTACGTGGCGTTGCGCAGGAAGTAGTTGTCGTAGTGATAGCCGAACGTGAACGTATGGCCTTTCACTTCCGGCGCCTCGGCCTTCAGGTCGAGCGTGCGCCAGCCGGTGCCGTCGCCCTCGAACAGCGTACCCGCCCCGCCCTGCACGGTCGAGGCCGCGCGCAGCACGTCGCGCGAGACGTCGTACGCGGACACGACGCCCGACAGCCGCCAGCCGGAATCGAGCCGGCCGTTCAACCCGAGCGCGTACAGCCAGTTCTCCTGGTCGCCGCGCTGCGGCGCGAACGCGTTCGGCGCGACAGTCATGTTCTGGCCGCCGATCGACACGTTGCCGCCGTAGACCGGCTTGCCCGTCGCGTCGCGCAGGAAGGTCTCGCCGTGCTGCCGGTAATGGTTCTCCCAATGCCCGAGCGTCAACGTCGCATCGACGTGATCGGAAAACGCATAGCCCATCCGCACCGTCTCGTTGAGCTGCTCGGTCCGCTCGATCGTCTGCGCGCCGACGATGGTCCGCCGCTTGCCGTTGGGTCCGATGTCGGTCGCCGCGCCCGCCACCGGGACGGCGGCGCCCAGCTTCGGGTTGTAGGCGGAATTGGGGCTCGCATACTGCATCGGCTGGCCGTCGTTTTCCAGCCGGTCGAGCGACAGCGCGAACCAGAACCGGCCGACGCGGTTCGCGATCCGCGCGGTCTGGTGATTGCCGCCGAAGCTGTCCGCGAATCCGTAGCCGTCGTGGTAACGCTGCGTGAAGAACTGCGTCGACAGCGACGCCTCGAGCTGTTCCGGGCGGCGCGTGGTGAGCAGCACGGTCGAGCCGATCGAGTTGCCCGGATACAGCGCGGAAAACGGGCCATAGAGCACGTCGACGCGCGCGATGTCGTCGGGCGGAATCAGCGACCAGCGCGGCGGGTACGCATAGCTCGAACCGAGCAGGTTCGACAGCAGCACGCCGTCGGCATAGACGAGCCCGCGCGCGCTCTGCAGTTCATTGAAGTCGCGGCCCGCGAATACGCTATTGCGGTCGCCGATGTAGCGCTTGCGAACCATCAGGTTCGGCGCGTACTTCAGCGCGTCCTCGGTGGTGACGTTGGTGTACGCATCGATCTGCTCGCGGGTGATCGACGTGACGACGGCCGGCGTATCCGGATCGACGGGTTGCCGCTGCGCGGTCACGCTGACGGCGGACAGCGTCTCGCCGGCCGGCGCGGCCGATGCGGCGACACCGGCGGAGGCCGGCGCGGTGGCGGCAGGACGATCGGCGTGACCGCCGCGGGCGGCCTCGGCACGGACATCGTCGGCTGAAGCCGCGTAAGCGGCCGGCCATGCGAAAGCGGCCGCGCATGCGAGCGCGAGCTGGCCGCGCGACGGCCGCGCGGCAAGGGGAGACGACATGAGTGAGTTCCTGAAAACGTGATCGGACGCCGCCGGACACCGGGGCACGAACCGCGCACGAACGACGCGACGCGCGGGCCGGGGCCGCGGGCGGCTCGCACGCCACCAGGGCGCGCGGACGACATCAATCAGACCGGAACGTTTTCAGGCGGGGCGCGCGGCTGCGCGAGACGGATGCCCTTGCAGCGCACGTCGGGAACGAGCGGCGCAGCCACCCGATACGCGAACGTGCGCACGAAACCCGGCATCGCGGGCAGGCTCGCGCCCAGCGCGACGTTCGCCGCGAAGCCGGGGCAGTACACGCAATGCGGGACGCCGGCGTGGTCGAACGACGACGTGTCGCGGTCGTCGCCCGCTTGCGCGAGCACGACCTGACGGGCGCCCGCTGCACTGCACAACTCGAGCGTGAGCGTGCCGGAGCCGTTCGACGCAAGACGCGCGTAGCCGACGACGGGCGACAGTACGTTCAGTACCAGCGCCAGCCATACGAGGCCGATCCATCGCGTCGTTCGTCTCATCGCGGTCCAGGAAAAAGTGCGCGCAAGTATAGCAAGCGGCCCGATCGTTGCCGATCGCGCGGTTGCCATACCGGGCATCGCACCGCGCGTCGGAGCGCATGTGCCGTTAATACAACAGAGACAAAATCTAACGATTCGACGCTGGCATAAATCCGAGCGCGAGGTTGATAATCATTGAACCTGCTGGAGAAACGATCATGGACGAAAGACCAACTCGCATGCCACCGCCCGAGCAAGTGATGAGCCCGGATCCGGAACCCGTCGGCGTGGAATTCCTCGCCGAGTTGCCCGAGCACGTTCGGGCATTCTTCGACGAGCAGCACAAGCTGTACTCGCCGAAGTGAACGTCAGTTCGGTTCTGTAACCGCCACGTGTCGATCATCGCTATCGTGCGGTTCATCCGTGCGCCTCGCGCGCCATTCGCCTCGCACCCGGGCCGCAACAGCCTGACGGTGCCGGATCGGCTCGCCTGCTGATTCTGCTGTCGCGACGCTACGCCGCGCGACTGTCTTCGTCTATCCTTCTGGTTTTCCACGTCCGGCCCGCCCGGCTCTCCCGATCGTTCCGATGAAGCAAGCCATTCGTGCCAGCCTCGCTGTCGCCGCGCTCGGCGTCGCCCTCTTCTCCCCGCATACCGCCCGTGCAGACGGCGACGACACCGCCCTCACCAACATCGTCGCACTCGCGTCGCAGCGGCTCGCGCTCGCCGAACCGGTCGCGCGATGGAAATGGGCGAATCACAAGGCCATCGAGGACCAGCCGCGCGAAGCGGCGCTGCTCACCGCGGTCGAAAAACGCGCCGTCCAGGCCGGCGTCGATCCCGCGTTTGCCCGAACCTTCTTCGAGGATCAGATCACGGCGAGCAAGGACGTGCAGAACGCACTGTTCGCGACGTGGCGCACGACGCGGCCGCCGGAAGGCACGCCACCCGACCTCGCGACCAGCACGCGGCCGGCACTCGACCGGCTGACGCAGAAAATGCTCGCCGGTCTCGCGCAGGTCGCCCCGCTGCGCGAGGCGCCCGATTGCCAGGCGCGGCTCGCGCGCAGCATCGCGAACTGGAAGACGCTCACGCGTTACGATTCGAGGCAGACGCAGGCCCTCGATACCGCGCTGTCACACGTGTGCGCCGCCGGTGGGGCCAGCGCGATCGGCTGACGCAGGCGAGGCCACGGACCCGGGCCGCCCGCTCAATCGGCCGGCGTGAGCGCCGCGAGCGGAATCATCTGCAAGCCGCGCGCGAGATGCGGCTGCAGCAGGCGATGGGTGAAGGGTTCGAACGCCCCGCCCGCCGCGTCGGCCACGAGCCGCGCGGCCGCATCGAGCGATTCCGCCGAACCGAGATAGCACCAGCCGTCGATCACGTGAAACAGGCGGCGCTCGCCGTTCGCCTCGAACGCGACGGCGCCGTCGAACGGCCAGGGCGCACCGCCCGCGCGAGCGGCGTCGGCTGCGGGGCGCCGGTTGTACGACGGACGCAACCGCGCGATCCATTGCGCTTCGGCAAGCATCGCCCCGAGCTCGTTGCCGGTCTCGCGCCACTCGACGCGCCGCACCTGCTGCGCCAGCCGCATTTCCTTCGACGACCGGCGCTCGCCGGTCAGCAGCGCGCGCAGCCGCTGCCGCACGCGCACGCTGCGGCCGACATACAGCGCTTCGTCGCGCTCGCCGAACAGCGCATACGCGCCGCACCCTGCCGGCGCGGTATCCAGCCACGCCTCGGTCAGGTCGCCGCCCAGACGGAAGTGGCGCGTCGTCCGCGCGATCTGGTCGCGCAGCCGCTCGAGCGGCACGATGTCGTGCAGTTGGCGCCAGAACTGCCAGAGGAGGTCGGCATCGGCCAGCGCCCTGTGGCGCGCTGCCGGCACGAGCCCATGCCGCTCGATCAACGCATCGAGCCCGTGCCGCGATTCGCGCGGAAACAGCGCGCGCGACAGCCTTACGGTACAGAGCACATCGGGATTGAAGGCGAGCCCGGCTCGCTCGAATTCGGCGCGCAGGAAGCCGCGATCGAAGCTCGCGTTATGCGCGACGAACAGCTTGCCGTCGAGCCGCTCGAACAGCGCCGGCGCGAGCGACGCGAACGTCGGCGCATCGCGCACCATCGCGTCCGAGATGCCCGTCAGTTGCTGGATGAACGGCGGAATCGCCTGCCCCGGATTGACGAGGCTCGACCACGTCGACACGCCGAGCGGCCCGATTTCGACCACGCCGATTTCGGTGATGCGATGGTCGGCGGACGAGCCGCCGGTGGTTTCAAGGTCGACGAAGACTAGCGGCTGTTCGCTGGCGGGATCGGGCGGACGGGAATCGGACATGAAAAGACTGGGAAACGGTGCTTTCGTGAGTATGCACCGGCATGCGTACTCGCGGCCAGCCCGAGCCGGCATGCTCCGTCCCCGGAAAACAAAAAGCCCCCGCGATGCGGGGGCCGGACGTGATCGGCAATGCGAGGCGCGTCAGACCGCCTGGATATTCGCTGCCTGCTTGCCTTTCGGCCCGACTTTGACGTCGAACGAAACACGCTGGTTTTCCTTCAGCGTCTTGAAGCCGTCCATCCGGATTTCGGAAAAGTGCGCAAACAAATCTTCACCGCCATTGTCCGACGTAATAAACCCAAAACCTTTAGCATCGTTAAACCATTTCACGATACCGGTATCCATGTCTGCGTTCCCCACTCGATAAGATCAAAAAAGCTATTTTTATAGCCGTTACCCGAAATCCCGAAACATTGCGCCGGCATCCGCACCGGCGCGCCGCCCGAGGACGGAGTGCTGACTTTATAAATTGGACAATCCGGGTGCGTCAAGAAAATTTTTGACGTGTGCTTTATCGAAAAGATGCTAATACCGCTGGAATCGGTACACCATCATCCTTGATTAATTGATTCGCATCAAAAACCTGTCAACATTACCGGGATCGGATCCTCGATAATCATCGGTCGCGAAATTTCTACCGGGGACAAATCGACCCGGTAAAATCCTCGGGTTTTTTCCGGGTTGCGGAAATGCGGAGACATTGCGATCCTGAAGCAACGCCGAAAGGAAGGAGAGGGTCATGTGGCTGGACGGAATCAAGCGCTTCGCGAGCCGGCTCGGGCGCGTACGTCGCAAGTCCCGCGCCCTGGCCGAGTCCGCGCGCGAAGCGCCGTGCGACGCCGAATTCGATATGACGTGGCACGGCGATCACTGGCAGAACCTGCTCGCATCGCCTCTGGATGCCCGTCACTACGTGATGGAAGACTGGACCTACACGCCGCTGCCGGTCGAAGCAGAAGAGGCCGTGCCTGCAGGCAAGCGCAAGCGCCGCTCGTACACGCGGTAGCGCACCGCGCAGCGGGGCAAAAAAAAAGCGCGACTGGGAAGTCGCGCCGACAAAGGTTTGGAGATCTTTTCCGTCAACGAAAAAGTCTGCTTCGGAAAGCAGAGATCGCAGTATAGCGAGAGAACTACCTTTCATTATCCATGCTCCACACAAACCTCTATTGCCGATGTGTCAATAATCGCGCTATAGAAGCCCCCGCTCGCTGCTGACTGTCTGTCGCGGCCGCGCAACGCCCGTTACGTCGTTCCCATTGCTGCTTCCTTTCGCTGCACCGCCGCAGATCCTTGCGGGACAAGCGTTCGCGCGCACCCGTCGATTTTTGCGGATTCCAAAATACATTATTTCTTAAAGCGCCAGCCGCCCTCGCTCGGCGCCCTTCATACACTGAAGGTGGCTTTCTGACGATCGCACGACCGCGCCGCCGGAGCGACTACGGCGTCAGGCGAACACGACCAGTCCGCCGCAGGTTCGATCGACATCCTGTTTGGAGACAGATCCATGAAAAAGACCTTGATCGTCGCCGCGTTGTCGGGTGTATTCGTCACCGCAGCCCATGCGCAAAGCAGCGTGACGCTGTACGGCCTGATCGACGCAGGCATCACCTACACGAACAATCAGCATGGCCACAGCGCCTGGCAGGAAACGAGCGGTTCGATCAACGGCAGCCGATGGGGCTTGCGCGGCACCGAGGATCTCGGCGGCGGCCTGAGAGCCATCTTCACGCTGGAAAACGGTTTCGGCATCAACAACGGCACGCTCAAGCAGAACGGCCGCGAATTCGGCCGGCAGGCGTTCGTGGGCCTCGCGCACACCACCTACGGCTCGCTGACGCTGGGCCGTCAATACGACAGCGTGGTCGACTATCTCGGGCCGCTGTCGCTGACCGGTACCCAGTATGGCGGCACCCAGTTCGCCCACCCGTTCGACAACGACAACCTGAACAACTCGTTCCGGATCAACAACTCGGTCAAGTACCAGAGCGCCAACTACGGCGGCCTCAAGTTCGGTGCGTTGTACGGGTTCTCGAATTCGTCGGCGTTCGCGAACAACCGCGCGTATAGCGGCGGCGTGTCGTACAGCTACCTCGGCTTCAATTTCGCCGCGGCCTACCTGCAGTTGAACAGCGACGTCAACGCGCTCGCGCAGGCCGCCTCCGATCCGGGTGCGGTCACCGGCGACTGGACCTTCGCGTCGCGCGTGCAGCGTACCTAGGGCGCCGGCCTGAATTACGGGTTCGGCCCCGCGACGGTCGGCTTCGTGTTCACGCAGACGCGCCTTAGCGGCCTGCGCGCGATCAGCGCCGGCCAATCGGGCGTAACGGGCGGCATCACGGGCCTTGGCGACAGCGGCCGCTTCAGCAACTACGAAGTCAACGGCCGCTACGCGCTGACGCCGGCCCTGTCGCTCGCCGGCTCCTACACGTATACGCAGGGCCGCCTGTCCGGCGACAAGCCGACCTGGCACCAGTTCAATCTGCAGGCCGACTACGCGCTGTCGAAGCGCACCGACGTGTACCTGCAGGGCGAGTTCCAGAAGGTCAACAGCGACGGGCTCGACCTCGGCGCCAACATCAACGGGCTGGGCGCCGCATCGTCGACCAACAAGCAGATCGCGGTCACGGCCGGCTTGCGCCATCGCTTCTGAGCGACCGGCACATTCGCCGTACGCGGAAAGACGAAGCGCCCCGACGGGGCGCTTTTGCTTTGCCGCGTCGCGCCGGCCGACGCTCAGGCGTCGCCGCGCGCCGGATACCGGACGTCGAGTATGTCGATCGGCTGAGGGCCGGCCGGCGTCATCAGCGTGACGGTATCGCCGATCTTCGCCTTGATCAGCGCACGCGCGACCGGCGAAATCCAGCTGACGCAGCCGCGGTCGAGATCGACCTCGTCGATGCCGACGATCGTCACCGTGTGGTCCTCGCCGTCCGGCGTCTCGTAATCGACCGTCGCGCCGAAGAAAACCTGGTCGACGTTCTCCTGCCGGCTCGCGTCGACGACCTCGGCGAGGTCGAGCCGCTTCGTCAGGAAGCGGATGCGGCGATCGATCTCGCGAAGCCGCCGCTTGCCGTAGATGTAATCGCCGTTCTCCGACCGGTCGCCGTTCGAGGCGGCCCACGACACGAGCCGCACGACCTCGGGACGTTCGACGTCGATCAGGTTCAGCAGCTCGTCCCTCAGCCGCTTGTGGCCGGCCGGCGTGATGTAGTTCTTCGCGCCCGCCGGAATCGCGGGTTGAGCCGGGTCGAGATCGTCGTCGTCACCGTCCGACTCTTTGACAAACGCCTTGTTCATGATGCGGATTCAACGTGAATGACTGATCCTCCAAGGGTACACGAAGGGCGCTCGCCCAAGGCCATCGCACCAAATTCGCGAATAAGGCTTCCCTTTTTATACGACTCTGCTATACTTCCGCTTCTGCGTGCGGCTGTAGCTCAGTTGGATAGAGTACTTGGCTACGAACCAAGGGGTCGTGGGTTCGAATCCTGCCAGCCGCGCCACCTTTTCGAGGGCCTTCCGAACCGAAGGCCCTTTCAGTTCGAAGCAGTAGAAGTGTGTTGTTGCGTGCGGCTGTAGCTCAGTTGGATAGAGTACTTGGCTACGAACCAAGGGGTCGTGGGTTCGAATCCTGCCAGCCGCGCCACTTATTTGGGGGCCTTCCCATCGCAGAAGGTTCCGACAGTTGAAGCAGTACCGTTTTGCGTGCGGCTGTAGCTCAGTTGGATAGAGTACTTGGCTACGAACCAAGGGGTCGTGGGTTCGAATCCTGCCAGCCGCGCCACCTTAAAAGGGCTTTCCTCCGGGAAAGCCCTTTTTCTTTTTGCACCCGCCTCCCCTCGTCCGCACCATCGCCTCGCACGCCTTCGGCAAACGTCACGTGCAGTTTCGCCCGCCTCAACGAAAACGGCGGCCATTGGCCGCCGTCCGTGGATCACCGCGCTGGGGGGGGGGGGGGGGGGGGGGGGGGGGGGGGGGGGGGGGGGGGGGGGGGGGGGG